>NZ_JAPDCN010000021.1:0-71874 GCF_027706185.1 Aeromonas sp. Y318-3
AGAAGTGAAACGCGGTAGCGCCGATGGTAGTGTGGCATTCGCCATGCGAGAGTAGGACACTGCCAGGCACCCAATTTCAAGATTACGCCCAGCGTGGTCTTTACCGGTTAGTGTGCTGATATGGCTCAGTCGGTAGAGCGCATCCTTGGTAAGGATGAGGTCCCCAGTTCGATTCTGGGTATCAGCACCATTAAATAGAAAGCCTCCCTGAAAAGGGAGGCTTTTTTGCATCTGTCAGTTTTCTTATATCCCCCTACATTCCCTATTCCCGCAACCCCCCTCTGCTTGCAGTCGACACAGTTTATCTGCTGATTTGAGTCCCGGTGTGTTACTCATTTGACTGCTATTGATGGTTTTATCCAGAGATTTAACCATGATTGATTGACGTAAAACGTTTTACATGTAAAATCCGGCGCGTTTTGCCTATTACGTGGAGAGAGAGCATGGCGCAGGATAACGAATACTGTTTGGGGGCGGTTCCCGCCAAGGGGCGCAAAGGTGTGCTGTCGCTGATGCTGGTGATGCTCGGCCTGACCTTCTTCTCTGCCAGCATGTGGACCGGTGGTGCGCTGGGCACCGGCTTGGTGTTCGATGATTTCATCAAGGCGGTACTGCTCGGCAATTTGCTGCTGGGGATCTACACTGCCTGTCTCGGTTATATCGGTGCTTCAACCGGTCTCTCTACCCATCTGTTGGCGCGCTACTCGTTTGGGGTGAAAGGTTCCTGGCTGCCGTCCCTGCTGCTGGGCGGTACTCAGGTCGGCTGGTTTGGCGTTGGCGTCGCCATGTTTGCGCTGCCGGTGCAGAAGGCGACCGGGATCGATGTGAACTGGCTGATCGCCATTTCGGGTATTTTAATGACGGTGACCGTCTACTTCGGGATCTCCGCCCTGATGGTACTGAGCTTTGTGGCCGTACCGGCCATTGCACTGCTCGGTGGTTACTCGGTCTGGCTGGCGGTAACCTCGACCGGTGGCATGGCGGCGTTGCAGCAGGTGCAACCAAGCAATCCCATCGAGTTCACCACGGCATTGACCATGGTGGTCGGTTCCTTTATCAGTGCAGGAACCCTGACCGCCGACTTTGTTCGGTTTGGTCGCAAACCCTGGGGCGCCGTCATGATTACCATGGTGGCGTTTTTTTTGGGCAACACTCTGATGTTCGTCTTTGGTGCAGCTGGTGCGGCTGTTACCGGTCAGGCTGATATCTCGGAAGTGATGCTGATGCAGGGGCTGCTGATCCCCGCCATTCTGGTGCTGGGCCTCAATATCTGGACCACCAACGACAACGCCCTCTACGCCTCCGGCCTCGGTTTTGCCAACATTACCGGTCTCAAGAGCAAGCCGCTCAGCGTGATCAACGGCCTCGTCGGTACCGCCTGTGCCCTCTGGCTCTATAACAACTTTGTCGGCTGGCTGGCCTTTTTGAGTACGGCAATTCCCCCGATTGGTGGCATTATCATCATGGATTTCCTGCTCAATCGTGAGCGTTACCGTCAATTTGCCGATCAGCAGTTCGAGACGGTGCGCTGGCAGGCGCTGGTCGCCATGGCAGTCGGGGTGGCTGTCGGCAAGTGGCTGCCGGGCATAGTGCCACTCAACGCGGTATTGGGCGCCGCCTTCACCTATTTCATTCTGGTTCGCCTCACCCAGCGGCCGGTTCTGGTACAGGAAGCTAACAAATGCTGATTCAACATATTCGTTTGGCCGATCGGGAAGGATTTTGGCAGATCCGCTGTCAGGATGGGGTCATCACCGCCATCGAACCCCATGACGAACATGCCGTCGCCGGTCGGGTGCTGGACGGGGAGGGCGGTCTGGCGATCGCTCCCTTTATCGAACCCCACATTCACCTCGATACCACCCAGACGGCGGGCGAGCCGAGCTGGAACCTCTCCGGCACTCTGTTCGAGGGGATCGAGCGCTGGGCCGAGCGCAAGGCGCTGCTGACCAATGAGGATGTGAAGCAGCGCGCCATCCAGACACTGAAGTGGCAGATCGCCAACGGCATCCAGTTTGTGCGTACTCACGTCGATGTCTCCGACCCCAATCTGGTGGCGCTCAAGGCGATGCTGGAGGTGCGGGAGGAGATGAAGGAGTGGGTGGAGCTGCAGATCGTCGCCTTCCCGCAGGAGGGGATCCTCTCCTACCCCAACGGCAAGGCACTGCTGGAGGAGGCGCTCAAGCTGGGGGCCGATGTGATCGGTGCTATTCCCCATTTCGAGTTTACCCGGGAATATGGGGTCGAAAGTCTGCATTACATCTTCGATCTTGCGGAGAAGTATCAGGTTCTGGTCGATGTGCACTGCGACGAGATCGATGACGAGCAGTCCCGCTTTATCGAGACGCTGGCAACCCTGGCCTACGAGCGGGGTATCGGCCATCGGGTGACGGCCAGTCACACCACCGCCATGCACTCCTACAACGGCGCTTATGCTTCCCGCCTGTTCCGGTTGCTCAAGATGGCAGACATCAACTTCGTGGCCAATCCGCTGGTGAACATTCACCTGCAGGGGCGGTTCGATACCTATCCCAAACGCCGCGGTATTACCCGGGTGAAGGAGATGCTGGAGGCGAACATCAATGTCTGCTTCGGTCACGACGACGTGTTCGATCCCTGGTACCCCATGGGCACTGCCAACATGTTGCAGGTGCTGCACATGGGGCTGCATGTCTGCCAGATCATGGGTTACGAGCAGATCAACGACGGTCTGAAGCTGATCAGCAGCCACAGCGCCCGCACCCTGAATGTGCGGGATCGCTATGGTATCGAGGTGGGCAAACCGGCCAACCTGTTGATCCTGCCTGCCGAGAACGGCTTCGATGCGGTGCGCCGTCAGGTGCCAGTGCGTTATTCAATTCGTCACGGTAAGGTGATTGCCCAGACCCGCCCGGCCCAGACCGAAATCGTGCTGGGTCAGCCCGAGCCCATCGATTTTCGCCGCTGAGATTTCAAGCAGGCTGGATGTCGATTAGTTCCGCCTCTGGGCACAAGGGCCGCCATTGCGACATAATGGCGGCCTGACCCTGAGGGAGTGACACCATGCAAACCTGGTTCTATGTTGCTGCAGGGGGCGCCATCGGCGCCTGCCTTCGTTTTGGAATTGCCGAACTGATGGCCTTGCTGCTGGGGCGCCACTTTCCTTACGGGACTCTGGTGGTCAACGTGGTGGGCTCTTTCATCATGGGGGTGGCGTTCGCCCTCATCAGTCATGGTCATGTGGTAGAACACCCGATGAAGCCGCTGCTGATGGTGGGGATCCTCGGTGCCCTGACCACGTTTTCTTCCTTTGCCCTCGATACGGTCGTGCTGGCTCAACATGGGGCCTATCTGAAAGCGCTGCTCAACATCGGTCTCAACCTCTTCCTCTGTCTGGCCATGGTGGTGCTGGGCATGCAGTTGGTTGCGAGCCGGGTTTAAGGTGTCCGGACGCCAGTGGCTCTGGTAAACTGGCGGCCATTCTTTGCTCTATGGGTGTTTAAGGGATGTCAGAACAAGCAACGACAACGCATTTTGGCTTTAAAACCGTGGCCGCGACCGAGAAGGAAACTCTGGTAGCAGGTGTCTTCCATTCGGTGGCAGCCAAGTATGATCTGATGAACGATCTGATGTCGTTCGGCATCCACCGCCTGTGGAAGCGCTTCACCATCGACTGTTCCGGTGTGCGCAAGGGCCAGAAGGTGCTGGATCTGGCCGGTGGTACCGGTGACTTGACCGCCAAGTTCTCCCGCATCGTCGGCGAGACCGGTCAGGTGGTGCTGGCGGATATCAACGACTCCATGCTGAAAGTGGGCCGCGACAAGCTGCGCAATCTGGGGGTCGCCAACAACGTCTCCTACGTGCAGGCCAATGCCGAGGCGCTCCCCTTCCCGGATAACCACTTCGACGTGATTACCATCGGCTTCGGCCTGCGCAACGTCACCGACAAGGACAAGGCGCTCGCCTCCATGTTCCGCGTGCTCAAGCCGGGTGGCCGTCTGCTGGTGCTGGAGTTCTCCAAGCCGGTCAGCGAAGTGATCGCCAAGCTCTATGACCTCTACTCCTTCAAACTGCTGCCGAAAATGGGCGAAATCGTCGCGAACGACAGTGAAAGCTACAAATATCTGGCAGAGTCCATCCGCATGCACCCGGATCAGCAGACCCTGGCTGGCATGATGGAAAATGTCGGTTTCGAGCAGGTGGAATACTTCAATCTGACTCAGGGTGTGGTCGCCCTGCACCGCGGTTACAAGTTTTAAGGTTGCCTATGCCGATGGATGCCATGGTCACCGCGGTGATCGAAACCAGCCTCAACCAGTTGCTGGCGCTGGACAAACAGAGTCCGGAGCGGCTGCGCAAACTGGTGGGCAAGGTGCTCAAGCTGGAGCTGCGTGAACTCAAGCCGCTCTGGTTCGTCTTCTCCGAGCGTCGGCTGGATGTGCTGGCCCAGCATGAAGGGGAGGCCGATGCGGTGCTCAGCCTGTCGCTGACCGCCCTCGGTCTGCTGAAAGACCCGTCCGCTCTGACCCGCTATATCCGCGAGGAGAAGCTGGATCTGAGCGGTGATCCCCAGCTGGTACAGGCATTCAGCCTGCTGCTGGGTGAGCTGGATATCGACTGGGAGGAGGAGCTGTCGCGCTATACCGGCGATGTGCTGGCCCACACCCTGTTCAGCGGTGCCCGTCAGGCGCGTCGCCTGGTCGGTCGCGAGCTGTGCCGCACCCGCAGCCAGCTGGCGGAATATCTGACCGAAGAGGCCCGCCTCGCTCCCGGCCCGCTGGAAGTGGCGAGTTTCAACGATGACGTCGAGGTGCTGGCCCAGCAGCTCAAGGCCGTCGAACTGCGGCTGGCCCGCTTCGAACAGCAGGTGACCTGATGACCCCGAAGGAGTTCAAACGCCTCTATCGCATCATCACCATCCTGCTGGAGCAGGGCATCGACGAACTGGTGCCCGCCCGCTATCAACCCTGGCCGGGTCGTCTGGCCCGTCGCTCCCTGTTCTGGCTCAAGAACAAACAACCGGATCTCAGCCGCGGTGCCCGCATTCGCCTCGCCTTCGAGGCTCTGGGCCCCATCTTCATCAAGTTTGGCCAGATGCTTTCGACCCGCCGCGACCTGCTGCCGCCGGATATCGCCGAGGAGCTGGCTCTGCTGCAGGACAGGGTGCCCCCCTTCTGTGGTCAGGCGGCGCGCCAGCAAATCGAGCTGAGCCTGGGTTGTCCCATCGAAACCCTGTTTGACGACTTCGACGAGACGCCGCTGGCGTCGGCTTCCATCGCCCAGGTGCATACCGCCCGCTTGAAGGAGAGTGGCCGCGAGATCGTCATCAAGGTGATCCGCCCCGATATCGAGCCAGTCATCGAGGCCGACCTGCGACTGATGCAGGCGCTGGCCCGTCTGGTGGCCCGCTTCGTGCCCCAGAGCGCGCGACTGCGCCCCATCGAGGTGGTGGAGGAGTATCGCAAGACTATCCTCGACGAGCTCAATCTGATGCGTGAAGCGGCCAATGCCATCCAGCTACGCCGCAATTTCACCGGCTCAGAGGCGCTCTATGTGCCTGAAATCATTACCGACCTCTGCCGCGAGCAGGTGCTGGTGATGGAGCGCATCTACGGTATTCCGGTCTCCGACATTCCAGCGCTGGAAGCCAACGGCACCAATATGAAGCTGCTGGCCGAGCGCGGGGTGGAGGTCTTCTTCACCCAGGTGTTCCGCGACAGCTTCTTCCACGCCGATATGCATCCGGGCAACATCTTCGTCTCTTACGAACATCCGGAAAACCCGCTCTGGATCGGCATCGACTGCGGCATCGTCGGTACCCTCAACCGGGAAGACAAACGCTATCTGGCGGAGAACTTCCTCGCCTTCTTCAACCGAGACTATCGTCGGGTGGCGGAGCTGCACGTGGAGTCGGGCTGGGTACCGGCAGACACCAAGGTGGACGAGTTCGAGTTTGCCATCCGCACCGTGCTGGAGCCCATCTTCGAGAAGCCGCTCTCCGAGATCTCGTTCGGTCATGTGCTGCTCAACCTGTTCAACACCGCACGTCGCTTCCATATGACGGTGCAGCCGCAGCTGGTGCTGCTGCAAAAGACCCTACTCTATGTGGAAGGGTTGGGGCGTCAGCTCTACCCGCAGCTCGATTTGTGGCAGACCGCCAAGCCGTTCCTCGAGAACTGGATGCACGAACAGGTCGGGCCCAAGTCGGTATTGAACGCCATCAAGGAGAAGGCGCCATTCTGGGCGGAGAAGCTGCCGGAGCTGCCGGAGCTGGTCTATGAGACTCTGCGCCAGACCCGTCATCAGCAGCGTCATTTCGACCAGATGTTTGCCGAGTTCCGCCGTCACAGCCGTCGGCAGGGGCAGGCCCGCTACCTCTTAGGGGTTGGAGCCAGCCTGCTATTGGCGGGTGTATTCTTGCTGACCCAAAAACAACACATTGAGTGGGGACAAGCCAGTCTCGCCGGTGCAGCCCTCTGCTGGCTGGTCGGCTGGTTGCGAACCCGTTCCCATTAATCAACAACCGCGCCGTCAGGCGCCTGTTCTGGAGAGAAAATCATGGGTGGTATCAGTATTTGGCAATTGTTGATCATTGCAGTCATCGTCGTGCTGCTGTTCGGTACCAAGAAACTGCGCGGCATTGGCGGTGATCTGGGCGCGGCGGTCAAAGGGTTCAAGAAAGCCCTCTCCGACGAGCCGGCTGATGCCAAGGCCGAGCAGAAAGATGCCGAGTTTCCCCCGAAACAGCTGAACGAAGCGGCCACTCAGAGCAGTGAGACCGCCAAGCAGAAAGACAAAGACCAGGCCTAAGCCATGTTCGATATCGGTTTTTGGGAGCTGGTCGTTATCGGTGTGGTAGCACTGGTGGTACTGGGGCCCGAGCGGCTGCCGGTTGCCATCCGCACGGCTACCCACTGGATCCGCCTCATTCGTTCGACCGCGAACTCGGTCAAGTCCGAGCTGGAGCAGGAGCTCAAGTTGCAAGAGCTGCATAACGACCTCAAGAAGGCCGAACAGTTGCAGATGAGCAACCTGAGCCCCGAGCTGCAGGAGTCCATCGAACAGCTCAAGGCGGCGGCCCAGTCGGTCAATCGCCCCTATCAGGTGGAGAACGAGATCCGTCCGCCGCGCCCCGAGCCGGTCGCCCAGGCTGAGCCTGTCACGCCGGTGGAGCCTGCGGTGCAGCTGAGCCACGACGTGCCACCGGTCAATAGCCAGCGGGAGAGCGAGCCGGTGCCGGTCAGCGACTCCACAGTAAAAGGGGAGGTGAAGCCATGAGTCAGGCCGAACAACCCCTGATCAGCCATCTGGTTGAGCTGAGAACCCGTTTGCTGCGCTCCATTACCGCCATCCTCGTGGTGTTTCTGGCGCTGATCTACTTCTCCAACAACATCTACGACTTCGTGGCCCAGCCGCTGCTCAGCCAGTTGCCGGAAGGGACCAGCATGATCGCGACGGATGTGGCGACCCCCTTCCTGACGCCGATCAAGCTGACCCTGGTGGTCTCCTTCTTCGTGGCGATCCCCTATCTGCTCTATCAGGCCTGGGCCTTTATCGCCCCCGGTCTGTACCAGCATGAGCGGCGCCTGATCATGCCGCTGGTGGTCTCCAGTGCATTGCTGTTCTATGCGGGGATGGCGTTCGCCTACTACGTGGTGTTCCCGCTGGTGTTCGGTTTCTTCACCAGTACCGCACCCGCCGGGGTGACGGTGGCGACCGACATCGCCAGCTATCTGGACTTCGTACTGACCCTGTTCTTCGCGTTCGGGGTGGCGTTCGAAATTCCGGTGGCGACCATACTGCTCTGCTGGACCGGCGTGACCACACCGCAAAACCTGAAGGAGAAACGTCCCTACGTCGTCGTCGGGGTGTTTGTGGTCGGCATGCTGCTGACGCCGCCTGATGTCTTCTCCCAGACCCTGCTCGCCATTCCGATGTGGGCGCTGTGGGAGATAGGTCTGTTCTTCGCCCGCTTCTACGTGAAGAAAGAGGATGAAGAGCGACAGGAACAACCGGATGTGGAGAGCTGAGGCTCTGTTCGTCACCTGTTTGCCGGACGGCGAGAGGATGACGAAGTCCGCAGGAATAGCAGAACGAGGGGAGCTGAGGCTCCCTTCCTCTTTTCATGCTCCCGTTCGAGGCGTATGGTAAGACCCCATTCGGTAGATGGTTTTCAAATACCTGATATGTATTCCTTTTGTTCGGAACGTCTCATTCCATGATCGATATCGGTTTAAACCTGACCAGCAGCCAGTTCGCCGGTGAACAGCCTGAGCTGGTGGCCCGTGCCCGCGCCGCCGGAGTGGAAGCGCTGATCCTCACCGGTACCGATCTGGCTGGTAGCCGCGAGAGCGCCGGGTTGGCCGCCCGCTGGCCGGGCTACTGCTTCTCCACCGCCGGGGTACACCCTCACGATGCCAAGAGTGTCGATGAGGTGACCCTGCCCGCCTTGCGCGAGCTGGCAGCCTTGTCGCAGGTGGTGGCTATCGGCGAATGCGGCCTCGACTACAACCGCGACTTCTCCCCCCGTCCGGTGCAGGATGCGGTATTCGACGCCCAGCTGGCACTGGCCGCCGAGCTCGGGATGCCGGTGTTTCTGCATTGTCGCGATGCCCACGCCCGTTTTATCGAGATCCTCCGTCCCTGGTTGCCGAAACTACCGGGAGCCGTGCTGCACTGCTTCACCGGTTCCGACGAGGAGCTGGACGAGTGTCTGGCGCTGGGGCTGCATATCGGGGTGACCGGCTGGCTCTGCGACGAGCGCCGTGGTCAGCTGCTGCGCGAACAGGTGGCTCGCATTCCGGCCGGTCGGCTGATGATCGAGACCGATGCCCCCTATCTGGTGCCGCGGGATCTGAAACCGCGCCCGAAACGCAACGAACCTGCTTTTTTGCCGCACATCGCCCAGGTGGTGGCGGCCTGTCGTGGTGAAGCGCCCGAGGCCTTGCTGGCCCATACCCGGGCCACCTCCGCCGCGTTCTTCCAACTTCCTCTCCAGGAGTGATTCATGGCTACAACTCTTCCGGGCGCCTTTCCGGGCCGCCGCCTGCGCCGTCTGCGCAAACATGATTTCAGCCGTCGTCTGGTGCGCGAGAACGTACTGACCGTCAACGATCTCATCTATCCGGTGTTTGTGCTGGAGGGGGAGAACCGTCGGGAAGCCGTTCCCTCCATGCCGGGGGTTGAGCGTCTCTCCATCGATCTGCTGTTGGAAGAGGCTGCCGAGCTGGTGGAGCTGGGCGTGCCCGCTATCGCCCTGTTCCCGGTGACTCCGCTGGAGAGCAAGAGCCTGATGGCGGAAGAGGCCTACAACCCGAACGGGCTGGCCCAGCGCACCGTGCGTGCCCTCAAGGCCCGCTTCCCGGAGCTCGGGGTCATCACCGACGTGGCGCTCGATCCGTTCACCACCCACGGGCAGGACGGCATCATCGATGACGAAGGCTATGTGCTGAACGACATCACCACCGAGATCCTGATCAAGCAGGCGCTCTCCCACGCCGAAGCCGGGGTCGATATAGTCGCGCCGTCCGACATGATGGATGGCCGCATCGGCGCCATCCGCGCGGCGCTGGAAGAGAACGGTTTCATCAACACCCAGATCATGGCCTACTCCGCCAAGTACGCTTCCTGCTACTACGGCCCGTTCCGTGATGCGGTCGGTTCTGCCGGCAACCTCGGCAAGAGCAACAAGGCTACCTATCAGATGGATCCGGCCAACAGTAACGAAGCCCTGCACGAAGTGGCGCTGGATATTCAGGAAGGGGCCGACAGCGTGATGGTCAAGCCGGGTATGCCCTATCTGGACGTGGTTCGTCAGGTGAAGGATCAGTTCGGCGTGCCGACCTTCGCCTATCAGGTGAGCGGCGAGTACGCCATGCACATGGCAGCGATCCAGAACGGCTGGCTGAAAGAGAAGGAGACCATCATGGAGTCCCTGCTCTGCTTCAAGCGGGCCGGGGCCGATGGCATCCTCACCTACTTCGCCAAGCGCGTGGCGCAGTGGTTGAAGGAAGATGCCCGTTAAGCCGGGTTGAAGAGATAAACGAGAGGGGGAGCCGATGGCTCCCCCTCTGTCGTTATGGCTCTCTTTTGGTCACGAGCGGCTGATTACAGCTTGATCCAGGCATCACTCCAGTGGCTGCCGGTACCCGGCGCATAGTGGCTGGTCGAGCCGCCACACCAGCCACTGTAGGGCCAGGGTTTGCACTCGTAGTCGCCACCGGCATTGCTGACCCGTTCTCCACTCTGGTAAGCGGTGCCCGCAACATAGGCCGGGTAGCTGCCGTTACCACCGTCACTGTCACCACCCGGAGCCTGTTCCACCAACGTCAGGGTGAAGCGGCGCTCGAAGCCCTGCTTGCTCCCCTCAGCCATGCCCGCCAGCAACAGCTCGTAACTGCCGGCCGCAAGGCCCGGCTGCGTCAGCTGCAGGGAACCCTGACCATCGATCAGGGCGCTGCCGGTGGCGACCGGATTGCCATCCTGCAACAGGGTCGCGGTGATGGTCACCGGGTTGGCGGTGGTCAGCGTCAGGCCCAGATTGAGCGCGCCGTTAACGATGGAATATTCAGACGCCAGGTCGGTGACGGTGAAGTCACTGCTGCTACCGGTAGTGGGCAGGATGAAGTCTCCGCTCAGGTAGGTCAGACCGGTCCAGCCGGAGCTGGTCAGCCAGTGCTTGCCATTGGTCTGATAGACGTTGGGCAACTGGGTGCACTGGTTGTTGTCATTGACGAAGCCGATACCGTAAAAGCCCGCCACATTCTTGTAGCAGAGCTGGCGACCATTCTGGTGCAGCACTGGCTGATCCAGCTTGCCCTTGTGGTGGAGTGACAGCCAGTCAAACTGGTTGATGGCCGAGACCAGCGGCACAAACTGGCCATCGGGCTGACGATAACGGATCAGGGATCCGGCATCACAGAGCAGACCATCAGCCCGCTGTTCGACGTATCCGTAGTACTGCTCGCCATCCTGGAAGGTGAACCGGCAGAGATTGCCTTTCTCCGGCTCCTTGGGGATCCAGCCCATCAGCAGTCGCTCCTGATTGTTCAGGGCCGCCAGCTGCCCGGCACTGAAGTCGCTGCCGTTGGCTACCCAGCCTTGCGGCATGGTGGAGAATTGCATGAAGTAGTGGTCGGTATAGTACATGTGGCTGTCAGCGCGGTGCTTGCGAGCCCCCTGGCTGACCGAGTTGTAGCGATAGATGTCGTTTTCCGGCTTGTGGAAGCCATTGAGGTCATCGTCCAGATAGGGCAGGTCGCCCTTGCGGATATGGTAGTTGGCCATACCCGTCATCAGCGGATGCCAGCCGTGGCTGCCACGGGCAAACGCGCTCTCATGGCTGTAGGACTTCCCATCGAAGCCGTGGCCAAATTCGTGGGCAATGATGCCCCAGCCGCCGTAGTAGTGGCTGACAAAGTTAAAGGTATCGACCCCGGTGATGCCACCACTCCCGAGCCCGCCCCCCATGGCGGTGATCCCCAGGTTGAGGTAGGGGCGCTTCATCAGGCTGTGGTAGTAGTAGTCATAATCGGCGGCCGTAAAGATGCCGTTCGGCACATAGCTGTTGCCGCCATTGCCGAACATCTCGTAGCCGTTCACCGCCTTGAAGTTGTACCAGACGTGCCTGAACTCCTCGGTCGAGACCATGTAGGCCAGGTTGGTGGCGATGATCAGCCATTCGCGAGCGTAGAGGGCATTGATGGGGCGCCAGGAGCCGCTGGTGTTGGTGGCGAAGCGCACGTTCCAGCTTGGCTTGAGGCGTGCCAGCTTCTGGGCAAACGGATCCGAGTTGGAGCTGAACCTGTGCTCGAACTGGGCAGGCAGATTGATGCTGTTGTCGAGCAGGTTGTTGAGATCAAACACGCCATCGCGGCTGGCGCTGTTGAAGCGTCCCTGCTCGCCAAAGGCGCTCAGTGGCAGGGTGATTTGGGCATAGGCGGGCAGGCGATCGAGCTGGCCCAGGATCAGCCACTTGTTGATACCGTTCAGGCGTGACTCGATATTGATGTCATGCAGCTCTCTGGCGGCATAGTTGGTGATGCGCACCGTGTCGTTATCAAGCAGCTCGGTCTTGACCAGCGAATTGATGTTGACCGAACGCTGGGCGCGATCGATCAGCACCTCGTAGGGTTCGTCATTGCGCAGTATGTAGCTGACTGCGGCCGGCATCAGCTGATCGAAGATCAGCGGGCGAGCCGGCAACTGCTCGTCGGCCGTGAAGCTGATCTCCTTGCTCAGCAGCTGGTTGAAACCCAGGCCACGCTCGTTGGCGGTGACAAGCGCCGAGCCCGCCAGCTGGAGATCTTTCAGCGCCGCCACGGGCTGCTGGTTGATCTCCCGAACACTAAAGGTCGGGTTCTTGAACTGAAAGTCGTTGGCGATCAGGGTATCGGCATCATGCCACTCGATGCGGTCCTTGAAGTTCACCACCAGCCGATCGCCATCCATGTCGATTTTTTGCAGATTGCTGTCGGCGATCACCTGCTCAGGCGCCAGCGGGGTGTTGCTGGCGATGGCATCAGCCAGTTTGCGCAGGTCATAGATGTAGTAGTTTTTGCCTGCGGTGTGGGCCAGGAGATAGTCACCCACCTGATGGAGTTGCACCAGACGGTGGCTGTATTTTCCTTCAAAGGCGAGCCGACCGGCGATGGGGGTTTTGAGGCTGTTCTCCGGCGTCACATCCTGCTGGCGGTAGACCTTGATCTCGCTCAGCGCATCGGCCACCAGCACGTAATCCTGATTGGCAAAGACGGCCTGGGCGCGGTGCAGGCTGTTGCTGCCGGAATCCCGACCGGTTCCCAGGGTGGTGACATGGCGATGCTCGTCGGCCAGATCGAAGATATCGACCCGGTGCGAGTAGCGCGAGACCACGTAGAGCAGGTTGTTGCGGACAAACAGTTCGCTGACCTGGTTGTAGGCCGTGGCACTGCCGGTTTCGGTACCGCGGATCTCGCCAATCTGCTGGCGGCTCGGGATATCGATAATGGCCACATGGCCCGGATTGCCGTTCTGGCTGACATAGAGCCGATCCTGATAGCGCTCGACCGCCGTAATCAAGCTGGCGTCCAGCCCCAGCTGGTCGGCCGTCAGCTCCTCGCCTTTGTCCAGATATTGCAGCGAGGTGGCAAACGAGTTGACGCTGCAGGAGCTGGTCTCCATCACCACCCGGGTGCGTTCGCCATTCTGGATCTGGCCGTGGGGGAAGTACTCCAGCAGACAGCCGTTGCCGTAGTCATAGTTGCCAAAGCGTTTGTTGACCGCTACGACCCCACCGTCGTACCAGGTCAGCTCCCACTCCTCATCGAAGAAATCAAAGACGTTACGAATGGCTGTTTCGTCGAAAAAGTGGGGTTTGGGCAGATCGAACAGGATGTGGTTATCCGCCGTCAGCGGGTAGAGCAGGCCGTTGATGGCAAGGTGGCGCTTGCCATCCTTGATGATCACGTTCTGCTCGTCAGCCGCGTTCTGATGCAGCGCGGCGAGGCGCGCCGTCATCTGTTCGTAGTGCTCCTGATAGGTTTGTTTGAAATAGGCTTGTTCGCGCTCATCGGCCACGACATGGGCCGACAGCAGCAGTCCGAGCAGGGTGGCAAGCTTGGTGGTTCTTGGCATGGTGATTTCCTTATCTTGGTTGTTGTTGGACGTTTTTTGGTGCTTGGCAAGCATGTAAAAGAGAGGGGCTAACCCGTCCGGGTCAGTGCATCCTGCCCATCTGCAGCGTGGCCGACGGGCAGGATATGGGCGGGGGCCTGTCGGCCCCCGTTAGTGGTTGGGGCAAGGTCAGAGCTTGATCCAGGCATCGCTCCAGGCAGAGCCGGTACCCGGTGCATAATGGCTGGTCGAGCCGCCACACCAGCCGCTGTAGGGCCAGGGTTTGCACTCGTAGTTGCCACCGGCATTGCTGACCCGATCACCGGACTGATAGCCGGTGTTGGGGGCGTAGGCCGGGTAGTCACCTTCGCCACCCCCGCTGTTCTCTTCGGTCAGCGCAACCGGGAAGCGCTGTACCACCGGCTGCTGGCCGTCAGCCAGACCGGTGATGACCACTTCGTAGCTGCCATCGGTGACGTTGCTGCCCTGTAGTACCAGGGTACTGGTGCCGTTCACCTGGCTGCTGGTGGTGCCGTGGCTGTGGCCGCTCTGCTCCAGAGTCGCGGTGATCTGTACCGGGTTGGCGGTGGTCAGGTTGAAGCGGATGCTGACCTGACCGTTGACTATGGTGTACTCGCTCGCCATGGCGCTGACGGTGAAGTCGCTGCTGCCTTCGGCGGGTGGCGTTGTGCCGCCGCAGTCGCTGTCGCCCTGTACGCGCCAGACGCCCCAGTCACCCGTGGTGCCCGGCTCTTCGTTCTGGGTCCACCAGCCTGCCAGCCAGTTCTTGCCGTTGTGGCTGACGATGTCGCCACCCACGTAGACCTTCTTGGCATCCCAGCTGTTTTCACAGACGGCGCCCTGCTCCCTGACGGTCACGTTGCGCTGCTGGGTTACCTGCTGACCGGCGCTGTCGCTCACCTGATAGGTAAGGGTGTAGCGGCCGACCTTGCTGCTATCGACGTTGCCGCTGACCTTGATTTGGGCGGTCAGGTCGCCATCTTCTTCATCATGGGCGCTGACGCCGGTCATCGGATCGAAAGCGGTACCCAGCTCCAGCGTGGTGTCGGTGACACCGCTGAACACCGGCTTCATGCTGTAGACCTCGATGGTACGTACCTGCTCGGTGACGTTGTTGTCGCGATCGCTCACCTTGTAGGTGAGGGGGTAGAGGCCGATGCGCTGGCTGTCTACCGAGCCTTCTACCTGGATCTGGCCAGTCAGGTCGCCATCTTCCTTGTCGTTGGCGCTGACACCGGCCAGCGGATCAAAGGCGGTACCCTGCTTGATGCGGGTATCGCTCAGGCCGCTGAACACCGGCTTGCCGTTGTCGACCGGCGGCGTGATCTCCTGATCGTGGATGAAGGGGCCGTAGCTCTTGATGAAGGATTCGTTGTAGGACTGACCGGCGGCGTTGCGGCCCATGTCCCAGTTGATGGACCAGGTCATCACGCCACGCAGCGGTTGCCCCTCGCTCTTCAGGCGGTTGAAGGCGTTGTAGAGCTTCTGCGGATCCTGCACATAGCCGGTGGCGGCGGCGTCGATGTTGGTCGGAATGCCGAACACCAGCTTGTCATGGGGGATCTTGTAGAAGCCGCGGGTTCCGTTGCTCAGCGAATCCGCCATGTAGTAGATGAACTCTTCTTTCAGGGCATCGTTGTTCTGGGCAATCCAGCCGATCCCATCGATGTAGATACCGTCACCACCCTGGTTGTAGAACTGGGGGTTGATCCAGTCGTAGTAGCCTTCCAGATTGCGGATATAGGGGATGTAGGCGCCAGTCTGGGTCAGATAGGGGAACTCCGGCGCCATGGTGATGAGGAAGTTTTTCCCCTGGGCGCGGTAGTGATCCTTGACCAGACGCAGGGCCGCCGGGATCACGGTCTGGTTGTTGGCGGCAGTGATGGCGGACTGCTCCAGATCGATGTCCAGGCCGTCGAATCCATAGGTTTCCACCAGACGGATGATCTCGTCGGCGAAGGCCTGCTCCTGACCGGTACGCAGCTCGATGTGCGCATCGGCACCGCCCAGCGCCAGCAGCACGGAACGGCCCTGACGGTTCAGCTCGGCAATCTGCTCGATAAACTGGCTTTCGCTCATGCCGATGGCCGGGTCGAGTTTGAAGGTGGGGATGGGATCGCTGCCATACACCTTCATGAAGGAGACATCGACCACGTTGTATTGCGGGTTGGCCTGATCGAGCTTGACGCAGGGGGCGATACCGCCCTTGTAGCCCGAACCGTCACACCAGTTGTGCCAGTAGCCGACCACCACGCCGGACTGGGGGTTGACCATCGCCTGACCGGCACTGGCGGCATATGCCATGGGGGCGCCCATGCCGAGCAGGCAGCCAAGCAGGGATAATTTGAGTTTGTTCATCGTCTCTCCGTACGGTGCAGATGGGGCGTCGGTTGTGACCGGACGTCCCCGGGGGCAGCCCCGCTGTCATAGGTGTTTTCCCTTAGACCGGTGGCTTTGCGTCGCGCCCTTTCGGGTCACTTTGCCTTTTTCACCCGATTTCTGTGCAGCACAGAGAATCAAGTGACCTGCATGGCAGGTTGCCTATGATAGATGCTTGAAAATAAATTAATCAATAGTTGGTTTTGATTCTAATTGACTGAAAAATATTGATAATTTGTTACAGCTACCACACTTTGTCCGTTTCCATGATTGAGCATGACGGTACTTGGCTGGCAGCTGTGGCGCCGGTAAATGGCGACTTTTTGCCCCTTGAAAGTAGCGGTAAGAGCAAAAAAAGGCCCACAGATTCATTCTGTTACTGGCTGTTGATAGCAAAACTGCAGCAACGGCAGAGATCCGGGTCGCAATGGCTGGAAAAGTACAGGGTTGCGGCGGATTCCCGCTTGATTATTGCGTGGCTTGGCCACATGTTAGAAAGCCATACAGAGCTGCTAAAGCGGTCTGTTCAAGACCAAACAAGAGGTAACCGGGATGAATAACCCTTTGCTGACAATGGATTCGCTGCCCCCTTTCAGCCAGATCAAGCCGGAGCAGGTTCAGCCTGCCGTGATTCAGGCGATTGCTGACTGCAAGCAGAAGATCTGCGATGTGCTGGCCCAGCGTGATCCCCATACCTGGGATAGCCTGATTGCCCCGCTGGAAGAGGTAAATGACCGCCTGTCACGGATCTGGTCACCGGTCAGCCACCTCAACTCCGTACTCAACAGCGAAGCGCTGCGCGAGGCCCATGACGCCTGCCTGCCGTTGCTCTCCGAATTCCAGACCTATGTCGGTCAGCATGAAGGGCTCTATCAGGCCTATCTGGCCCTCTCCCAGAGCGATGATTTCCCGCTGCTGAGCGGCGCCCAGCGCAAGGAGATCCAGAATACCCTGCGTGACTTCCGCCTCTCCGGCATCGGTCTGCCTGCCGAGGCGCAGCAGCGTTACGGCGAGATTCAGGCCCGCCTCTCCGAGCTGGCCTCCCGTTTCAGCAACAACGTGCTGGATGCGACCCAGGGCTGGCACAAGCTGGTGGCCGATGAAGCCGAATTGGCCGGTCTGCCCGACAGCGTGCGTGCCGCTGCCCGTCAGATGGCCGAGCTAAAGGGCAAAGAGGGGTGGCTGTTCACGCTGGATATCCCCTCTTATCTGCCGGTGATGATGTATGCCGACAACCGCGAACTGCGCGCCGAGATGTATGAGGCCTTCACCACGCGCGCCTCTGATCAGGGACCGAATGGCGGCAAGTGGGACAACTCCGCCATCATGAGCGAGCTGCTCACCCTGCGCCGCGAACTGGCTCAGTTGCTGGGCTTTGCCAACTATGCCGAGCTCTCCCTGGCCACCAAGATGGCGGACAAGACCGAACAGGTGGTGAGCTTCCTCACCGATCTGGCGGCCAAATCCCTGCCGCAAGGCAAGGCCGAGCTGGAGGAGATCCGCGCCTTCGCCGCCGAGCAGCACGGTCAGAGCGAGCTGGCCGCCTGGGATCTCGCCTACTACGCCGAGAAGCTCAAACAGCACAAGTTCTCCATCTCCGACGAGCAGCTGCGCCCCTACTTCCCCGCCAGCAAGGTGGTGAAGGGGTTGTTCGAGGTGGTGAAGCGGGTGTTCGGCATGAAGGTGCGCGAGCGCCTCGGCATCGACACCTGGCACCCGGACGTGCGCTTCTACGATATCTTTGATGCCGACGACGAGCTGCGCGGCAGCTTCTACCTCGACCTCTACGCCCGCGAGCACAAGCAGGGCGGGGCCTGGATGGATGTCTGTCTGGGTCGTCGCTACCGTCAGGATGGCTCGCTGCAAAAGCCGGTGGCCTACCTGACCTGCAACTTTAACGGCCCGGTGGATGGCAAACCGGCGCTGTTCACCCACAACGAAGTGGTCACCCTGTTCCATGAGTTTGGCCACGGCATCCACCACATGCTGACCCGCATCGACGTGGCCGGTGTCGCCGGTATCAACGGCGTGGCCTGGGATGCGGTGGAGCTGCCGAGCCAGTTCCTCGAGAACTGGTGCTGGGAGTCCGAGGCGCTGGCCTTTATCTCCGGCCACTACGAGACCGGCGAGCCGCTGCCTGCCGATCTGCTGGAGAAGATGCTGACCGCCCGCAACTTCCAGGCGGCCATGCAGATGCTGCGCCAGCTGGAGTTCGCCCTGTTCGACTTCCGCCTGCATCAGGAGTTTGATCCGGCCAATCCGGCGCAGCTCCCGGCGCTGCTGGATGAGGTGCGCAGTCAGGTAGCAGTGATGACGCCGCCAGCGTTCAACCGCTTCCAGCACAGCTTCTCCCACATCTTTGCGGGCGGCTATGCGGCGGGCTACTACAGCTACAAGTGGGCCGAGGTGCTCTCTGCCGATGCCTTCTCCCGCTTCGAGGAGGAGGGGATCTTCAACCCGGCCACCGGCCAATCCTTCCTGAAGAATATTCTGGAGAAGGGGGGCTCGAAGGAGCCGATGGAGCTGTTCCGAGCCTTCCGTGGTCGTGAGCCCAAGGTGGATGCACTGCTGCGACACAGCGGGATCGCTGCCTGAGATTCCTGACCCGCCGCCTGTGTGAGCTTCAACCAGGTACACTGTTTTGCGGCATAGTGGGATCGAGTCGTGATTTCTGCGACAAAAAGGGACCTTTTGGTCCCTTTTTTCAAGGCTTTTTAATATCTTGCTGATTGCATATTTGCACTGCTCACGGCTCTTCAGTAGAGTCGTGTTCTAACCTTCAAGGAGAGAAAGCCACTTGCCATGAGGCGAGCACTCGATTCCGTCTATCAAATCATCTCCAGTCTGGCTCATTCGAGCGGCCAGGGATATTTCGATACCTTTGTGAGTGAAATCGCCGCTGCTGTGATGGCTGATGTCGTCCTGATCGCCAGCAGGGAATCAAATGCTTCCCATCTTACGGTTCAGGCTGCCTACCCCTCCTCTCTTGACCCAGATACCCTGACACTGCCAATCACTGACTCTCCCGATGCCATTACCTGGCAGGAGGGGGAAGCCTGGTTCAGCGATCGTCTGTTGCAGCTGTTCCCCGCGATGCCGCTTGCCGATGCGTGGCAAGCCCAGGCCTACGCCGGGATCGCCCTCAAGGATGCGGATGGCGAGACCATAGGTATCTGCTGCCTGCTCTATCGTCAGCCGCAGGTCAATATGACCAAGGTGATGGGGCTGCTCCGGTTGCTGGGGCCGCTGGCCGGTCGCGAACTGGCGTTGATGCTGCAACGCCAGCTGCCGCAACTCTTGCCTGATACCCCTCATGTGCTGCAGAGCATGCTGTTTCAGGCCCCGGTGGGGATCGGCAAACTCGATCTCACCGGCCGCATTCTCTGGGCCAATCCGGCTATCGAGAAGATGCTGGGCTATCCCCTAGACGAGCTGCTTCATCGCTCCATCTCCGACATCAATCACCCGGAGGATTGGCAGCGCAGCCTCGAGTGCTACGAAGAGATCCGGCGCGGTGAGCGCAGCAGTTTCACCCAGGAGAAGCGCTACTTCTGCAAGGGGGGCGAGATCCTGTGGGGGCGGGTGACTGTCACCCTGATCCGCGACGAGCAGCAGCAGCCGGACTACCTGATGGTGCTGCTGGAGAATATCGATCCTCTCAAGCGTCATGCGGAGCAGCTCAAGCTCTCTCACCGGGTCTACGACAACCTCTCCGAAGCGATTCTGGTGTGCGATGCCGATAGCCGCATCATCTCGGTCAACCCGGCCTTCGAGCAGATCACTGGCTACAGCAGCGACGAGGTGCGGGGCCAGCGTCCCAGCATGCTCAAGTCCGGGCTGCACGATCAGACCTTCTATGCCGACATGTACCACGCGCTGGAGCGGGTGGGGGTGTGGCGTGGCGAAGTGTGGAACAAGCGCAAGAACGGCAAGCTCTATCCGCAGCAGCTGATGATCAGCACCCTGCGCGAAGCCGGCAAAATTCAGCAATATATCGCCATTTTCAGCGATCTTTCCCAGACCAAGGTGGCCGAGCAGAAGATCGCGACCCAGGCCAACTACGACAACCTTACCAGCCTGCCCAACCGCTGGCTGTTTGGCCGCTGCCTCACCCGCTTCTGCGAGCGGGGCGAGCGCTTCGCGCTCATGGTGCTCGACCTCAACAACTTCAAGGCGGTCAACAACAGCATGGACCACCATGCTGGCGATGCCCTGCTGCGGGAGGTGTCGGATCGACTGGTTAGCCGGGTGCGCACCGAAGATCTGGTGGCCCGCATCGGTGGCGATGAGTTCGCGTTCCTGGTGCCCGGAATCGTCACCCGCCGTCAGGCCGAGGTGTTTGCCAAGCAGGTGATCGGCAGTTTCGCCCGGCCCTTTATGCTGGCCAACCAGCATCTCTATGTGACCGCGACCATCGGCATGACCCTCTGCCCGGTCGATGGCAGCGAGAGCGACGAGCTGCTGCGCAACGCCGAACAGGCGCTGTTTGCGGCCAAGCGGCAGGGACGGTTGCTCGGTGCCTACTGCTCATCCATGCGGGAAGAGGTGCGCCAGCGCCACCAGATGCAGCAGGATTTGGCCGAAGCGATCAAGCTGGAGCAGCTGACCATGGCCTACCAGCCGATCTGGGACAATCGCAGCGGACGGGTCGCCAAGCTGGAGGCGCTGGTGCGCTGGTATCACCCCCACTGGGGGCAGGTATCCCCTGCCGAGTTTATTCCGCTGGCGGAAGAGGCGGGATTGATTCAGGGGCTGGGTGCGCTGGTATTGTGGCAATCGTGCCGGGATCTGGCGCGGTTGCAGCAATCCGGCTTCCCTGATCTGCAGATGTCGATCAACCGTTCCACCATGGAGTTCCAGACCATCGACCCCGAGGCGAGTGAGTGGCTCAAGGTGATCCAGCACTTCGGGCTCGATCCTGCCGACATCGTCATCGAAATCACCGAATCTCTGCTGATGGAGAGCAGCGATCAGCACAGGGTGCGGATCGATGCCCTGCGCGAGGCGGGTTGCAAGCTGGCCATCGACGATTTCGGTACCGGCTACTCGGCCCTCAACTATCTGCGCACCTTCCCGGTAGATCTGGTCAAGATCGACCGCTCCTTCGTGCGCCATATCCCCTTCAACGAGCAGGATCGGATGCTGCTCGACGGCATCATCAACATAGTGCACAACCTGGGCATGCAGGTGGTGATCGAGGGGGTAGAGACCCGCGAGCAGCTCAACTTCCTCTGCCAGAAAGGGTGCGCCTTCACTCAGGGTTATCTGCTCAGCCGCCCGCTGGCCTATGACGATCTCACCGAATATCTGCAGCTCAATGACAAAGGGATGTTTCTGCAGATCAGCTAGTGGCGCTTACTCCTTCGATGTCATCTGTTCCTGTTTGGTTTTCAATGTCCGGTAATCCTCGCCGAGATAGCGCAGATAGATGCGATCCAGTACTCCCTCATCCTGCATCTGTTGCAGCGCCTTGTTGTAGGCAGGCAGCAGGTCAGCCTTCTGTTTGCCAAAACAGAGGTAGAGCGGCGTCGAATCGATAAAGGGGGTGAGGGCGCGGATCCTGACGTCCTGCTCCCTCGACAGAATGGGGGCAGAGAAGTAGTCCAGGATGATCATATCGACCCGGCTCTTTTCCAGCATCAGTAGCAGCTGTTTGTCGGAGTGAACCTTGATGGGCTCCCAGCCGGTGAAGTTCCTGATCTTGGCCGTGTAGTCATACCCCCTGACAATTCCTACTTTCAGCCCCTTGGCCATCTCCCACGAGAAGTTCTGTAACGGACTGTCGGTACGCACATAGGCGGCCAGAGGATAGAAGGCGGTGGCAAGGTCAGAGTGATAGCAACCGGGGAGAGGGGCATTGTCGAGAATGCCATCCGCCAGCTGGGTGCTGACATACTGCTCGCAGCGCCCCCAAGGCAGTTCAAGCAGGGTGAGGTTCATGCCAAGGCGGCGCGCCACCTCTTGATGGATCTCCACCGAAATGCCCTCTTTCAGGTTGCCCTGTTCGGCATAGGAAAAGGGAGGCCAGTCTACGCCGCAGACCTTCAGGTTTGTGCCGCTCTGGGCGGCGAGGAGCAGGGCAATGAACAGGTTCATGGGATTTCCTCCCTACAGCGACTTGAAGGGGCTGTGGTACACTCGGTTCACTGAACTTAGAACGCATCCAAAGACCATGCAAATCCTCCTCGAAGACCCCGCCAAGGCCGCGCAGGCAGACGCGCTGGCCAGCCAGCTTGCCCAGCTCGACCTTCCCCAGTTTGCCCTGGTGTTTACCCCGGAACGGTTGGAACTGCGCAAGCTGGATGAGCCCAAGCTGGGAGCCGTCTATGTGGACTTCGTGGAAGGGGCGGTGGCACATCGTCGCAAGTTTGGCGGTGGTCGCGGTCAGTCCATCGCCAAGGCGGTGGGGCTCAAGGCCGGAGCCACTCCGACCGTGGTGGATGCCACTGCCGGGCTGGGGCGCGATGCCTTCGTGCTCGCCTCCCTCGGTTGCAAGGTGACCCTGATCGAACGCAGCCCCGTGGTGGCCGCTCTGTTGCAGGATGGGCTGGCGCGGGCGGCACAGGATCCCGAGATTGGCCCCTGGGTCAGTGAGCGGATGCACCTGCTGCAAGGCCCGGCGGTGGACAATCTGCTGGCGCTGCCGGAGCGGCCCGAGGTGATCTACCTCGACCCCATGTTCCCCCACAAGCAGAAGTCGGCGCTGGTGAAAAAGGAGATGCGGGTGTTCCAGTCGCTGGTGGGTCCGGATCTCGATGCGGATGCCTTGTTGCCTGCCGCGCTCAAGATGGCTGAGAAGCGGGTGGTGGTGAAACGCCCCGACTACGCCGGCTGGCTCAATGAACAGAAGCCCAGCATGGCCATCGAGACCAAGAGCAACCGCTTCGATGTCTATGTGATGGCGGCATTGGCGGCGGGTTAACGGCCGGTGCGAGCCGCAGATGCAAAAAGGAGGGCCAACGTCATGTTGGCCCTCCTTTTTCGTAATGGATTCAGTTGGTTGGCGCGAAGCGGATCAGCTTCTCTTCCCCTTGCCAGTTCAGGCGCAGGGTCGCCAGTTCTGCCAGACTGAGCCGCTCGCCACTGTGCAGCAGCAGATACTCGACCCCTTCGCTGGCTTCGATGGTGCGGATCTTGTCATCCCGCTGGCGACCATCGTGGCTGGTGAGGGTTACCGGCAGTTGCCAGCTGGCAGCAATTTCGAGCCAGTCGTAGAGATCGCAGCTGATGGGTTGATAATCCGGCATGGTCGGCTCCAAAACAGGCAGGTTGCTGAGTCAGGCTTCCTGTACACGGGTCGGCCAGCCCATCTTCTGCTGGCGCTCCACTTCAAAACGCAGCTCGCTGGCGCGCAGGTAGTGTTCATCCATCCAGCCCTTGGGCAGGGTCAGGGTCAGTGACTCCTCTTCTGCCTGCAGGGTGAAGCTGGGCACTGTGCCCTGGGTACGGCGCATGCAGAGGATCAGGGCGATGCGCAGGATACGGGCCAGTCGGATCGCCTGACGACCGGTGACGGCACCCTGTTTCTCCAGTGGTTCCAGCTTGAATTCGTCCCGCTGGTTGAACAGCAGGGCCGACAACAGCTTCTTTTGCGCAGGGGTAAAGCCCGGCATGTCGATGTTGTCGATGATGTAGGCGGCGTGTTGCGGCGCTTTCTTGTACTCGATACAGAGGCCGATCTCGTGCAGCAGGGCGGCATAACGCAAGATTGGGCGACCGTAGCGTTTCGAGAGTCGCCAGGCCGGTTGCAGCTGGTTGAACGCCTCGACGGCGGTATCGCGCACCCGTTCGGCGTGCTCTTTATCCAGCTGATAGCGGCTGATCAGGCTGTCGGCGGTGCGATCCCGGGCATCACAGTCGTGATTGTTGCCGAGCAGACCGTAGATCAGTCCTTCACGCAGGGCGCCCCCCGCGAGGGTCATGCTCTCGATATCGAGGGTTTCGAAGATGGCGATCAGGATGGCGAGGCCGGAGGGGAACACGGTCAGCCGTTCGGCTGCCAGCCCTTCCAGCTGTAGTCTGTCCAGCTTGCCACAGGCGATGGCCTGACCCATCAGCTCCTGCAGTTTCGGCAGGGTGACCCGCTCGCTCTTCCCTTGCGCCAGCATGATCTCTTGCAGCGCCTGTACCGTGCCGGAGGCGCCGACGCAGGTGCGCCAGCCGAGGGCACGGTAATCTTCCGCCACCTTCTCCAGCACCGCCTTGGCGGCAGCAATCGCCTGCTTGAAACGGGCTTCAGAGAGCTCGCCATCACCGAAGTGATTGTTGAGCCAGGTGACGCAGCCCATGTGCAGGCTGTTGAGCAGTTTTGCTTCGCTATGTTCGCCGATCACCAGTTCAGTACTGGCGCCGCCGATGTCTATCACCAGCCGGTTGCCTTCCCCGGCAGAGGTCCAGGAGACCCCTTCATAGATGGTCTTGGCCTCTTCCTCGCCCGAGATGATCTCGATGCTGTGGTTGAGTACCCGTTCCGCTTCGCTGAGGAATTCGTCGACGTTGGTAGCAAGTCGCAAGGTTGCGGTGCCCACCACCCGGATATTGTCGGCCGGAATGTCCTGCAACTGTTCGGAGAAGAGACGCAAACAGTCCCAGCCCCGCTCCATGGCGGCACGGCTGAGACGAAATTCCGGATCGAGCCCGGCTGCGAGGCGAACCTTGCGCTTGACCTTGGCAACGGTGCGCAGGGCACCGGCGACCTCGCGCACCACCAGCATATGAAAGCTGTTGGAGCCGAGGTCGATAGCGGCATAGAGAGGCGAGTTGTGCAACGGGCCTGTCCTTAGCTCTTGCGCGGCGGACGACGACGGTTGTTGCTGTTGCCACCGCCCTGACGATCCCGCATGTTGCGGTTCACCGGCTGACGGTTGCGGAACACCCGTTTCGGCGGGGTCACGTCATCCAGCAGCGCTTCACGGTCGTACTTGCTGACCGGAATGGCGTGGTGGATGTACTCCTCGATGGCCGGCAGGTTGAAGGCATAGTCTTCACAGGCCAGGCTGATGGAGTGACCGCTCTTGCCGGCACGACCGGTACGACCGATACGGTGTACATAGTCTTCGGCGTCGTCGGGCAGGTCATAGTTGAAGACGTGGGTCACGTCAGGGATGTGCAGACCACGGGCGGCCACGTCGGTGGCGACCAGAATATCGAGCGCACCCTTGGTGAAATCCTCGAGGATCTTCATCCGCTTCTTCTGCGGCACGTCACCGGTCAGCAGACCGACGCGGTGGCCGTCGTTCTCCAGCCAGGCATGAACGTCTTCACAGACATGCTTGGTGTTGGCGAAGACGATCGCTTTTTCCGGCCACTCCTCTTCCATCAGGGAGAGCAGCAGCAACATCTTGTCTTCATTGGAGGGGTAGAACAGCTCCTCCTTGATCCGCACGCCGGTCATCTGCTCCGGCTCAACCTGCACATGTTCCGGGTGGTTCATGTGTTCGTAGGCCAGCTCCTGCACACGCAGGGAGAGGGTGGCGGAGAACAGCATGCTCAGACGCTCGGTTGCGGGCGGCATGCGGCGGAACAGGAAGCGGATGTCCTTGATGAAGCCCAGATCGAACATGCGATCCGCTTCGTCCAGTACCACGACCTGAATGTTGCTCAGATCGATCACCTTGGACTTGAAGTAGTCGATGATGCGGCCGGTGGTGCCGATCAGGATGTCGACGCCCTGCTCCAGCACGGCCAGCTGCTTGTCGTAACCTTCGCCACCGTAGGCGAGGCCGAGTTTCAGGCCGGTAGAAGCGGCGATGCTGTCGGCATCGTTATAGATCTGTACTGCCAGTTCCCGGGTGGGTGCCATGATGATGGCTCTGGGTTGGTTAACCAGACGGGGCTTGGTCAGCGGGTGAGTCAGCAAATAGTTGAATGTCGCGGCCAGGAAGGCAATGGTCTTGCCGGTTCCTGTCTGGGCCTGACCGGCGAGGTCATGACCTTCTACCAGCAGTGGCAGAGACAGTGCCTGGATGGGCGTGCAATAGTGAAATCCCTTTGATTCCAGACCAGCCAGAACTTCGGGTTCGAGGCCCATTTGGGCGAATTTGTCGGTCGTTAAGTGTGTTTTGCTCATGGCGGTAGGTTATCAGGTTAGGCTTGCAATAATAAACAGGATCATTTCAAATAGGGCAACTATTGCCTTTGTTGATATGTCAATAAAGCCTTAATTACTGACTGGAGTTGGAGATGAGTGACAAGATTGTTCAGCTGAGCGATGCCAGCTTCGAGGCAGATGTAATCAAAGCCGATGGCGCCGTTCTGGTCGACTTCTGGGCCGAGTGGTGTGGTCCGTGCAAGATGATTGCCCCGATCCTGGAAGAAGTTGCCCAAGAGTACGAAGGTCGCGTGACCGTAGCCAAACTGAACATCGACCATAACTCTGATACTCCGCCCAAGTACGGCATTCGTGGTATCCCGACCCTCTTGCTGTTCAAGAATGGCGAAGTGGCAGCGACCAAGGTCGGTGCACTGTCCAAGACTCAGCTGAAAGAGTTCCTGGACGGCAACCTGTAATAATTAAAGAGGAGCGCATTGCAATAATGCGCTCCTTGTGTTTTATCACCTAGACGCTCATCCCGATTGGTGCTAGTTTATCGCTCGTTTGCTAACCTTTTTGCCTGACTCTTTGCTAACCACAGCCTGGCAATCAAATCCGATCAGCATCAATCCAGCAGACTGTCTCCTCATTTCAATCCTTGCTTACAGACTTTCACCACTATGAATCTGACTGAATTAAAGAACACTCCTGTGTCCGAGC
This sequence comes from Aeromonas sp. Y318-3, assembly GCF_027706185.1. NCBI lineage: Bacteria > Pseudomonadati > Pseudomonadota > Gammaproteobacteria > Aeromonadales > Aeromonadaceae > Aeromonas > Aeromonas sp. Y318-3. Next base: position 26,726 of record NZ_JAPDCN010000021.1, read on the forward strand.
TGGTCAAGCTTGGCGAATCCATGGGGTTGGAAAATCTGGCTCGGGCGCACAAGAAAGATATTATTTTTGCAATCCTCAAGGCGCACGCCAAGGGTGGTGAAGATATCTTTGGCGACGGTGTGCTGGAAATCCTGACCGATGGTTTCGGCTTCCTGCGCAGTGCAGACGGCTCCTATCTGGCAGGCCCTGACGATATCTACGTCTCCCCGAGCCAGATCCGCCGCTTCAACCTGCGTACCGGCGATACAATCTCCGGCAAGATCCGGCCACCGAAAGAGGGCGAACGCTACTTCGCACTGCTCAAGGTCAATGAGGTCAACTATGACCGCCCGGAAAACTCCCGCAACAAGATCCTGTTTGAAAACCTTACCCCCCTGCATGCCAACGAACGTCTGCGTATGGAACGGGGTAATGGCTCTACCGAAGATATCACCGCCCGTGTACTGGACCTGGCTTCCCCCATCGGTAAAGGCCAGCGTGGCCTGATCGTGGCGCCGCCCAAGGCCGGTAAGACCATGCTGCTGCAGAACATCGCCCAGAGCATCGCCTACAACCACCCGGACTGTGAACTGATCGTTCTGCTGATCGACGAGCGTCCGGAAGAGGTGACCGAGATGCAGCGGATGGTGAAAGGTGAAGTGATCGCTTCCACCTTTGACGAGCCGGCTTCCCGTCACGTTCAGGTTGCCGAAATGGTGATCGAGAAGGCCAAACGTCTGGTCGAACACAAGAAAGATGTGGTGATCCTGCTGGACTCCATCACCCGTCTGGCTCGCGCCTACAACACAGTTATCCCGTCATCCGGCAAGGTACTGACCGGTGGTGTGGATGCCAACGCCCTGCACCGTCCCAAGCGCTTCTTCGGCGCTGCGCGTAATGTTGAAGAGGGCGGCAGCCTGACCATCATCGCTACCGCGCTGATAGATACCGGTTCCAAAATGGACGAGGTTATCTACGAAGAGTTCAAGGGTACCGGCAACATGGAACTGCACCTCTCGCGCAAGATTGCCGAGAAGCGCGTCTACCCGGCTATCGACATCACCCGCTCAGGCACCCGTAAAGAAGAGCTGCTCACCTCAGGTGACGAGCTGCAGAAGATGTGGATCCTGCGCAAGATTGTCCACCCGATGGGCGAGATCGACGGTATCGAGTTCCTCATCGACAAGCTGGCGATGACCAAGACCAACGACGAGTTCTTCGACGCCATGCGGCGCCAGCAGAAGTAAGTCCGGTCAGAAAATGACGAAACCGCGGCCCTGGTCGCGGTTTTTGTTTATCTGTTTTCCGGTCGCCCTAGTAGTATGAGATCCCGATGTCACATGGATGGAGACGTCATGAAGCCTGTTTTCTGGTTATTGCTGGGGTTGCTGAGTGCAATGCCAGCCTGCGCGCAGAGTGCTCCGGTCGCGGTGACAGCCGAGACGTTGCAGACGCACCAGCGCTATCTGGCGGGCCGTCTGCAGGAGGGGCAATTTGCAGCCATCGACTCCCTGTTGGCGACCCTGAGTCGCGAGCGGCGGGAGTTCCTGCTGTTGCAGCTGCTGCGGGATATTCCCGCTACCACCCCTGCATCCCCTGCGTTGCAACAGTGGGTCGAGGCTCAGGCCGACAAGGCCCCCGAGTGGCTCATGGAGCAGCAGGTCGACGGTTTTCTGGTGCAGCAACCTGTCTATGATTTTGCCGCTCGCGCCCGTCAGTTGCTGGGGGAGTGGCAACTGCAATCACTGGTGCAGCACTATCGGCAGCAGCTTGCCCAGGGCAGCTTCCCGCTAAAGTCCATCTACTACAGCAGTAACCCCGATCTCGCCATGCAGCAGCAAGCCCTGTTGCTGGCCCTCGACACCTTGCCGCAACCGATCTGGATGCGGGAGGCGCAAGCGCTGGCCAGCCAGAATATCTATCTGCCCGACAATCATCTGTTGTTTCATCTGTTGCAGCGCACCGGGGAACCGGCGCTCTATAGCATGCTGTGGCGGCGGCCGGCAGATCAGGATGCGCTGCGCGCACTCTCTACCATCAACCGCTTCCATCACGGCAGTGCTGCCAGCGATCTGCTGATTGCCGCCAGTGGCAACGAGGGGTTGAAGGGGGCCGCCCTGCGTCAGCTGAGCGCGCTCTCGCCCTTGCCGCCGCAAGCCCAGAAATACCTGCTGGCGGAACTCTCCAACCGTCAATACGGGGCGCTGGTGGCCGGTCTGTTGATGGAGGTGGACGAGCCCCAGCTGCTCTCTGCACTGGCCAGACGCCTCGGCCAGCGTGACATGCCACCCATTGCACCGAGTCTGCTGCCCGATTCGGGTACACCCGATGGGCAGCCAGGGTTATAATGCGTGACCTCCTGAACCCGGTTGGGAACTTGCATGAAATACAAGGATTTGCGTGATTTCATCGCGCAGCTGGAACAAAACGGACAACTCAAACGCATCACCCGCGAGATAGATCCCTATCTGGAGATGACCGAGATCAGCGACCGCACCCTGCGTGCGGGTGGCCCGGCTCTGCTGTTCGAAAATCCCAAAGGCTACACCATGCCGGTGCTGACCAACCTGTTCGGTACCCCTGATCGGGTTGCCATGGGCATGGGCCAGCCCGATGTGGGCGCCCTGCGTCAGGTCGGGGTCTGGCTCTCCTATCTCAAGGAGCCCGAGCCGCCCAAGGGATTCAAGGAGCTGATGGAGAAGCTGCCGATCTTCAAGCAGGTGCTCAACATGCCGACCAAGCGCCTCTCTTCCGCCCCTTGCCAGCAGGTGGTGCAGGAGGGAGATTCGGTCGATCTCGACCAGATCCCGATCCAGCACTGCTGGCCCGGCGATGTGGCGCCGCTGGTTACCTGGGGCCTCACTATCACCCGCGGCCCCTACAAGAAGCGGCAGAACCTCGGCATCTATCGCCAGCAGAAGATCGCCAAAAACAAGCTGATCATGCGCTGGCTGGATCACCGTGGCGGTGCCATCGATTTTCGCGAGTGGCAGGAGGCCCATCCCGGTGAGCGATTCCCGGTGGTGGTGGCGCTCGGTGCCGATCCGGCGACCATTCTCGGCGCGGTGACGCCGGTGCCGGATACTCTCTCCGAATATGCCTTTGCCGGTCTGCTGCGCGGCAGCCGTACCGAGGTGATCAAGGCCATCAGCTGCGATTTGGAGGTGCCCGCCAGCGCCGAGATTGTGCTGGAAGGCTATCTTGAGCCGGGCGAGATGGCGCCGGAAGGCCCTTATGGCGACCACACCGGTTACTACAACGAGGTGGACGAGTTCCCGGTCTTCACCATCACCCACATCACCAAGCGGCGCGATGCCATCTATCACAGCACCTACACCGGCCGTCCGCCCGATGAACCGGCGGTGCTGGGTCTGGCGCTGAACGAGGTGTTCGTGCCGCTGCTGCAGAAGCAGTTCCCCGAAATTGTGGACTTCTATCTGCCGCCGGAGGGGTGCTCCTACCGGATGGCGGTGGTGACCATCAAGAAGCGTTACCCGGGCCACGCCAAGAGGGTGATGCTGGGAGTCTGGTCATTCCTGCGCCAGTTCATGTACACCAAGTTCGTGGTGGTGTGTGACGATGACGTCAACGCTCGCGACTGGAAGGATGTGATCTGGGCCATCACCACCCGGATGGACCCGGCCCGGGACACCACCTTGATCGAGCACACCCCGATCGACTATCTGGACTTCGCCTCGCCGGTCTCCGGCCTCGGCTCCAAAATGGGGCTGGATGCCACCAACAAGTGGCCGGGCGAGACCAATCGGGAGTGGGGTCAGCCCATAGTTCAGGATGAGGCGGTGAAGCAGAAGGTTGATGCCATCTGGGATGAGCTCAATATCCTCGGATGAGGCAAACATGACAGCTTTGCTGCAAAAAGTGATGCGATCCGCACTGATTTGAGTATTCTCGACTGACGGGGCCAGGGCTGCTGGTCGTCACTCCATAGTGAAACAATGAGCGAAGCGGGCCGAGCGAGCCCGCCACAAGGACAAGAATGCAACGTATCAAATGCCGCGTAGAGGAACTGCGCGAATATGTCGACACCATCTGGCATGTGGCCCTGACGCCGCAGCAAGCGATCAGCTTCAAGCCGGGCCAGTATCTGCTGGTGGTGATGAGCGATTCGGACAAGCGCCCCTTCTCCATCGCCAACTCGCCGACCCGCCCGGGCGTGCTGGAGCTGCAAATTGGTGCCACTCCCGAGAACGCCTACGCCGGTCAGGTGTTGGCCCGCATGCGCGAGCAGGGCGAGATCGAGGTCGAATTGCCGGCTGGCAAGGCGTTTCTGCGCGATGAATCCCCCCGTCCGCTGATCCTGATGGCGGGCGGCACCGGTTTCTCTTACGCCCGCTCCATTCTGGAGTACCTGATCGACACGGGCAGCAAGCGTCCGGTGTTCTTCTACTGGGGTGTGCGTCAGGCTCACTGGCTCTACGAACTGGAGCAGATGCAGCAGTGGGAGCGTGACTATGCGCCGCTCACCTTCATTCCGGTGGTGCAGGAGCCTGACGCTGACTGGACTGGCAAGAGCGGGCTGGTGCACAAGGCGATCATGGATGATTTCGTCAGTCTCCACGACTACGACATCTATGTCGCCGGCCGTTTCGAGATGGCGGGTGCCGCGCGGGAGGAGTTCAAGATCCTTGGCGCCGAGCCGGAGCGCATCTTCGGTGATGCCTACGAATTTATCTGACGGGATCCCCGCTTGGATGACGCAGCCCCCGGTTTTGCCGGGGGCTTTTGTTTTTGTGGCTCCCGCAGTACCTGATCGTACCGAAGAGTTGGATTATCGCGGCGTTATCCCATTATTTTTCAATATTTTGGCTATGAATGGCTACTAATCGAGCCTAGCTGATGGCATCTTTGTGGGGGATTGACAAGAGCATCCATAGAGCAAGCACAAGGAGGCGCAGTGTTGAGTGAAGAGGGCAGGGCATCTGCGGAGGATGACAGGGGAGAGACCGGCTCTGTCGAGCGGGTCGCCACACTGATCCCGTCCCCTCATGGCGGTGAAATGGCCCGTTTGCAGGCAGAGATCGCCGCTTTGAAGCATGAAAACGGCCTGTTGCAGGAGAAGCTCAATGCCGCCCTCGATGGCACCGGCATCTGTCTCTGGCAGGGCACCATTCCCACCGGCGAGTTGCGGGTCTTCAATCTGCAGAACTTTCAGGCCGGTGACATGGCCCCTCATTTCGATCAGTGGAGCGCCAAGCTCCATCCCGACGATCGCGCCCATGCCATGGGCAGCTACTTTGCCCACCTTGAGGGGAAAACCCCCTTCTATGAAGCCGAATACCGCACCATCAATCCGCAAGGCGAGGTCACCTGGCTGTGGGATAGGGGACGGGTCGTCGATCGGGATGGCGATGGCAAGCCGCTGCGGATCATGGGCTCCCATATCGATATCACCCAGCGCAAGGCTTATGAGCAGCGACTGGCGGAGCGTGCCAACAGCGACGCGCTGACCGGCTTGCTCAACCGGCAGGGGTTTGGCAAGGCGTTCGCCCAGCTGCAGCCGCAAGGAGCGGGGGCGCTGCTCTTTATCGATCTGGATGATTTCAAGGGGATCAATGACCAGCTGGGCCACGCCTGCGGCGATCTGGTGTTGCAGCAGATGGCGGACTGGCTGCGCCTCATTATGCCTGGCTCGGCGCTATGTGGCCGTTACGGCGGCGACGAGTTTGTGGTGCATCTGCACCGGGATGTGTCGAGCCATGGCCTGGCGCAACTGGCAGACGCCCTGATCAGTCGGATGCACGGCTATGTGCCCAAACCCGGTTGCCCGCAACGGGTGGGGCTGAGTATCGGCATCGCCCTGTGGGAGGAGGAGCCATTGAGCTTCCGGCAGGCATTGGAGGTGGCCGACCGTGCCATGTATGAGGCCAAGGCACGCGGCAAGCGGGCCTGGTATCTGCTTCAGGTGTGATGTTTTTTACAGGTTCAATTCAAAGCAAAAACCCCAGCCGAGCTGGGGTTTTCGTTATTCGCCTTTGGCGCCGAGCTGCTGCTCGAGCTGAGCCAGCTTGCTTTCGAGGGCGGCCAGTTTTTCACGGGTACGCAGCAGCACCTTGGTCTGCACGTCGAACTCTTCGCGGCTGACCAAGTCCAGCTTGCCCAGCTGGGCCTGCAGTACCTGACGCATCTTCTTCTCGGCCTCTTCACCCATGCTGCGAATGCCGGGCGGCAGGGAGTTGTGCACCTGCTTGGCGATCTCTTCCAGTTTCTTCGGGTCGATCATGATGTCCTCCTTAAGCGTTGGCGGACATTCTACCGACAATTCCCTCACTTTGCCGAGATCACGGCGGCTTTTTAGTCGTGATGGTGCCCGCTGGCTGGTCGGGTCTGGTGATGGGGCCACAACTGCTACCCTTGCGCCCCTTTGTTAACCTGAAACCATGACATGCACCACAAAGCTGAGCCAGAACTGTCCGGCATGAGTCTTATTTGGTGTTGGTTTTATGTTAACGTTTTGCAGTCGAGGTCGTGATGACCCCGTTGGCTTGTGATGGATAACAACCTTATAAAAAGAGAATAAAAAATGAAGAAGAAGCTAATTTATGCAGCTGTTGTCAGCGCCCTGCTGGCCGGATGTGGTGGAGATGACAACAAGGGAGACACCACCAGCTCCCTCGATTATGCCTTGAGTGGCGCCAGTGGTATTCGACCGAGCGTGCTGGCTCCCCGTGCCAGCGACGGTACCCTGAAGTTTTCGACAGAAACTGCTGATCTGTCGAACCCGGTATCTGCCCTCTCCACTCTGGATGGTTGGTCAACCACCCAACCTGTCCAGCTGGTACCGGCGACCGTGACCGGTGTCTCTGTGCCGGCACCGGCGGCCAGCGAGTATGCTTCTGCCGTTGCGCCCCTCTACCTGCTCGAGCTCACGCTGGATCCGGTCACTCTGCAACCCAACGGTGTCAAGGGCGGCAAGCCACTGGTTTATGGGACCGACTTTGTGGTCACCGGCGGGGACGGCAAGCTTAATCTGGTTCCGCTCAAGCCGCTCAATCCCTCTTCTTACTACATGATCGTGGCGACCGATGCGCTCAAGGACAGTCGTGGCACACCGCTCAAGGCGGGCGGCGATTACAGCAGCTTCAAATCGACAGCTGGCGCAACCACTCAGGAGCAGACCATTAACGGCCTGATCTCGCTGCAGGAAGGTCTGTTCAAGGCGGCCACCGGGATCACCAGCGATCGGGTGATCTTCTCCGACTGGTTTGCCACCCAATCTGGTGCCGATGTGCTGCTGGCGGTGAAGAGTGCCGCCGCTTCCGTGCTGAAGAGCCCGAGTCTGGACGCCGCGGCGCTGTGGAAACAGGATGCCAAGGGCAACACCAGTCTGCCGGCAACCTATACCATCAGCGGTCTTAATAGCGGGGTGGATTTTCTGACCCAGCTGGCTGCTGAGCCATTCCTGCCGCAGGATCAGAAAGATGCATTGAGTGCGGCCTTTGGTGCAGGCATGCCGCTTAACGGTGTTGCCCAGTTGACCAAGGTTTACACCGGCACCGTCAAGCTCCCTTACTTCCTCTCTACACCCGCGCTGGCTGGCTCCTGGGACAAGGCCAAGACCCAATCCTGGCATGGTGCCATTCCCAGCCTCTATGCCATCGCCAACGCGCTGAAAGCGGGCGATACCGAGGTGATCGGTGGACTGGTCGGGGCGGGCGTGGACCCGGCATTGCTGGGGGAGCTGATCGCCGACCCGAGCCGTCAGAGTGAACTGCTGACCGAGGCGAGCAAGCTGATCGGGGTGACTCTCACCTCCGGTGGCAAGCCGCTGGATGCCGAGCGCAATATCGGCCGTTTCAACCCGTTGCCGACCCTGACCGAAGTACAATCGGTACCGCTGCGGATCTTCGCACCGACGACCAACTTGAGCACTGTCACTGATGTGATCATCTATCAGCACGGAGTCACCTCCATCAAGGAGAACGCCTATGCGCTGGCGCTGGGCCAGATAGGTGCCGGGTTAGACCCATCAGTGAACAAGGTGGTCGCTGTGGTTGTGATCGATCACCCGCTGCACGGTGAGCGTGGCTTCGCCTTGAGCGGCAGCATGGATACCGTCACCACTTCTGACAATCCGCTGCCCTACCTGAATCTGGGCTATCTGACGGTGGCGCGGGATAACCTGAAACAGAGCGTGGCCGATCTGCTGGGACTGCGACTGGCTGTCGGTCTGGCCAACACCCAGGGATTGGGTGGCCAATTGGGTGGTGCCGGTCTGAAGGTGCATTTCCTCGGTCACTCTCTCGGTGCCATTACCGGGGCCAATCTGCTGGCTGTCGCCAACCAGACCACCGGCAGTGCTCAGGCTGATGCCCTGTTCAAGTTCGATACCGGTGGTCTGGCTATGCCGGGCGGCGGCATCGCGCCGTTGTTGCTCAACTCGCCGAGCTTCGGGCCGACCATCAAGATGAGCGTGCTTACCTCGGGCAGTCCGGCGCTGAAAGCGGGCTTTACCGCCTATGCACCGAATTGCAAAACGGCTGCCGCCACTTGCTTCGTCAACGAGTTCCTGCCCAGTCTGGATGCTGCCACTCAGGCGGGTGCGGCGAGCACCTTGCAGAGCTATACCTTTGCGGCTCAGTCAGTGCTGGATTCTGCCGACCCGATCAATCTGGGCAGTGGCGTCGCCAAGAGCTTCCCGCTGTTCGCCACCGAAATTGTTGGCGATGGTGCGCTCAGCTTGCCGGATCAGGTGATCCCCAACAGCATCGCCTCTGCACCGTTGGGCGGCACCGAGCCGCTGTTCCGGGTGTTGGGTTTGCAAGAGCTGAAGGGTTCCGGCGTGCTCCCGGCGGGTCACCATGCTGCGCGCTTCCTGAAAGGGGGCCATAGCTCGCTGCTGGCTCCTGACGAGAACTTCGATCAGGCTGGCGCGGTCACCACCGAGATCCAGACCCAGTTCGCCAGCTTCTTTATGAGCGGTGGCGCGGTGGTCAAGGTGACCGATCCCAATCTGATCAAGCAGTAACTGCGCAGACCATAAAAAAACGCCGCCCTTCGGGGCGGCGTTCTCGTTTCTGCGGCTGCTGAAAAATCAGGTCGGCTGGTGGTTGCGATCCAGCCAGCCTTGCAGCAGGCCGACCAGCAGACCGGTCAGGTGGGCGATGTTGGCGGTGCTGGTTCCGAGCATGTCGAAGAAGCCGAGCACCATCCAGAACAGCATAAAGCCCATCAGTGCCGGTGGCAGAGTCAGGCCGCAGGCCGGTTGCAGCTTGCTGCGTAGCCAGCAGTAGCCGAGCAGGGCATAGACCACGCCGGAGAGACCGCCAAACAGCGGGCCGCTGGCAAAGAACTCGGCGATATTGGGCAGGGCGGCGCCCACCAGCAGCAGGATCAGCAGCTTGCCGCTGCCGAGGCGCTGCTCGATCTGGCCGCCGAGATACCACCACCACAGCAAGTTGAACACCAGATGGAGCACCGAGAAGTGGATCAGGGCGGGGGTGAAATAACGCCACGCCTGCCAGTCGGTGAACTGGGCCAGCGTCGGGTGGAATGCCAGTTCATCGTAGATGGGCAGGCCGATGGCCTCGATCCCGTAGATGGCGAGACAGGCGATGATGACCACCAGCGTCAGTGGCCCCGCCTGATGGAGGAAATCGGTGATGGGGTCCGTCATCCCCTTGCTGTAGTCGATGCGGGCATCGGCGCGGCCGGATTGCCAGGAGGCTTCCATGTAGCGCGGGTGGCCAGGCTCGGCCAGAAAACGCTTCACCTCCAGCTGGGCCTGAGCGAGGCGTTGCTCGTCCGCCAGCCAGATGGTGACCCCCAGCTCGGACTGGGTCAGCTCGCAGGAGATGCCCAGGGTCGCCAGATAGTCCACCAGCGCCTGCGCCATGCGGGCGTTGTCGAGCACCAGCAGCTGGATCATGCCTCGCCAGCCTCGATGGGAAACTCCCGGCGCCACGCCTCGAAGCCGCCATCCAGACTGTAGACCTCGTCATAACCCTGTTGCAGCAGGTATTGGGCCGCCCCCTGACTGCTGTTGCCGTGATAGCACATCACGATGACCGGGGTATCGAAATCCACTTCATTCATAAAGCGCACCAGCGTGCCATTGGTGAGGTGGAAGGCGCCGACCGCGTGGGCCGCTTCAAAGGATTGCGGGTCGCGAATATCCACCAGACGGGCTTCACCCGCGCTCAGTTTCTGGTGGGCATCATGGGCATTGATATGGGCAAACTGGTCCATCGGGATGTCCTGCGAATAGGTTGATTACGGGCCAGTGTACCGCAAGCTTGGGCGCAAACTAACCCCACAAAAGATAAGGGAGCCAGCGGCTCCCTTGCTGATATGGCATGCGGGGCAGTGGGTTAACCGCCCAGATAGGCCTGCCGCACTGCCGGGTTGGCCAGCAGGGCGGCGCCCGTGTCTTGCAGCACCACGTGGCCGTTCTCCAGCACATAACCGCGGTCGGCCAGCTTGAGCGCCTGGTTGGCGTTCTGCTCCACCAGAAAGATGGTCATCCCCTTCTGGCGCAACTGCTCTATGGTGTCGAAGATCTGCTGGATGACGATGGGGGCCAGCCCCAGCGAGGGTTCATCCAGCAGCAGCAAGCGCGGCTTGCTCATCAGGGCGCGGCCGATGGCCAGCATCTGTTGCTCGCCGCCGGACATGGTGCCTGCCCGCTGTTCCAGTCGCTCATGCAGGCGCGGGAACAGGGTAAAAACCTGATCCAGCAGGCCATGCTGCTCGGCCTTGTCAACGAAGAAGGCGCCCATCAGCAGGTTCTCCTCCACCGTCAGGCGGGCGAAGATACGGCGCCCCTCCGGCACCACGGCGATATCCTTGCGCATGATGCGGGCGGTGGTGAGGGAGCTGATCTGTTCCCCCTCAAACCAGATGGAGCCGCTGCTGGGCTTGGGTTCGCCGCAGAGGGTCATCAGCAGGGTGGTCTTGCCTGCGCCGTTGGCGCCGATCAGGGTGACGATTTCCCCCTCTTTCACCTCGACGCTGACATCGTGCAATGCCTGAATTTTGCCGTAGTGGGTCGATACGTTGCGAAGTTCTAACATCTTGTTGTCCTTACGACTCGCCCAGATAGGCCTTGATCACTGCCGGGTTGTTACGGATCTCATCCGGCTTGCCATGGGCCAGCGGGGTGCCCTGGCTGACCACGAAGATGCGGTTGGAGATGCCCATCACCAGCTTCATATCGTGCTCGATCAGCAGCACCGAGACCCCGAACTCGTCCCGCAGGCTCATGATCAGCTCATCCAGCTCGTCGGTCTCCTTCGGGTTGAGACCGGCGGCCGGTTCGTCCAGCATCAGCAGCTCGGGACGGGTCGCCATGCAGCGGGCGATCTCGAGGCGGCGCTGCTGACCGTAGGCCAGATTACCGGCGGCGCGGTTGGCAAGATCTTTGAGGCCCACTTTATCCAGCCAGAAGGCGGCCCGCTCCAGCCCCTCCTGTTCCGCCCGGCGGAAGGCCGGGGTCTTGAACAGACCGGCGATAAAGCTGGTGTTGAGGTGCTGGTGCTGGGCAACCAGCAGGTTCTCCACCGCTGTCATCTCCTTGAACAGCCGCACGTGCTGGAAGGTACGCACAATCCCCTTGCGGGCGATGAGATGGCCGGGCAGCCCCTGGATCTCCTCACCCTTGTAGCGGATGGTGCCGCCGCTCGGACAGTAGAAGCCGGTCAGGCAGTTGAAGATGGTGGTCTTGCCCGCACCGTTGGGGCCGATGATGGAGATCACCTCGCCCTTGTCGATATCCAGTTTGACCCCGTTGACGGCCAGCAGGCCCCCGAAGCGCATCGACAGATCAGAGACTTCCATTAACTTCTGATGTGTACTCATTTCTTCAACTCCAGATGCGGACGGGTCATCGGCAGCAATCCCTGTGGCCGCCAGATCATCATGAACACCATCAAGAGGCCGAACATCAGCATGCGATACTCGTTGAACTCGCGGGCCAGCTCCGGCAGCACCGTCATCACGATGGCAGCCAGCACCACCCCGATCTGGGAGCCCATGCCACCCAGCACCACAATCGCCAGCACAATGGCCGATTCGATAAAGACGAAGGATTCCGGGCTGATAAAGCCCTGCCGCGAGGCAAAGAAGCTGCCGGCAAAGCCCGCGAAGGTGGCGCCTATGGTGAAGGCGGTCAGCTTGATGATGGTGGGGTTGAGCCCCAGCGATTTGCAGGCGATTTCGTCCTCCCGCAGCGCTTCCCAGGCGCGGCCAAGGGGCATCCGCAGCAGGCGGTTGATGACAAACAGGGTCACCACCACCAGCACCAGCGCCATCAGGTAGAGGAAGATCACCTTGTGGTTGGCGTTGTAGGTAATGCCGAAGAAGTTGTGGAAGGTATCAAAGCCCCCATCCTTGACGGTGCGGTTGAACTCCAGCCCCCCCAGCGTCGGCTTGGGGATGCCGGATATGCCGTTCGGGCCGCCGGTCAGGGTGGTCATATTGTTGAGCAGGATGCGGATGATCTCGCCAAAACCCAGAGTGACGATGGCCAGATAGTCCCCCCGCAGCCGCAGCACCGGGAAACCGAGCAGGAAGCCGAAGGTAGCGGCCATGAGCCCGGCGATGGGCAGGCACTCCCAGAAGCTCAGTCCGAAGTAGGTGTTGAGCAGGGCATAGCTGTAGGCACCGACCGCATAGAAGCCGACATAGCCGAGATCGAGCAGACCGGCGAGGCCGACCACTACGTTCAGCCCCAGCCCCAGCATGATGTAAATCAGGGTGAGGGTGGCGAGATCGATGGCGCCGCGAGAGGCCATAAAGGGCCAGCTCACCGCGAACAGCAGCACCAGCACTGCGGTGAGGTTATAGAGCTTGGGCGCCTCTTCCGGGCTCGGTAGCACCAGCTTGGTGAAGCCGACCGAGAAACCGCTGATGGAGGCCTGAAACAGCTTGGCAATCTGGCCGCGCAGCATCTGGAACCAGAAAACGAGGGTGGCCCCCCCCAGCAGCCAGGCCAGCGACACATCGAGGCGGCTCACTACCTGCAGGCTGGAGCCATCGGTCTCCAGCTTGAAGCCGAGCAGCCAGAAAGAGAGCACCAGCAGCACCAGGCTGGCGATACAGGCGTGGATAAATTGATGTTTCATCACACTTTCTCCACTTCCGGACGACCCAGGATGCCGGTCGGCATAAAGAGCAGCACAAAAATGAGCAGGGCAAACGCCATCACATCCTTGTACTCGGTGCTGAGATAACCGGCGGTGAGCGCTTCAACCACGCCGAGCAGCAGGCCGCCCAGTACGGCGCCCGGAATGCTGCCGATACCGCCCAATACAGCGGCAGTGAAGGCCTTCAGCCCGGCCATAAAGCCGAGGTAGGGATTGATGACGCCGTAATACATGCCGAGCAGCACCCCGGCGACGGCGGCCAGCGCAGCCCCCAGTACGAAGGTGATGGAGATGACCACGTGGGTGTCGATCCCCAGCAGGTTGGCCATCTTGATATCTTCCGAACAGGCGCGGCAGGCGCGGCCCATGCGGGAGCGGCCGATGAACTGGGTCAGCGCCAGCATGGTGATGAAAGTCACCACGAAGATGATCAGCTGCATATAGGAGAGGCTGGCCTGAAAACCATCTTCACCCCCCAGGGTCCAGCCACCTGAGATTAGGCTGGGCATGGCGATATCCCGCGAGCCCTGCGCCATCCGCATCATGTTCTGCAAGAAGATCGACATGCCGATGGCGGAGATGAGAGGGATCAGCCGGTTGCCACCGCGCAGTGGCCGGTAGGCGACCCGCTCGATGCTCCAGCCATAGGTGCCGGTGATGATAATACTGACCAGGAAGGCGCCCCCCAGCAGCAAAAAGGTGCTGTCGATGCCCATCATCATGAGCCCCGCCATCACCATAAAAGCGACATAGGAGCCGATCATGTAAACCTCGCCGTGGGCGAAGTTGATCATGCCGATGATGCCATAGACCATGGTGTAGCCAATGGCGATCAACGCATAGGTGCTGCCTATGGTTAATCCGTTCAGCAGTTGCTGAACCAGATAGAGGAGGTGTTCGGACATACTGCGTTCCCTGTACTTGCCCGCAAAGAGAGGAGGGGGTGAGCGTACTCACCCCCGATCGGCAGATTATTTGACTTGGCTGGAAGTACCGTCAGCGTGCCACTGGAACACACCGAATTCGAAGCCTTTCAGGTCACCATTCGGTGCCCAGGTCAGAGGGCCCATCACGGTATCGATCGGTGCGGCCTTGATGGCGGCGGCAACGGCGGCCGGGTCATCTTCACCCGCCTTGGCGATACCGGCTGCCAGGGTTTGCACCGCGGCATAGGTAGTCCAGACGAACGGGCCGGAGGAGTCCTGACCCTTGGCCTTGAACGCCGCCACCAGCGGGGCGTTGGCAGGCACCAGATCGTATTTGTTCGGCAGGGTCACCAGCAGGCCTTCGGAAGCCGGGCCACCGATGGCGGAGATATCCTTGTTACCCACCCCTTCCGGGCCCATGAACTTGGCTTTCAGCCCCTTCTCGCCAGCCTGACGCAGGATCAGGCCCAGCTCAGGGTGATAGCCGCCGTAGTAGACGAAATCGACGTTCTCTTTCTGCAGTTTGGCGATCAGGGCGGAGAAGTCCTTGTCACCGGCGGTGATCCCTTCAAAGGCCACCACTTTCACACCAGCCTTGTCGAGCGCCGCTTTGACGCTGGAAGCGATCCCTTCACCGTACTGCTTCTTGTCGTGGATAACGGCCACGCGCTGGGGTTTGACCTGCTCGATGATGTACTTGGCGGCAGTCGGGCCCTGATCGCTATCCAGGCCGATGGTGCGCAGGGTCAGCTGGTAACCGCGCTCGGTGATCTTGGGGTTGGTGGAGGCGGGGGTGACCATCAGGATCCCCTCGTCTTCATAGATGTCGGAGGCGGGCAGGGTGTTGTCGGAGCAGAGGTGACCGACCACGAACTTGACGCCGTCATTCACCACCTTGTTGGCAACGGCCACCGCCTGTTTGGGATCGCAGGCATCGTCATAGACGACCGCTTCGATCTGCTTGCCATTAATGCCGCCAGCCTTGTTGATCTGCTCTACCGCCATCTTGCCGCCGGTGAACTGCATGTCCCCGTACTGGGCGACCGGGCCTGTGACCGGGCCTGCGATACCTATCTTGATGGTGTCTGCCGCGTGGGCGATGGAGATCGATCCAAACAGAGCCAAAGAAACCGCTGCGCCAACTGTGATTTTGCTCAACTTATGCATTGATTCGTCCCTTAATCAGTGGATTGTTTCATTTCCGTGTGCCATTCCGGATCTACATCCCGTGCATCCGGCTATAGGTATGGTTCTATCATTCCTCACGGGGCAATAACAAGCTGTTAAAGATACTAACCAGAGGGGGTTGGATGGGTGGATTTTGAAATAAATGACCTGTTATTTTAGGCTAATCAGAGCTTAATTTTGATTTGTTGACTTAACATCTTGGTAACGAGAGGCGATTATGACAAACGCCAGAGGATTAATCTGGCGATATTTTACTCTGACAGCGCTCCCATTTTGACCACAATCCATTTGCGCAAACAGAAATGAGCGCCTAAATTAGCCGGCATTGACAATTCCGTGGCAGAGCTCGTTAAAACCAAGCCTTTATTCGGGAAATCTGCTAATGTTCCGCCTTTGACAGTCAGGAGACAGAGATGGCCACTATCAAGGATGTCGCCTCGCGCGCAGGCGTATCCATCTCCACCGTCTCACATGTGCTCAACCACACTCGGCGGGTCAGCGAAGACGCGACCCAGAAAGTGATTGAGGCGGTGGCAGAACTCAACTACGCGCCCAACTCGGTAGCGCGCAGTCTTAAAATAAATTCGACCAAGACCATTGGCATGCTGGTTACCACCAGCGTAAACCCCTTCTTCGCAGAAGTGGTGCAAGGGGTTGAAGCGTACTGCTTCGAACAGGGCTACAGCCTGATCCTCTGCAACACCGAAAACCAGCCGCCTCGCCAACAGCATTATCTGAGAATGCTGATGGAAAAACGGGTGGATGGACTGCTGGTATTGGGTACCGATATCGACACCCCGTTGCGCGACATGCTGCGCATCCACAAGAACGTGCCGCAGGTGGTACTGGATTGGGGCACGGAGTGCGATTTCGCCAACGTCATCAACGACAACGCCCGCATCGGCGCCCGCATGGCCGTACGCCATCTGCTGGAGCTGGGACACCGCGACATCGTCTGCATCACTGGCCAGCTCTCCAAGCCGACCACCCAGCAGCGACTGGACGGAGTACGTGATGCGCTGGGCGAGCACGGTCTGACCCTCAAAGATGAACAGGTCTTTGAAGGGGACTACGAGAGCCAGAGCGGCTTCGATGCCATGCAGCGCATCCTGGCCCTGCAGCCTCGTCCGACCGCGGTCTTTGCCTTCGACGATCCCATGGCGATCGGCGCGATTTGCGCTGCCTGGGAAGCGGGAGTCAAGGTGCCGGACGATATCTCCATCATCGGCTACGACGATGTGGAGATGGCGCGCTTCTCCAGCCCGCCGCTGACCACCATCCGTCACCCGAAGGCCGAACTGGGCCAGCTGGCGGTGAAGCATCTGGTCAGCCGGATCCGCAACAAGGAGCTGGAAGTGGAGTCGATGACGGTACAGCCCGAGCTGATCGTCCGTCGCTCGGTCAAACCGCTGCGTTAATCCGCACCCGTTGCCAACACGAAAAACCCCCTCTGTCACGAGGGGGTTTTTGTTTATGGGCGGTTTATTTCAGTTCCGGCCAGTAGGCTTTGTTGGCCTTTATCAAGTCATCGAGAATGGACTTGGCCACCGATGCACTGGGCACTGTCTTGGAGAGGGTGATGGCTTGCCACAGTTTCTGGTAAGAGTGCTCAACCCAGGCTTCGACCACCAGTTTCTCGACCGCGACCTGCTGGCCCATCATGCCCTGCTGGAACAGCGGGATGCTGCCCACCTGCAGCGGCTCTGGTCCGCTGCTGCCGACCAGGCAGGGGATCTCGACCATGGCTTCCGGGTCAAAGTTGGGGATGGCGCCGCGATTGGGAACGATCAGCAGCATCCGCTCTTGGGTGTTGAAGGCGATGGCGGTTGCCAGGTCAACGATATAGGAGGCGTGTTCATCGATCTCCAGCTCGCCCGCTGCTGAATTGCCTGCCTTGACGATGTCGGTACAGGCGGTGAAGACCTGCTTCTCGCGGTGCTCCATCACCTCGTTGGCGCGGGTGTGTTCCGGGTTGGAGTGGGCCACCACATAGTCCGGGTAGAGGTAGTACTTCAGATAGGTGTTGGGCAGGGTATCCGGGTCGAGCGCCCATACATCCTTTGCCTTGGCGAAGGTATCGTTCCAGCTTGCTTCGGCATGGCTGGCGCTATTGGGCACATAGCCGTGGCGGGCGACGTGCTCCTTGATCTTCGGCATCAGGTCGTTGCCTTCCAGATCTTCGATGCGGGTCCACCAGCCAAAGTGGTTGAGGCCGTAATAGCGTACCCGCATCTCTTTGCGGGATTTGAGACCGGCAATCTGGGCCATGCGCCCCTCGATCCCGATCGGCATGTCGCAGATGTTGAGGATTTTGGCGTTGGGACGCAGGCGACGGGTCGCTTCGGCGACGATGGCGGCCGGGTTGGAGTAGTTGAGCATCCAGGCATTGGGTGAGTACTGCTCCATATAGTCGACCAGCTCCAGCACCCCGCCGATGGAGCGCATGCCGTAGGCGATACCGCCCGGGCCGCAGGTCTCCTGACCGACCACGCCATGACGCAGCGGGATCTTCTCGTCCAGCTCGCGCATCGGATATTTGCCAACCCGGATATGGGCCATGACGAAATCTACATCGCTAAACGCTGCTTTGGGGTCGGTGCCATAGCTGAAGGCGATCTCGGGAGCCTTCTCTTTCAGCAGGATTTTGCAGGCTTCGGCGATGATCTCCTGACGGGCACCATCGTTGTCGTAGAATTTGATCTCCTTGAGCGGGAAGCGATGTTGATTTTCCAGCAACATCAGAACGATACCAGGAGTAAAAGTGCTGCCACCACCGGCAATGACTACAGAGAATTTTTTCATGATCATGACTCCATTACTAAAGACGATTGTTGATGACTGTTGTTCATAATCGATTCCATATTTTCACGTACCTGAGGTACATGCAGACCGATAATTACCTGGATACTATCGCCATGGCGGACGACACCATGGGCCCCTAATTTAATAAACGCCTCATCTGCAGCGGCTAGCTTGCTGTTAACCAGCGATATTCTTAAGCGCGTGGCACAATTATTCAGACTGCGTATATTTTTAACTCCACCAAGCGCTTCGATAATTTGTGTTGCACTATCACTGCTACGCTGATTTTTGGCTGCCTGATAATCTGACTTGGAATAAAGCTTTATTTCACTGTCTTCCCGGCCAGGTGTTTTAAGATTGAGCCTGATAATCAGCGCGCGGAATATCAGGAACCAGATTCCGGTAAAGACCAACCCGATAGCGATCTGGGTGAACATCATTCCCGCATGGTTGTGGAACATGGGTATCCAGTTCTGCGGCAGGAACTGGTCGAGCAGACCTCCACCCATGTTGCCGACCACACCAAACAGGTACATCACAGTCGACATGGTGGCTGCCAGCAGGGCGTGGATGGCAAACAGCAGCGGCGAGATGAAGAGGAAGGTGAACTCCAGCGGCTCGGTGATACCGACCAGAATGGCGGTCAGGGTGGCCGGGATCAGCAGGCCTGCCACCTTGGCCTTGTTCTCTTTGGCTGCCGTGGCATAGATGGCCAGAGCAATCCCCATGGCACCGAAAATCTTCGAGTTGCCGTGCAGGGCAAAGCCACCCTGAGGGAACTGTTCAATCAGCGGGCGAGTGCTCTGGCTGAACTCCAGCATGTGCTGTGCCCAATAGAGCTGAATGCCCCCCTCTACTGCCGCTGGACCGAAGATGAAGGGGCCGTAGATAAAGTGATGCAGGCCGGTCGGGATCAAAATCCGCTCGAGGAAGGTGTATACCCACACCCCGACCGGACCCGAGACCAGCATGAAATTCTGCAGGGAGGCGATGCCCATCTGTACTTTTGGCCAGCCAAGCAGGGTCAGCCAGGCGCAGGGGATCATCACGAAGAAGGCGACAATGGTGACAAAGGAGCTGCCCTGAAAGATGCCGAGAAAGACCGGCAGTTGGCGATCAAACAGGCGGTTGTGCAGTGCCGTCACGATGCCGGAGATGACGATGGCCCCTATGATGCTGGTATCCAGGGTCTTGATCCCCGCCACCATGGCGAGGCCACTTTCCCCCCCCACATCCTGACTGAAGTCGACCCCGAAATAACTGCCCCAGGTCATGCCCATGGCGTTGATAAAATAGTTCCAGGTCATGAAACTGACCAATACAGCCAGACAAGCTCTAGCTTGTGCCTTATTTGCCAGACCGATTGGCAGGCCAATCGCAAATATGAGCGGCATATTTCTGAATACTGTCCAGCCACCCTCTTCAATAATATGGATGATCTGGAAGAATAATCCTTGTGGGTTTGCCAGTGATTCACCGACAAACATCGGGTTTTTCAGCATAATTGCAATGCCTACTACCATACCTGCAAAAGGAAAAAGCAGTACAGGAGTGAACATTGCTCCGCCAAAACGTTGAATTTGACTGAGCATATATTGTCCCTTGGTTGAAATAGCTAATCGAATCCTTGCCGGTGTTGCCAGATGCAAATTAGCAACGATAAAAAGAGACCTCATGAAATATCTTGGAATAATGTGATCTGACGCATGCAGTTATTTAGACAAAGATGTCTAACTTTTGCGATATTGTTGTACCTCTTGGTTTCGTGATGTTCTTGCAGCTTTAGTTGAAAGTTAAGTTATTGTTTTTAAGCAATTTAACCACTTGATTAAGAATAAGATGGTTGGCGTTGTGACCACAGGAGATGTCTAGCAGTGATCTATAAATCGGTGGCTGATCGACTCAGGATCAGGGTAAACGGTGCCGAGTGCCGGGTGGGAGATGTGTTGCCGGGCGAAAAAGCGCTGGCAGAACAGTATGGTGTCTCCCGCATGACCATTCGCAAAGCGGTAGACATGTTGATCGAGTGGGGATTGGTCGAGCGGCGCCACGGCAGCGGCACCTATGTGACGAAAAAGGATGTCCAGCATGAGACCAAAGGGCTGAGCGGGTTTACCGAACTGATGCGCGAGCAGGGGCGCACGTTGACCAGCCAGGTGTTGGAATTTCGCACCATGCCTGCGCCACCGGCCATCGCCAGTCAGCTGAGGGTGAAGGTGAATGAACCCGTCTATTACTCCAGCCGGATCCGCTCGGTGGATGGTCGGGCTCTGCTGCTGGAAGAGAGCTATATGCCGGTCAGACTGTTTCGCAATCTGTCGGTCGCCCATCTGGAAGGGTCCAAATTCGACTACATCGAACGGGAGTGTGGCATCGCGATTGCGGGTAACTATGAGTGCTTCAGTGCCGTGCTGGCGGATCGGGTTACTGCCGAGCTGCTCCATATCGAGCAGGGGACCCCTATCCTGCGGCTCACCTCGCTCTCATACAGCGAGAGCGGAGAGTTCCTCAACTACTCCATCATGTTCCGCAATGGTAACGACTACCATGTCGACTACCACCTGCACCGTTTTCGTTAATCCGCTCGCCAGCCTGCGGGTTGGTTATTGGCTGGATGCAGGGCCTCTCACGAAGCAGGGAATGGCCCTCTATCTGGTGGATTTTCCCCCCGTTTGACCCACCTCGCATTTTGCTTGTTAATCGTTTGATCAATATCAACAAAGGGTTAAGTTCTGATGGACTCCCGACTTAACCGTTCCATCCTGTAGGTTGGGTATGACTGTCAAGGATGGTGTCTTATGTTCCCCCCTCGCAAGCTGGGTCACCAGATCACGCTGCTGGCAATCGGCGGCATCGTATTGCTCGCCGTGGTGCTGCTTACCTTTAATCTGTTTGAAAATCGCCAGCGGGCGCTCGCGGCCGAGCAGGCTGCACTGCGGAGCCAGCTCCAGAACGTGGAAGCGGTGATCAAAAACACCAGCCATGAAACCGTGCTGGCGGCAACTCTGATTGCCCAGCGGCCGGATGCAGCAAAGGCGGTGGCCGACAAGGATTGGCAGACCCTCGCCAATCTGTTTGATCCGCTCTGGCCCGCCATCAAGGCGCAGGGGATCGAGCAGTTCCAGTTCCACCTGCCGCCAGCCACCTCTCTCTATCGGGTACACAAGCCGGAAAAACACGGTGATGACCTCTCTGCCATTCGCCCCACTGTGGTTGAGGTGAATCGTGAGCATCATGCCGTTGGCGGGCTGGAGATTGGCGTGGCTGGTACCGGTTTGCGCGGGGTCGTGCCGGTCACCTTCAACGGGCAGCCGGTCGGTTCGGTGGAGTTCGGTCGTGCCCTGGATGAAAAGCTGTTTGGCCAACTGCTGGACAAGCAGGTACAGCTCGCCATCTATCTGTTTGAGCAGGGCAAGCTGGTGACGCTGGTTGGCACATCCCGGCTTGGTGAGGTGATGGAGTGGTATCAGCCAGTACTGGCCGGTGAGGAACGCTTCGTCAATATGACGCAGCAGGGGAGTGATTTGCTGTTGATGGCAGCGCCTCTGCGCGATTACTCCGGCAAGGCGGTCGGTATCATCGAGTTGACCCGGGATCACAGTCTGGTCGCGGCCGATCTGGCTCGTCAGGGCTGGCAGATGGCGATCATCTCTCTGGTAGGGGCTCTGGTGATTGCCATGGTGATGGCGTTCGCTCTCAATCGCATCAATCGTCCGCTGCTCGACAGCGTCAAGGCGCTGGAGGCGCTGGCCAATGGCTCCGGCGATCTCGGCAGCAAGCTGCCGGTGGCGGGACCGGAGGAGATCCGCCGCCTCGGGTCGGCGTTCAATGGCTTTGTTGCCAAGATCCGCAACACCATCAGCCAGCTCACCGCGACACTGGGCGAACTGGCTGGCGAGAGTGAGCGGTTGTCGCGCAGTGCGGCCGGCAACCTTGGCAGCATGACGCGCCAGCAGGAGCAGACCACCCAGCTCGCCACCGCCATGACCGAGATGACCAGCACGGTACACGAGGTGGCCAACAACACGGCGCAGGCGGCCGAGGCGGCCAACGAAGCGGACAATCAGGCGGTCACCGGTGATGAGGTGGTGCAGCAGAGCGTCAACATGATCGAACAGCTGGCGGAGGAGATCGCCAGCGCGGGCAACACGGTGAAAGAGGTCGCCAAGGCCAGCGAGCAGATTGGCTCTGTGCTGGCGGTGATCCAGTCCATCGCCGAGCAGACCAATCTGCTCGCCCTCAACGCCGCTATCGAGGCGGCCCGGGCCGGCGAACAGGGGCGCGGTTTTGCGGTGGTGGCCGACGAGGTGCGCTCGCTGGCCGGGCGCACCCAGCACTCAACCGCCGAGATCCGCGGCACCATCGAGCAGTTGCAACGGGCGGTGGGCACCACGGTGACCATGATCGAACACAGCGTTTCGCGGGCGGGGGAGTCGGTGGAGCGGGCCAATCAGGCGGGAGAAGCTCTCGGCCGGATCAAGGGGGCGGTCAACAGTATTCGCGACATGAACACCCAGATCGCCGCTGCCTCGGAGGAGCAATCCTCGGTGAGCGACGAGATCACCCGCAATATCGTCAGCGTCCATGAGATCTCCCAGGCCACCACGCTGGTGGCGCGGGATACCGCCCATATCGCCAGCCATGTGGCGACCCTGGTGGACAAGCTAGGGGATCTGGCCGGGCAGTTCCAGGATGGTTCCAACGTGCGGATGGTGCTGAGTCGCGCCCGCGCCGCTCACATGGGCTGGAAGACTCGGGTGCGTGCCTATCTGGATGGGCAGGAGGGGCTGTCGCGCAGCGAGGCGGTCAGTGACAAGGAGTGCCGCCTTGGCCACTGGTACTTCAGCGAAGGGCAGGCATGCTGCGGCGATCAACCCGCCTTCAGGGCGATGGCCGCCCCCCACGCCAGATTGCATCAGGTGATCCAGCAGATTATCGAGCTGAAAAATCAGCACAAGCATGAAGAGGCGGAGGCGCTCTACCGCGAGATCGAGCAGAACTCAGAGCAGGTAGTGGGCTGCATCGATCAGCTGCTGCAGGAGATGACCAAGCCGGAGCGTTAATGACGAGCGGATCGGATAGCCAAAGGGCTGACAGCGATGTCAGCCCTTTTTCATGGTGCGGGTCTGGGGCGAGGTTACTGCTCCGGACGCAGATCCTGATAACGGGCGGCGGTGATGAACTGGCCGAAGGTTTCACACCAGACGATCACGCTGCTGTAGCGGGCCGGGTCGATCGTGGCGGGCAGCGGCACGATAAAGTTGTCGAAGGTCTTCACCGGCCCGACTCGCACCATCTGATCCTTGAGGCGGGCAAAATCGGCTTCGGTCTCGACAAACTCGGGGGAGAGGTAGAGCTGGTAGTCCGGCCCGGGGGCCAGCTTGCCCATCAGACTGATGGCATCCTGCCCTATGCTCACCTTGCCTTCCCCCCAGTGCAGCCGATCGCTGTCTTTCAGATCCCGGCGAAAGGTGCCGTGGAATCTCGCTTGCTGCTGGCTGGCCGCTACCAGCTCGGTATCAGGGGCGGGTGGCGCGATCAGGATTGGTAGGGTGTAGACACCGGCGGCAAACCCTGCCGCCGCGACCAGCAGATGGGTGCCCAGCAGCAGGGCCATGGTTTTGCGTTTCATGATATCTCGGTCGTTGATGAACAGGTGCCAGCATCATAGCAGTGGTGCTGGCTAAACCGCTTGTCATCCAGCGCAATGGAGCCGGATGTTTGCGCAGCTGCGGTTGATATGGCTTACAGGCTGGCGAAATCCACCTCGGGCAGGTTTTCAAAGCCGGGGCGGGCGAACAGGTAGCCCTGCATCAGGCTGACGCCCATCTCCCGCAGGCAGGCCATCTCTTCGCGGGTCTCGATCCCCTCTGCCAGCGGGGTGATCTGCAACTCGGCAAACAGCGCCAGACAGTGGCGCACTATGGCTTGCCGGGTCGGGTCCTGGTCGATGCCGCGCAGCAGGTGCATATCGAGCTTGACGATGTCGGGGTGAAAATCGGCCAGCAGGTTGAGGCCCGAGTAACCGGCGCCAAAGTCATCGATTGCCGTCTTGAAGCCGAGCGCCTGATAGTGATCGACGATACCGCGAAGATGCTGGCTATCCTGCACCTGCTCCACCTCGGTCAGCTCGAACATGATCTGCTCGATGGGGAAGAGGTGCTCGCAGGCCGCCTGCAGGGTGGTGCGAATGCAGCGCTCCGGGCGGTAGACCGCATTGGGCAGAAAGTTGATGCTCAGCATCCCCGTCATCCCGAGCCGGGCCGCCAGCGCGATGGCCTTGATGCGGCACAGCTGATCGAAACGGTAGCGGTTGTCGTCGTTGACCCGGGCAATCACGCTCTGCGCCGGCTCGTTGTTGAGCCCTCGCACCAGCGCCTCGTAGCCGAAGATGGTGCGCTTGCTGCAATCGACGATGGGCTGAAAGGCCATGGTGAAGTCGAAGTCGAGATCTGCTTTCTCCTGACACAGCTGGCAGATGGCGGGGGACGGGGCGGCAGGTATATCCATGACTTTCCTCTTGGGCGTGGCGGCGCTGGGGACTGTCTCATATGATAACAGCTCATCTTTCCCGAGAGGGGTAATTCCGGTGATCGGGTCGGGGATGAGATGGCGCCCGTCTCCCGCCAGTGTTTAAAACCGGCCTGCACCGCATGCGTGATTTACACGAATGTCCGATTACGCCTTCCGGCTAATCGAACCTACTGGTCCTAGTGGAAGGTTCGACTTATGCAGTTAGGAAGAAAAACAGTGAATTTCAATATGGTAAATATGATTCATATCAATAAAGCATTGAAAATATCATCTTTATGATCATCGAGGTCTCCAAAAAGCTAATGAAAGCTGGTAAGGTTAATGACTTGATAATTCAATGCATAATTATTAAATCATATTTTTAATGTTTTTCATGGGGTTGTTTATAATGTAAGGCTGAGTTGCTTTTGCATCGCTGATATTATAAATGCTTGCCAAATAAATATGAAGTGCTATAGGAAATGGAAAAATTAATTTTAATTCTATCGTTATTTCTCTCAGGTTGTATGAGTCCATATTATTGCAGTAAGGAGAAATATGCTGCCGAAAAGGTGAAATATAACTATTTGAAGTGTGGTGGGGCTGTGAGTGCAGATGTTGTTCTTGGTACTCTAGCAATAGTTGGTGTAGTTGCAGCTGCGCAGGGAGGAGGGGGAAGTAGTTCTACCAGCTATGATGGTAATTGTGCTTGCCCGGCAGACTTGGATGCTCAGGGTAACCGTTGTGGATTAAGAAGTGCATATAGTAGAGAAGGTGGAGCATCACCTAGTTGTATCGGACGTTTGTAATGAACATGAAATTTATATTTTCTATATATGCAATGGTCTTGTTGGGCTGTGCAAGGCCAGAGCCAGCAACATTCTCAAATTATTATGTCAATAATGCAGGGGATGCCTCATTATTAATGACACTCGAGTGTTCTGACTACATAAATGCAGTTAACTGCAAAAAAAGGCAAGATGAAATATTACCTTTGGTTATGCTGTCACTTCAAAAGCTTTCAGTGAAAAATAAATCTAAGGCATCTTGTGTTTTCAATGAGTTAACATCATCTAAAGATATTGAAAATAGGTTTTATGATTACGTTCATTCAAATAAACTAACTGAAGATGGTACTGTTTACGCACTTCTTTTGTGGTTTGATGAATTCTCTTGCAATTAATTAAGTTCTGATTTTGAATTTCCCAGAGTTATTTATGTATTTTGCCAGTAATAGGGTTGGTTGAATTTACAGGGTGTATTTGATAAATCATCTTTCAAAGTATGAAGAATATTTTTATATAAAAACGGCGCCGTTAAGGCGCCGTTTTTTTATATCACTTACTCAACCAAGATCACTGCAGCAGGGAGATATCCGCGACTTGCAGGAACAGGTTGCGCAGGTTGTTCAGCAGTGCCAGACGGTTGGCCTTGAGGGCTTCGTCGTCGGCCATCACCATCACTTCGTTGAAGAAGGTGTCGACGGGCTCGCGCAGGGCGGCCAGACGGGTGAGGGCAGCCTGATAGTCACCGGCAGCGAACAGCGGGGCCAGTTCGGCTTGCAGTTCGGCAACCTGGGTGGCCAGCGCCTTCTCGGCGGCATCGACCAGCAGTTCCGGTTTGACGGCAGTCGGCAATTCGCCTTCGACCTTGGCCAGAATGTTGCTCACGCGCTTGTTGGCGGCAGCCAGTGCCAGTGCGGCATCCAGGGTGCGGAAGTGGCTGACGGCCTTGACGCGGCGATCGAAGTCGAGCGGACGGGTCGGGCGGCGGGCCAGTACGGCCAGCACCACGTCGGCACCGATGCCTTCGTCCTGATAGGCGGCGCGGAAGCGGCCCAGCATAAAGTCGACCACGTCGGTAACGACGGTTTTGTTGGTCAGCTTGTCGCCGTAGACGCGTACCGCTTCTTCAACCAGTTCAACCAGATCCAGATCCAGCTGCTTCTCGGTCATGATGCGCAGGGCACCGATGGCGGCGCGACGCAGGGCGAACGGATCCTTGTCACCCTTCGGCAGCATGCCGATGCCGAAGATACCGGCCAGAGTGTCGAACTTGTCGGCCAGCGCGACGGCGCAGGCAACCAGACCGGACGGCAGGGCATCACCGGCAAAGCGCGGCATGTACTGCTCGTTGAGGGCCACGGCCACCGCTTCGTCTTCGCCATCGTGACGGGCGTAGTGCATCCCCATGACACCCTGGGTGTCGGTGAACTCGCCGACCATGTTGGTCATCAGGTCACACTTGGAGAGCAGACCGGCCCGCTTGGCCTGGGCCACATCGGCACCGATACGCTCGGCGATAAAGCCGGCGACGGTCTCGATGCGCTCGACCTTGGCCTTGACGGTGCCCAGCTGTTGCTGGAACAGCACGGTTTCAAGGC
Source organism: Aeromonas sp. Y318-3 (assembly GCF_027706185.1). Classification (NCBI taxonomy): domain Bacteria; kingdom Pseudomonadati; phylum Pseudomonadota; class Gammaproteobacteria; order Aeromonadales; family Aeromonadaceae; genus Aeromonas; species Aeromonas sp. Y318-3. The sequence goes on from NZ_JAPDCN010000021.1 coordinate 53,617, forward strand.
GCGGCAGGCGGGAGGCCAGGGTCTGCTTGAGGTCGGTCTTGAAGAAGAACTCGGCGTCTGAGAGACGGGGGCGAACCACCTTCTCGTTGCCGCTGATGATCTGGCTCGGGTCTTTGGACTCGATGTTGGTGACGAAGATGAACTTCGGCAGCAGCTTGCCGTTCTTGTCGTAGACCGGGAAGTACTTCTGGTCACCCTTCATGGTGTGAACCAGCGCTTCAGCCGGCACGGCCAGGAACTTCTCTTCGAAGTTGGCGGTCAGCACCACCGGCCACTCGACCAGTGCGGTCACTTCTTCCAGCAGGGCGTCGTCCAGATCGGCCACGCCACCGAAGGCGGCTGCGGCCGCTTCGACGTCAGCCTTGATCTTGGCCTTGCGCGCCATGAAGTCGGCAATCACCATGCCGCGCTCCTGCAGGATCTGCGGGTACTGGCTGGCGTTGTCGATGGTGAATTCGCTCTCGCCCATAAAGCGGTGGCCGCGAATGGTGCGGGCAGAGTCGATACCCAGAATGTTGGCGGGCACCAGCTCGCCATCCAGCAGCAGGGTCACGGTGAAGACCGGACGCACGAACTGGATGGTCTTGTCGCCCCAGCGCATCATTTTCGGGATCGGCAGTTTGGCCAGCGCCTGGCTAACCAGCTCGCCCAGCAGATCTTTGGCCGGACGGCCTTCTACCTTGGCGGTGTGAACCAGCCACTCGCCCTTGTCGGTGACCAGACGCTCGGCCTGTTCAACGGTGATGCCGTTGCCACGGGCCCAGCCTTCGGCAGCCTTGGTCGGCTTGCCTTCGGCATCGAACGCCTGAGACACGGCCGGGCCGCGCTTCTCGACGCTCTTGCTCGGCTGTTCGCCAGCCAGCTCGCTTACCTTCAGCGCCAGACGGCGCGGTGAGGCAAACCACTCGACGTCGCCGAAGGCCAGATCGGCCTTGGTCAGTTCGGCTTTGAAGTTGTCGGCAAAGGCTTCGGCCAGGGAGCGCAGGGCTTTGGGCGGCAGCTCAGCAGTACCGATCTCTACCAGAAATGTATGTTGTGCCATGTCCGTTCCTTAACCTTGCTTGTTCTCACTGCGCTGACACATAGGGAAGCCCAGCGCTTCGCGGGAGGCGTAGTATGCCTCTGCCACGGCCTTGGTCAGGGTGCGAATGCGCAGGATGTAGCGCTGACGCTCGGTGACCGAGATGGCCTTGCGGGCATCCAGCAGGTTGAAGGAGTGAGCGGCCTTGAGGATGCGCTCGTAGGCAGGCAGCGGCAGCGGTTTTTCCAGTGCCAGCAGATTCTGGGCTTCCTTCTCGTACTGCTCGAAGCAGTGGAACAGGAACTCCACATCGGCGTGTTCGAAGTTGTAGGTGGATTGCTCCACTTCGTTCTGGTGGAACACGTCGCCGTAGGTGGTCTTGCCCAGCGGGCCGTCAGACCAGACCAGATCGTAGACGCTGTCCACGCCCTGAATGTACATGGCCAGACGCTCGAGACCGTAGGTGATCTCGCCGGTGACCGGCTTGCACTCGAGGCCGCCAACCTGCTGGAAGTATGTGAACTGGGTCACTTCCATGCCGTTCAGCCACACTTCCCAACCCAGACCCCAGGCACCCAGAGTCGGGTTTTCCCAGTTGTCTTCCACGAAGCGGATGTCATGGATTTCAGGATCCATGCCCAGCTCTTTCAGGGAGCCCAGATAGAGTTCCTGAATGTTGTCGGGGGAAGGCTTGATGATCACCTGGAACTGGTAGTAGTGCTGCAGGCGGTTCGGGTTTTCACCGTAGCGGCCGTCAGTTGGACGGCGGGACGGTTGCACGTAAGCGCAGGCGATGGGCTCCGGGCCCAGGGCACGCAGACAGGTCATGGGATGGGAAGTACCGGCACCCACTTCCATATCCAGCGGCTGAATGATGGTACAGCCCTGGCGGGACCAATAGTCCTGCAGCTGCAGGATCAGGCCCTGAAAGGTTTTGACATCGAATTTTTGCATAATTTTTTTCGCGCGAAGTGAAAATCAGAGCAAGATTTGCTGAATGTGAACCGAGGGAGTATACCGTCTGGCATGGTCGGATAATAGGCGAAATTGCAGCGGATTCGCGGGATGGGGCTGCGCCCTGGCTGGTCGGGCAGGATGTCCGGTATATGATGTGAGCAGTGCCGCCTGTAGAGTGGGCAGGGTCGGGCAAACCGCTGAAATAACGAGGGAAGGAAATGGAACTGCGCTGCGCCTGGGTGACCAAGGACCCGGAATACATTGAATACCATGACAAACAGTGGGGCAGGCCGGTCTATGACGCCCGCGAGCTGTTTGCCAAGCTCTGCCTCGACGGCCAGCAGGCGGGGCTGTCGTGGATCACCATCCTCAAGCGCACCGAGAGCTACCATCGCGCCTATGCGGACTTTGATCCGGTGCAGATTGCCCGCTTCGACGAGCAGGATGTGGAGCGGTTGATGCAGGACACCGGCATTATCCGCAACCGGCTCAAGGTGCAGTCGATCATCAGAAATGCCCGCGCCTATCTGGCGTTGCAGGAGCAGGGGATCGACTTCGCCGACTACCTGTGGGGCTTTGTTGGCGGCGCCCCCATCGTTAACCAGCGGCAGGGCAATGGCGATATTCCGGCGACCTCACCGGAGTCGGATGCCATGTCGAAAGCACTCAAAAAGCTTGGCTTCAACTTCGTCGGCAGCACCATCTGTTACGCCTTTATGCAGGCAGTGGGGATGGTGAACGATCATCTGGTCAGCTGTCCTTGCCACGCCGAGTGTCAGTTACCGCGCTGACAACCCGTCGGTTGCCCAAAAAAACACCACTCTCGCCATCTGTTCAGGCTTGCGTCAGACAATGGCGTGCCAGCGCGTTACAATCCGGCCCCCGGCATGGTGCCGGATTGTTTTCACAGAGGTTTTTTCATGCGAGCCAAGATCCTGGTGCCAGCTCTGGCACTGACCGTTGCCCTGAGCGGCTGTACCACCAACCCCTACACAGGTGAATCCCAGACCTCCAAAGGTGCCTGGGGCGCGCTGGCTGGCGCCGCTGCCGGTGCGGCCGTAGGTGCGCTCTCCTCCAGCAAGGGTGACCGCAAGAAGGGCATCCTGACCGGCGTTGCTGCTGGCGCGGCGCTGGGTGGCGGTATCGGCTACTACATGGACGTGCAGGAAGCCAAGCTGCGCGAGAAGCTGCAGGGCACCGGCGTCAGTGTGACCCGCAATGGCAATGAGCTGATCCTCAACATGCCGAACAACGTGACCTTTGACAGCTCCAGTTCCCAGCTGAAAGCGGCCGGTGCCAACACCCTCTCCGGCGTGGCCATGGTGGTTGCCGAGTTCGACAAGACCCGCCTGAACGTGGTCGGTCACACCGACAGTACAGGTTCCCGCGACCTGAACATGAAGCTCTCCCGCGATCGTGCCGATGCCGTTGCCGCCCAGCTGATTGGTCAGGGCGTAGCAGGCAGCCGCATCTCCACCACCGGCGTGGGCCCGGATCAGCCGGTTGCTACCAACAGCACCGCCGCTGGCAAAGCCCAGAACCGTCGCGTGACCATTACCCTGACCCCGACCGCCTAAGTCGCTCAGGTTTCGGTAACGAAAAGGCCCCGCCAGTGATGGCGGGGCCTTTTGCTAGCTCAAGCCGGGAAAGGCTTAGACAGCCGCTGTCAGCTGTACTTCGACCTTGTAGCCTTCGTGGGCGAGGCGTGCCTGTACGCAGGCGCGAACCGGTGCGGTGCCAGCCGGGATCCAGGCATCCCACTGCTCGTTGAAGGCAGCGATGTCCTGAATGTCTTTGAGATAGATATTGGCCATCAGGATCTTGTCGACGCCGGAGCCGTTGGCTTCCAGCAGGCGTTGCAGGCTTGCCAGCACTTCGCGGGTCTGCTGGTGGATGTCGGCCTCTTCGCTGACGGGCACTTCCACCACGTAGAGGGTGCCATTGTGGATGACCACGTCTGACCAACGCTGGGTGGTGCCGATTCGGGTAATGGTTGTCATGGAGTGCTCCGGTACGGGGGCTTATTGACCCTTGCGGATCAGATAGCGGTAGGGGGCCTGCTCTGTCTCGCTGGCGACCAGGGTGTGATCCATAAAGCGGCAGAAACTGGGGATGTCGCGGGTGGTTGAGGGATCGTCGGCGCTGACCAGCAGGGTCTCGCCATCCGCCATCAGCCGCACTTTCTTGCGAACCATCATAACGGGTTCCGGGCAACGAAGCCCGATTGCGTCCAACTCGTGGGTCGCATCGCAGAATAAATCACTCATCTATTATCAACCTTCAACCTATTCGGCTGCCAATGATACTCAGGGCTAAAAAATAATCAAACAAACGACCCATTAACCAGCATATGTAACCGAAATGTTATTCGGCCCTATCCAGCTTGCGCCGGACGAGTAATATAAAAATTGAACCATATTCAACAAGGAGGTGAATATGCAGGTCTCCTACGGCAGATTACAAGCCTATGCAGGCATGGGGTTCTTGTCCTTCGCCATGATAGTGATGGGCAGTCCGATCGGGAATACCGGTACCTGGTTCGGCTCCATGGTGATGGTCGGGTTGGGGCTCTGGATCGAGCTCAGCGATTACTATGACGAGGATGAGGACGAGAACGATCAATCCTGAATCGGATGACGATTCAACAACAAAGGCGGAGCAATTCCGCCTTTGTCATTTCTGCCGTTTGGCAATGTGCCCGGATCAGCGGGTCGAGCGCATCGCCCGCTCCAGATGCAGCGCCGTCTGCTCCGGGCTGGCCTTGGGGTCGTTGAAGAAGTTGCTCAGCACATCGAGGATTGCCTGCCGCATATTGGTCGGCGTCGCCATCCCTTCTGCCATGCTGGGCAGCAGGTTGTCCTGCTTTTCCGCCAGCAGGAAGTCCTGATAGGAGCGGACTGCGCAGCGGTCGAACTTGCTCATGTCGGGGTTGGTCAGCGCCGGGATCGACCCCTTCACCCGATTGAACTCCTCCTGAAATTGCGGCGTCATCAGCAGTTGGGCCAGATCCCCCTGCGCCTGCAGCTGGGCCGGATCCCGCTGTTTGAACATGGCGATGGAGTCGAGGTTGTAGCTGAACAGTCCGGCGCTGCCCGGGCTCGGCAGGCAGGCGATATCCTCACCCGGTCGGTAGTTGCCCGCACTCAGTTCACCCTTCACCCAGTCCCCCATCAACTGCATGGCGGCGCCACCGCTCTCCAGCAGATTGGTGGCCTGATGCCACTTCAGACCAGCGTATTTTTGCGGCACATAGGCGCGCAGTTGCTGGAAACGGGTCAACACCCGCACCATATCGGGGCCGGTCAGGGTGGCGCTGTCCTGTTCGAGGAACGCCTTGCGATAGAATTCTTTTCCGCCCTCACCGAGCGCCACCGTTTCAAACAACACCGCCAGCTGCCAGGGCTCGTTGCCGATGGCGAGCGGAGTGATGCCCCGTTTTTTAAGCTGGTCGGCGACGGTAACAAACTGGGCCCAGTCGGTGGGTGGAGTCAGCTTGTTGCGCTCGAAGATCTTGCGGTTGAGCCACAGCCAGTTGACCCGGTGGATGCCGGTGGGCACCGCCATCAGGGCGCCATTCTGGCTGAGGGTGGCACGCACCATGGGCGGCATCTGACTGTACCAGCCGAGGTGTTCGGCCATGGGGGTGAGATCGCGCAAAAAGCCCAGCCCGGCCCACTCCTTGAGCTCGTAACCCTTGAGGTGGGCCGCTTCGGGCGGGTTGGCCGCCAGCGCCCGGCTCTTCAATACCGTCATGGCACTCTTGCCGCCGCCGCCCTGTACCGCGAAGTCGTTCCACTGGTTGCCCTGTTTGGTCCACTCGGATTTGAGCACTTCGACCGCTTTCGCTTCGCCGCCGGACGTCCACCAGTGCAGCACTTCCACCTGGGAGGCGGCAACGGGAGCAGAGAGCAGGGCGATGACAGAAAAAGACAACCACTTCATAAGGTTACTGCCTTGGTAGGGAGAGCGTGGCCTGCAGGCCACCTTGCGGACGATTTTCCAGCACCAGATCGCCGCCGTGGGCGTGGGCTATGTTGCGGGCGATGCCAAGACCGAGGCCGGTGCCGGCCTGATCGGTACTGAGCCGGTAATAGGGTTCGAAGATGCGCTCAAACTTATCGTCTGGCAGGCCGGGGCCCTCATCCATGATGAAGAGGATCAGCATCTCCTCGTCATCCATGATGATGATGCGCACCCGCTGGCCGTACTTGATGCCGTTGTCTACCAGATTGCCGATGCAGCGCTTGAGCGCCAGCAGCTTGCCGCGGTAGGGCCACTTGCAGTGGCCTTCGATGGTCAGCCGCTCGTCGTGCAGGTTCATCGACTCCGCCATCTGCTCAAGCAGGGCGTTGATATCGATCTCCTCGATATTCTCGTGAATGTCGGTCTCTTTGACCGTCTGCAGCGCCCCTTTCACCATCAGCTCCAGCTCGTCGAGATCCTTGTTGAACTTGGCGATTTGCACCTCGTCGTCGAGCAGTTCGACCCGCAGCCGCAGTCGGGTGATGGGGGTCTTGAGGTCGTGGGAGATGGAGCTGAACAGCCGCTCTCTATCGTCGATATAGCGACGAATGCGGTGCTGCATGATGTTGAAGGCGCGGGTGGCCGCCACGATTTCCGATGCTCCTTCCTCCTTGAGCGAAGGTTGGTCGATATCCTTGCCCAGATTCACCGCCGCCTTGGCGAGACGGCGCAGCGGGCGGGTCTGCCAGCGCACCAGCATAAAGGTGAAGAAGCAGAGGAACACCGTCATCAGGGCGATGAAACGCACCTGGTTGCTCGGCATCACGGTATCGTCGAGGGTCATGTAGGGGGCGGGCAGCAGGGCCGCCAGATAGAGCCACTCTCCCTTTTCGATCTCGATCTGGGTCACCAGCACCGGCGGATTGAGCGGCTCCAGCGACAGGGTGTAGCGGGCCCAGGAGGAGGGAAGATCCGCCAGCAAGGTGTCGTTGTTGAAGACGTGGAGGTCGTCGGGCCGGGAGAAATCCACCTTGATCGCCATGGCGTCGGAGAGCTTGCGGGTCAGCACTCCCTGCACCTCCTCCAGCACCTGCGTCTTGCGTTCGCTGTCGGGGATGGCGTTGATGTGGATCTCTTCCTCGTTGAGCGAGACGAAGAAGCGGCTGCCCCCCATGTTGCGCAGCTGGTCCAGCGCGATATGGCGATACTGCAGCGGCAGGGATTTGAAGAAGTTGACGGTGGAGGCGGCAGACATGGCGAGGTTGCGGGTGGTGCTGAGCATCCCCTCCAGCTCCCGCTTCTGGATCTGCTGCATCCAGATGCCGGTCAGAATGGTCTGGGAGAGCAGGATGGCCAGCAACAGCAGCAGGATCATCCGTGACAACAGGGAGCGGGGCACCAGCGCCCCCCAGGACCACTTGTTGCTCATGGCAGCTCGTGCACCTCGGCAATCAGCATGTAGCCGCTACCGCGGATGGTTTTGATGATGCGCGGGCTCTTGCCGTTGTCGCCCAGCTTCTGGCGCAGACGGCTGATCTGCACGTCGATACCGCGCTCCATCGGCAGGCTTTCGCGGCCGCGGGTGGCATCCGAGATGGTGTCCCGATCCAGCACCACGCCGGGCTGTTGCAGGAACATGCCGAGCAGCATGGCGTCGCTGCCGGAGAGATCCAGCAGGCTGCCATCATCATGGGTCAGCTGGTGGCTCAGGGTGTCGAGGGTCCACTCGGCAAAACGCAGGCGGCGGCTCGGCTCTTTCTCTTTTTCCGGCTGGCGGAATTCGGCGCGGCGCAGCAGCGCCTTGATGCGGGCCTGCAGTTCACGGGGGCTGAACGGCTTGGCGATATAGTCGTCGGCGCCGAGTTCGAGGCCGATCACCCGATCCGCTTCGTCGGAGGCGGCGGTCAGCATGATGATGGGCACCTGGGAGTCACGACGGATCTGCTGGCAGAGGGTAAAACCATCCTCGCCGGGCATCATGATGTCCAGAATAATCAGGTCCGGGCTGTGCTGGGCGAGTTGCTGGCGCATCTCATTGCCCTCCGCCGCCGTCAATACCTGAAAGCCCGCCCGAGTCAGGTACTCATTGAGCAGCTCGCGGATCTCTTGGTCGTCATCGACGATCAGCAGTTGTTTGCTCATTGACATATGTATGTGCATCCACCCATTTTTTTGTGCAGATTGAACCTGTCGGGGGAGTAAAAAGCAAGCAAGCCCCCTATCTAATGTGAGGTTTAAGGCAATAACAGCCTATTGATAAGATTAAAACGAAAAAAGGCCGACCCAAACGGGACGGCCAACAGACAGCTTCTGACCACTGACGAGCACCCCGTGTGGCGATCGTCACAGACTTGAAAAGGGGCCAGTCAGACTGGCCCCGAAAAGGGACAACTCTCAGTAGTGCATCCCGTCGATCCGGCTGGTTATCACACCCGTTCAAACACGGTGGCGATGCCCTGACCCAGACCGATACACATGGTGGCAACCCCCAGGGTGGCATCCTTCTCCTCCATCAGATTGATGAGGGTGGTGGAGATGCGGGCGCCGGAGCAGCCGAGGGGGTGACCCAGCGCAATGGCGCCGCCGTTCAGGTTGACCTTCTCGTCCACCAGATCCTGCAGACCCAGATCCTTCACGCAAGGCAGAGACTGGGCGGCAAACGCCTCGTTCAGCTCGAACAGGTCGATATCACCGACAGTCAGACCGGCACGTTTGAGCGCCTTCTGGGTGGCCGGTACCGGGCCGTAACCCATGATGGCGGCGTCACAGCCGGCGATGGCCATGGCGCGTACCTTGGCGCGCGGCGTGAGGCCGAGGGCCTTGGCGCGATCCGCGCTCATCACCAGCATGGCGGCGGCGCCATCGGACAGGGCCGAGGAGCTGCCGGCGGTGACGGTGCCGTTGACCGGGTCAAACACCGGGCGCAGCTGGCTTAAGCCATCGACCGTGGTCTCCGGGCGGATCACCTCGTCATAGTCGTAGAAGAAGCGGGCGCCGCTGGCGTCATGGCCTTCCAGCCCGACGATCTCCTTGGCAAAACGCCCTTCCACGGTTGCCGCGTGGGCGCGGCGGTGGGAGCGCGCGGCAAACTCGTCCTGCTGCTGACGGCTGATGCCGTGCAGCTTGCCGAGCATCTCGGCGGTCAGCCCCATCATGCCGGAGGCTTTCGCCACCGACTTGGCCATGCCGGGGTGGAAGTCAACGCCGTGGCTCATCGGCACGTGACCCATATGCTCAACGCCGCCGATGATGAAGATATCCCCATCACCTACCTGAATGGCGCGGGAGGCATCATGCAGCGCCTGCATGGAGGAGCCACACAGGCGGTTGACGGTAACCGCCCCCACCTGCTTCGGAATGCCGGCCAGCAGCGCGGCGTTGCGGGCGATGTTGAAGCCCTGCTCCAGGGTCTGCTGCACGCAGCCCCAGTAGATATCCTCGATCTCGTTCGGGTCGAGATTGGGGTTGCGCAGCAGGATGGATTTCATCAGGTGCGCGGACAGATCTTCTGCACGCACGTTGCGGAAGGCGCCGCCCTTGGACCGGCCCATCGGGGTCCGGATACAGTCGACAATGACTACGTCTTTCATGAATGGATCTCCTTTCCGCAATCAGTAGAAGGTTTTGCCCTGGGCGGCCATCTCGCGTAAGCGGTCGCTGACGCGGTAGAGCGGGCCCAAGTCGGCATACTGGTCGGCCATGGCCACGTAGCGATCCAGACCAATGGTGTCCAGATAGCGGAACACGCCGCCGCGGAAGGGAGGGAAGCCCAGACCGTAGACCAGCGCGATGTCGGCTTCGGCTGGCGTGGCGACAATGCCCTCTTCCAGACAGAGCACCACCTCGTTGATCATCGGGATCATCATGCGAGCGATGATGGCGTCCTTGTCGAAATCCTGTTTCGGCTTGGCGATGGGGGCCAGCAGCTCGTAGCTAGCTGCGTCAGCCACCTTCTTCGGCTTGCCCTTCTTGTCCTGCTCGTAGGCGTAGAAGCCCTTGCCGTTCTTCTGACCAAAGCGGTTCACTTCGTACATCACGTCGATGGCGGTGCGGCCTTCCTTGCTCATGCGTGCCGGGAAGCCCTGCGCCATCACATCACCGGCATGGTGACCGGTGTCGATACCGACCACATCCAGCAGATAGGCGGGGCCCATGGGCCAGCCGAACTCCTTCTCCATCACCTTGTCGACGGCGGCAAAGTCGGCGCCATCGGCGACCAGCTTGTTGAAGCCGAAGAAGTAGGGGAACAGCACGCGGTTGACGAAGAAGCCCGGGCAGTCGTTGACCACCACAGGCGACTTGCCCATGGCGGCGGCATAGGCCACCACGCGGTTGATGGTTTCATCGGAGGTTTGCTCGCCGCGGATGATCTCCACCAGTGGCATGCGGTGCACCGGGTTGAAGAAGTGCATGCCGCAGAAGTTCTGCGGGCGCTTCAGCCCTTTGGCCAGCAGTGAGATGGGAATGGTGGAGGTGTTGCTGGCGAGTACGGCGTCTTCGCCAATGATCCCTTCCACTTCGCCCAGTACGGCGGCTTTCACTTTCGGGTTCTCGACCACGGCTTCGACCACGACGTCCACATGCTTGACGTTGTCATAGCTGAGGGTCGGAGTGATGGCAGAGAGCACCTGGCCCATCTTGATGCCATCGATGCGGCCCTTTTCGAGCTGGCCGTTGAGCAGCTTGGTGGCTTCGCCCATGCCAAGTGCCAGCGCCTTCTCGTTGATGTCCTTCATCACCGCCGGAATGCCCTTGCTGGCAGACTGGTAGGCGATGCCGCCCCCCATGATGCCGGCACCCAGTACGGCAGCATGGCCAGTGGCCTTAGCAGCCTGTTTGGCCGCCTTCTTGGCCAGCGCCTTGATGTGCTGATCGTTCAGGAAAATCCCGACCAGCGCCTTGGCGACATCGGTCTTGGCCAGCTTGATAAAGCCCTGTGCCTCAACGGCCAGCGCCTCGTCACGGCCCATACCTGCGGCGGCCTCGACGGTTTTCACCGCAGTCATAGGCGCCGGATAGTGTTTGCCCGCCACGGCGGCAACCATGCCGGCGGCGGTGGTGAAGCTCATCATGGCTTCCAGTTTGGAGAGGCGCAGCGGAGCTTTCTTGGCTGCGCGACGGCTCTGCCAGTCCAGCTTGCCCGCGATGGCGTCCTTGATCATCTGCAGCGCAGCGCTCTGCAGTACGTCGGGGGCGACCACGGCGTCGATGGCGCCCACCTTGAGGGCGTCATCGGCACGGTAATCCTTGCCGGTGGTGATCCACTCGAGCGCGTTGTCGGCGCCGATCACCCGCGGCAGGCGGACTGTGCCGCCAAAGCCCGGCATGATGCCGAGTTTGGTCTCGGGCAGGCCGATTTTGGCTGTGGTGTCAGCCAGACGGAAGTCGGTGGAGAGAATGGTCTCGCAGCCGCCGCCCAAGGCGTGGCCCTTGATGGCGGAGAGGGTCGGAACCGGCAGATCTTCGATGGCATTGAAGATGTCGTTGGCCTTTTTCAGCCAGCCGAGCAGATCTTCTTGCGGCAGATCGAACAGTTCCAGGAATTCGGTAATGTCGGCTCCGACGATAAAGGCGTCTTTGCCAGAGGTGAGGATCAGACCTTTTAGTTCACGTTCTTGTTGTAATGCGGCGATCGCTTCGCTCAGGGAGAGCAGGGTAGCGCGATCCAGCTTGTTGACTGAACCCGGGGCATCAAACCTCAGCTCGGCGATGCCGTTTTCGAGGTAGCTGACCGACAGGGTTTCGCCTTGGTAGATCATGAGAGTGTCTCCTTGTTCCCACTCAGTGGGGAGTGGTGCTCCTTAATCCCCAGCAGGGGGCGAGGCTCACTATTGATCCAAAAGGAGACATTTTCAACACCTATTTAAAACATTTGTTTAACAGATCTCGAGTAAAAGCTCTTCATCACAAAACGGGCAAAAGAGAGGCGCCTTGCGGCGCCTCGGATAGATGTGAGTTTGTTATCAACTGGCCAGTTCAGGCCGGTTGCGATACTGGTTAAGCACCTCGGGATCGGCGAGGGCATGGGTGTTGTTGACCGGCCGGTTGTGTACCACTTCCCGCACCGCCAGTTCGACGATCTTGCCGGACTTGGTACGGGGGATGGCATCCACCTGCAGGATGCGGGCAGGCACGTGGCGGGCGGTGCAGTGTTGCTTTATTTGCTGGCGGATCCGCTCGCGCAGCGGCTCATCCAGCTTGCAGCCCGCCTTGAGCTTGACGAACAGCACCACCCGTTCGTCCTGCTGCCACTGCTGGCCGATGACGATGCTCTCCTCCACCTCGTCGAGTTGTTCAACATAGCGATAGATCTCGCTGGTGCCGATGCGCACGCCGCCCGGGTTGAGGGTGGCGTCGGAGCGGCCGTAGAACAGAATGCCGCCGGTCGGGGTCAGCTCGATCCAGTCGCCGTGGCACCAGATGTTGTCGAACCGCTCGAAGTAGGCCGCGTGGTACTTGTCGCCATTCTCGTCACCCCAGAAGTAAATGGGTTGGGCCGGGAACGGCTTGGTACAGACCAGTTCGCCCTTCTCCCCCTGCACCGGCTGGCCCGCTTCGTTGAACACCTGCACCGCGAGACCGAGGCCACGCCCCTGGCTCTCGCCGCGATAGACGGGGCTGAGCGGGTTGCCGATGACGAAGCAGGAGCAGATATCGGTGCCGCCGGAGATGGAGCTGAGCTGCACATCCTGCTTGATCTGCTGGTAGACGTAGTCAAATCCCTCCGGCGACAGCACAGATCCGGTGCTGCAGATCAGCCGCAAGTGCGGCAAATCGTGGCTCATGATGGGGGTGTAACCCTGCTTGTGCAGTGCGTCGAGATACTTGGCCGAGGTACCGAACAAGCTGACCTGCTCGTCACGGGCGAGATCCCACAGCACGTTGCCATCCGGGTAAAACGGCGAGCCGTCATAGAGCACCAGGGTGGCGCCGGAGGCGAGGGCGCTCACCAGCCAGTTCCACATCATCCAGCCACAGGTGGTGAAGTAGAAGATCCGCTCCCCCGGCTTGATGTCGCAGTGCAGTTGGTGTTCTTTCAGGTGTTGCAGCAGGGTGCCGCCGATGCCGTGCACGATGCACTTGGGTTTGCCGGTGGTACCGGAGGAGTAGAGGATATAGAGCGGATCATTGAAGGCCATGGGTTCGAACTGGAGGCTGGCGTCCGACTGGCTCGCCAGCACTTGCTGCCAGTCGTGGCCAAGCTGCAGCGGGTTGCCGAGCAGGGGGATCATCACCGTCTGCTCTATGCTGCCGATCTGGCTCACCACGCTGGCGACCTTCTGTTGAATGTCGATAGCTTTGCCGTTGTAGCGATAGCCATCCACCGCAAACATCACTCGTGGCCGGGTCTGGCCGAAGCGCTCCACCACGCTGGCTTCACCGAAGTCGGGGCTGGTTGAGGTCCAGATTGCCCCGAGGCTGGTGGTTGCCAGCATGGCAACCACGGTTTCCGGAATATTGGGCAGATAGGCGGCGACCACATCGCCACGACAAATCCCCTGATGACGCAGCCACTGAGCCAGCCGGGCAACCTGATCACTCAGTTCACCCCAGCTAAGAGTACGGCTTGGGCTACCTTCGATACGGGAGATGATGGCCGGGCTCTCGTCCTGACGGCGCAGCAGGTTTTCGGCGAAGTTGAGGCGGCTGTCGGGGAACCAGCGGGTGCGCTGCATATCTTGACGGTTCTCCGCCACTATGTTGCCGAGCTCGCCCTTGACGCCGCAGTGCTGCCATACCAGCGGCCAGAAACGGGTGGTCTTCTCCACCGACCATTGATAAAGCTGCGGGTAGTTCTGCAACTGCAAGCCGTGGAAACGGTTCACCTCTGCCATAAAACGGTAGAGGTTGGATTGCTGCATCCCGGGCGGATCCGGTTGCCACAGGCAGAGGTTGTCCATGAGTAATCCCTGACTTCATGTATCTACCGGCAGTGTATTGAATTGTTTTTGATTTGTTAATGATTGGTTTTCTGTTGATAACAAACACGTTTGTAACGTATGCGTTACCTCACGAAGCGGCAGCTTGACGGGTCGAGCCGCCAAGCGCTTGATGTTATGCTGCAATCACATTCACCTCGGAGCAGGACGCCATGAGCAGCTACAGCCAACTTTTTGCCCAGCACCTCGATACCTTGCAGCAGCGCACCCGCGACATTCTGCAACAACAGGGGCTCAGCGGACTGGCCATCCACTCCGGCCAGACTCACCGCATCTTCCTCGATGATCAGGATTATCCGTTCAAGGTAAACCCGCACTTCAAGGCCTGGTTGCCGGTACTGGACAATCCCCACTGCTGGCTGCTGGTGGACGGGGTGAACAAACCAATCCTGCTGTTCTATCGTCCAGTGGATTTCTGGCACAAGGTGGCGGAGCTGCCCAATGCTTTCTGGGTCGAGTTCTTCGATATCCGCTTCCTGACCCGGCCGGAACAGGTGGCTGATCATCTACCTGCCAACAAGCAGGAGTGGGCCTATCTGGGGGGGCATCTGGAAGTGGCCGATCTGCTGGGACTGACCCAGCCCAATCCGGAGGCGGTACTCAACTACCTGCACTATCACCGCGCCTACAAAACCCCCTACGAGCTGGAGTGTCTGCGCGAGGCGAACCGGATCGGGGTACGCGGCCATATTGCCGCCAAGGACTCCTTTATGGCGGGGGCGAGCGAGTTCGAGATCAATCTGGCCTATATGAAAGCGGTCGGGCAGGGGGCCAATGAGGCGCCCTACGGCAATATCGTCGCCATCAACCGCAATGCGGCCATCCTTCACTACACTCATTTGTCTGCCGTGCGGGTGCCGGATGCGGAGCGCCACTCCTTCCTGATCGATGCGGGCGTCGATTTCCACGGTTATGCCTCCGACATCACCCGTACCTGGGCGTGGCGGCGTGGCGAGTTTGCCGATCTGATTGCTGCCCTCGACGAGCAGCAGCAGGAGATCATCAAGGAGATCAAACCGGGACGCCGCTACAGCGAGCTGCACCTGCAGATGCACCACAAGCTGGCGCGCCTGCTGCAAGCCACCGAGCTGGTGGACATGTCGGTAGACGAGATGATCAACACCGGGGTGACCAACGTCTTCTTCCCTCACGGCCTCGGCCACTTCCTCGGTTTGCAGGTGCACGATGCGGGTGGTTTCATGCAGGATGAGCGCGGTACCCACCTGGCGGCGCCCGAGCTGTTCCCCTATCTGCGCTGCACCCGGGTGATGGAGGTGGGTCAGGTGTTCACCATCGAGCCGGGCCTCTACTTCATCGACAGTTTGCTGGAGCCGCTGCGTCAGGGTGAACAGGGCAAGCGGGTCAACTGGAACAAGGTGGAGGCGCTGCGTCCGTTCGGCGGCATCCGCATCGAAGACAACGTGGTGCTGCACGCCAACGGGGTGGAGAACATGACCAGACAAGCAGGACTCTGATGGCGGCAGCGTACTCCATTCCGGCTGCCCCGCTGGAGTTGACCGAAGAGATAAAGAAGAGTCGCTTCATTACCCTGATCGCCCACACCCCGACCGTCGAGGCGGCCAAGGGGTGGGTCAACGAGATCAAGCGCCAACATCCGGCCGCTCGCCACCACTGCTGGGCCTTTGTGGCTGGTGCGCCGCAAGATAGTCAGGTTTATGGCTTCAGCGATGACGGCGAACCTTCCGGTACTGCGGGCAAGCCGATCCTGGCCCAGTTGATGGGCTCGGGGCTCGGTGAAATCTGTGCCGTGGTGGTGCGTTACTACGGCGGCATCCAGCTTGGCACCGGTGGGCTGGTCAAAGCCTATGGAGGCGGCGTCGGTGCCGCCCTCAAGCAACTGCCCACCCTGCTCAAGGTGCCACGCACTCCCTCTCTCATTCACTGCGATTACGGTGACATGGGGACGGTCGAGTCGCTGATCAGTAGCCATAATGGCGAATTGCTGGCGGCCGATTACGGTCAGCAGGTCACCTTGCAGGTGGCGTGGGAGTCCTCGGTTTGGGCTCAGGTGGACCGTGAATTGACCGACCGGACTCATGGGCGGGTATCCCTCAGCCCCTTAGATGGCTAGAATCCATCGCTCTTTAATTGGGGAAAGGGAGCTGTAATGCACATTCTGAGCATTATTCGCATTGTTGGCCTGCTGGTTGCGCTGTTCAGCTCGACCATGCTGTTGCCTGCACTGGTGGCCTTTGGCTATCGGGATGGTGGTGGTGCCGAGTTCGTCAGCTCTTTTCTGATCGCCCTGCTGCTCGGCGTGGTGCTCTGGTTTCCCAATCGCTATCACAAGAAGGAGATGCGCTCGAAAGAGGGTTTCCTCATCGTGGTGCTGTTCTGGACCGTGCTGGGCAGTGTGGGGGCTGTGCCCTTTATCATGAGCGACGTGCCGGACATGTCGGTCTCGGAGGCCTTCTTCGAATCTTTTTCCGGCCTGACCACCACAGGGGCAACGGTACTGACCGGGCTCGATAATTTGCCCAAGGCGTTTCTGTTCTATCGCCAGTTGCTGCAGTGGCTGGGGGGGATGGGGATCATCGTACTGGCGGTGGCCATTCTGCCACTGCTGGGTATCGGGGGCATGCAGCTCTATCGCGCCGAGATCCCGGGGCCAGTGAAGGATACCAAGGTGACGCCGCGCATCGCCGAAACGGCCAAGGCGCTCTGGTTCATCTATCTGCTGCTCACCGCACTCTGTGCGCTGGCCTACTGGCTCGCCGGAATGACGCTGTTCGATGCAGTGTGCCATTCGTTCTCGACTCTGTCGGTCGGTGGCTTCTCCACTCACGATGCCAGCATCGGTTTCTTCAACAGTCCGGTCATCAACCTGATTACCGTGGTGTTCCTGCTGCTGGCCAGCGTGAACTTTGCGCTCCACTTTACCGTCTTCTCTCACCGTCCGGTGCGGCTCGGGCGCTACCTCTATGATTCGGAGCTCAAGGTGTTCCTGGCCATTCAGGCGACCCTGGTGATGATCTGCTTTGTCGCCTTGCTGACCCACGGACACTACGCCACTTGGCAAGAGGCGCTCAACCACGGTCTTTTCCAGGCGGTCTCTCTGGGGACCACCACCGGCTACAGCACCACGACCTATGCAGATTGGCCCTCGTTCCTGCCCATGCTGCTGATGTTCTCCGCCTTTATCGGCTGTTGCGCGGGCAGTACTGGGGGCGGTATCAAGGTGATGCGTTTTATGATCCTGTTCATGCAGGGGATGCGTGAGTTGAAGCGGTTGGTTCACCCCAGAGCCATCTATACCTTGAAGCTGGGGAATCGGGCGGTGCCCGAGCGCATCGTCGAGGCGGTGTGGGGCTACTTCGCCACCTATATTATTCTCTTCTTTATGTTCATGCTGCTGTTGCTGATGACGGGGCTGAACGAAGTGACCGCATTCACCGCTGTGGCTGCGGCTTTCACCAACGTAGGCCCAGGTTTGGGAGAAGTCTCTGCCAACTTCGGCAATATCTCACCGGCGGCCCAGTGGGTACTGGTGTTGGCTATGTTGTTTGGCCGATTGGAAATTTTCACGCTTCTGGTACTGTTTACTCCTGCATTCTGGCGTAGTTGAGGTTGTTATGGACAAGATTCTGGTACTTTATTCCTCTCGGGATGGCCAAACCCGCAAAATAGTCGATGTCATGCTGGAGCAGATGCCGGGATGCGAAGTGGTGATGCATGACCTGCATACCTTGCCGATGTGCAACCTCAGCAAGTATGCCAAGGTCTTGATCGGCGCCTCTATCCGTTATGGCAACTTCCACCCCAGCCTGTTCAGCTTTATTCACGCTCATCAGGAGCAGTTGGAGGTGGCCAATGCGGCCTTCTTCTGTGTCAACCTGACGGCCCGCAAGCCAGAGAAGCAGACGCCGCAAACCAATGCCTATATGAAGAAGTTCCTGCGCCTCTCCCCCTGGAAGCCGAAAACTCTGGGGGTGTTTGCCGGCGCGCTGCAGTACTCCCGCTATAACTGGTGGCAGACTCGCATCATCCAGCTGATCATGAAGATTACCGGTGGCAGTACTGACACTAGTAAGGACATTGAGTTTACCGATTGGGAAAAGGTGCGCAGCTTTGCACGCGAATTCTGGTCGAAAAGGTAGCAGCGTGATGTGAAATCAGGGTTTCTTGCCCGAAACAGCCCCGCCGATGCGGGGCTTTTGTTTAATAAAACAACGGTTGAACCGGAAATCTGTAAAAAGTGCCAATTTTTGCAGTTTTCCTCTTGTCATCCCGGCGCGGCTCTCTATAATGCGCCCCTACCAGCACGGCGGAACACGCCAACCTGATGAGCCAGCTTCCTAGCGAAGTGGGCGCCGAAAGAAAAGCGAAAACAATCGCTTGACTTTCGAAGTGAGAAGC
>NZ_JAPDCN010000022.1:0-16934 GCF_027706185.1 Aeromonas sp. Y318-3
GACGGGACACTGCGTAGGTCTTAAGCTATTGAGAGGATTTGAGATTATATCTTCATCACTTTAAGAACACAGCCTAGTCATATTTCGATTCCAAGAAAATCATGGTCCAATTGTGCCATGCCTTAGTGGCTGGCCGCCGATGCTAGACCGGTTCTTGAAGATGGCGGAGGAGAAGAGGTTGTCAGGTAATATTATCTACGTTGCGTCTTTGGGATGATTGAGTAACACCACCGGTGGCACATGTCATTGAAGTATTGACATTCCAGCAACGGGAGGGGCTAGGTTTAAAACGCAGCCATTTGATGATAGAGAATGTTAGGGAAGGTGCGAATAAGTCATATGGCACGAGAGCATTTACTGGTAACCCATTGATATTAAATGACTAAAATTTTCATTTTTTGTTCGTGGGATACTTGTTCGCACTTTCCTTAGTTCAAGTCAGTTGTTTCTATGAGCTCGATTTTTATGAATTGGCGCGTTTTGCAAGTAAATTGGCGCGTTCTGCATATAGGTTATGTCTTGCCCCTTGTATTGTTCTGATCTGCCTCAATTTGTGACCAAGCTCCCGTTTTGGCGACGATTTGACCATCGCACATCACGTTTTTTTCCTATTCCACAATTGGAATCATCTATATGAAAAACATACATATTTTGCGGTATGACGCATCGCCTTTGTTGGTAGTGTTGACCTTGGGTACCCTGTTGCTTGCCGGTTGCAACGACAAGTCCATCCCAGTATCGATGGCACCGCCCGAGGTGAGCGCGGCGCAGGTTGTGGTCAAACCGGTGACCCAGTGGGATGAATACAGTGGCCGTATTGAAGCGATTCAAAGCGTCGAACTGCGTCCCCGTGTATCTGGGTATCTCGAGAGCGTGAACTATCGGGAAGGTCAGGAGGTGAAACAAGGCGATGTGCTGTTCACTATCGATGCCCGCAATTACCGCGCCGAACTGGCGCGGGCCAATGCACAGTTCGCACGTGCGACCAGTGTGGCGGCGCAGAGCCGCAACGAAGCGCGCCGCGCCAAGGTGCTGGTCGCCCAACACGCCATTTCTACCGAGCTGTGGGAGCAGCGCAACGCTGCCGATAAAGCGGCCCAGGCCGATATGATGGCAGCTCAAGCTGCGGTCGATACGGCAAAGCTCAATCTGGAGTGGACCCAGGTACGCGCACCGATTGTCGGTCGGGCAGGGCGTGCGCTGGTGACCAAGGGCAACCTGGTTACGGCAGACGGCGCTACGAGCGTGCTGACCACCTTGGTGTCGCAAGACAAGATGTATGCCTATTTCGACATCGATGAGAATGCCTTCCTGCGTTACACCCAGCGCGCCCGCACTGACCTAGGTGGCAACAGCGCCACGATCCCGGTTCAGGTTGGGCTCTCCAATGAGGAGGGCTTCCTCCACAGCGGCGAGGTCGACTTTCTCGACAACCGGGTGCAGCGCAGCAGCGGCACCCTTCGCGTTCGCGCCATTCTGGATAACAAAGATCGCATTTTGACCCCAGGTCTGTTTGCCCGTGTGCGCCTGCAAGGTGGCCGCATTCCCGATGCCGTGCTGATCGACAACAAGGCCCTGCTGACTGATCAGGACCGTAAATATGTCTATGTGGTCGACAAAGATGGCAAGGCCCAGCGTCGTGACGTGATTCCGGGACGGGAAGCCGAGGGGCTTCGCATCATCGAGAAAGGATTGGTGGCTGGCGATCGCGTGATCATCGAAGGCTATCAGAAGGTGTTCATTCCGGGCATGCCGGTGAACGCCAGAGAGGTGCCGATGCAGGGCGCTTCAGCATTGACGGCGGCGATGAAATGACCACCCCAATGTCCACTGCGGCGCGTGTGCTGACGCGCCTGGTCTCTCTCGAACAGTCTGTTTAAGGACCTATTCCATGGACTTTTCCCGTTTCTTTATTGATCGGCCAATTTTTGCGGCTGTGCTGTCGATCGTGATCTTCGCTGCCGGATTGATCACCATTCCTAACTTGCCGGTGAGCGAGTATCCGGAAGTGGTGCCGCCGTCGGTAGTGGTACGAACCGTCTATCCGGGCGCCAACCCCAAGGTGATCGCTGAAACCGTGGCCACGCCGCTGGAAGAGGCGATCAATGGCGTCGAAGGCATGATGTATTTCAAGTCGGTGGCTGGCTCTGACGGCGTGCTGCAGATGACCATCACCTTCCGTCCGGGCACTGACCCCGACGAGGCCGCGGTCAAGGTACAAAACCGTGTGGCGCAGGCACAGGCTCGTCTGCCGGAAGATGTGCGCCGCCAGGGCGTGACCACCCAGAAGCAGTCTCCGACGTTTCTGATGGTGGTGCATTTGACTTCGCCAGGCGGCAAGTACGACACCCTGTACTTGCGTAACTACGCGCGTCTGCATGTGAAAGATGCGCTGGCGCGGATCCCGGGGGTGGGGGATGCCCAAGTGTTTGGTGGTGGTGACTATGCCATGCGCGCCTGGCTTGACCCGGACAAGATTGCCTCTCTGGGCCTGACGGCCAGTGATGTGGTCAGCGCCATGCGCGAACAGAACGTGCAGGTGTCGGCTGGCCAACTGGGTGCCGAGCCGATGCCAAACAGCCAGTTCCTCACGCTGATCAACGCCCAGGGGCGTCTGCGCAGCGAGCAGGAATTCGGCGATATCGTGCTGAAAAATGGCGATAACGGAGAAGTGGTGCGTCTGGCCGATGTGGCCCGCGTTGAGCTTGGAGCCGGCGATTACACCCTGCGCTCCCAGTTGGATGGCAAGAATGCGGTCGGTATAGGTATCTTCCAGTCGCCGGGCGCCAATGCGCTCGAGATCCGCGATGCGGTCATCAATGCGATGAACCAGATGCAGAAGACCTTCCCGTCTGATGTGAAGTATGAAGCTGTCTACGACACCACCATCTTTGTGCGTGATTCGATCAGTGCCGTGGTGGACACCCTGCTCGAAGCAGTATTGCTGGTGGTGCTGGTGGTGATCCTGTTCCTGCAGACCTGGCGTGCCTCGATCATTCCGCTGATCGCCGTGCCGGTGTCGGTGGTGGGGACCTTTGCTACCCTCTATGTACTGGGTTTTTCCATCAACACCCTGAGCCTGTTCGGTCTGGTGCTCGCCATCGGGATTGTGGTGGACGATGCCATCGTGGTGGTGGAGAACGTCGAGCGTAACATCGAAGAGGGGCTCTCGCCGGTGGCTGCGGCGCATCAAGCGATGCGTGAAGTCTCCGGGCCGATCATTGCGATCGCGCTGGTGCTGTGCGCCGTGTTTGTGCCGATGGCGTTTTTGTCCGGTGTCACCGGCCAGTTCTACAAGCAGTTCGCCGTCACCATCGCCATCTCGACCGTGATCTCGGCCATCAACTCCTTGACCTTGTCGCCGGCGCTGGCTGCCCGTTTGCTCAAACCGCACGATGCGCCCAAGGATGGTCCGAGCCGACTGATTGACTACCTGCTGGGATGGTTGTTCCGTCCGTTTAACCGGGTCTTCAAGTCGAGCTCCGAGCGCTATGAGCGCAACATCTCCCGTATCCTTGGTCGCCGTGGCGCCGTGTTTGTGGTTTATGCCCTGCTGCTCGGCGCGACCGGTGTGATGTTCAAACAGGTTCCGCCCGGATTTATCCCGACCCAGGACAAGCTCTACCTGATTGCCGGGGTAAAATTGCCGGAAGGTTCGTCGATTGCCCGCACCGACGAGATGTTGCGCAAGGTCGCCCAGATCGCACAAGAGACCGACGGGGTGGCGCACACCATTTCGTTCCCGGGTCTTAATGCGCTGCAATTCACCAACACACCCAACACCGGGGTGGCGTTCATACCGCTCAAGCCGTTTGCTGAGCGTAATGGCCGCACTGCGGCACAGATCAATGCCGAGATAAACCAGAAGATCGCTGGTCTGCAAGAGGGCTTCGCCTTCTCGATGATGCCGCCTCCGATCCTGGGGCTCGGCAGCGGTAACGGCTATCAGATGTTTATCGAGGACCGTGGCAATTTCGGTTACGGCAAACTGCAAGAAGCCGTGCAGGCGATGCAGGGCACAGTAGCCCAGACACCGGGCATGGCGTACCCAATTACGAGTTATCAGGCCAACGTGCCGCAACTCGATGCCCATGTGGATCGTGTCAAAGCCAAGGCGCAAGGGGTCGCACTGACCGAGCTGTTCGATACCTTGCAGACCTATTTGGGCTCGACCTATGTGAACGACTTCAACCAGTTTGGTCGTACCTGGCAGGTGATTGCGCAGGCGGACGGGGCGTTTCGCGATAGCGTGGAGGACATCGGCAAGCTGCAAACCCGTAATGCCCGCGGCGAGATGGTACCGATTGGTGCGATGGTGACCATCAAGGAAACCTACGGTCCGGACCCGGTGCTGCGTTTTAACGGCTATCCCGCCGCCGATCTGGCCGGTGAGGCCGATCCGCGCATGCTCTCGTCGGCGCAGGTGATGGGCAAATTGACCGATATCGCCGGGCAGGTATTGCCGGTAGGGATGACTACCGAGTGGACTGACTTGAGCTATCAGCAGGCCACTCAGGGCAATGCCGCCTTTATTGTCTTCCCGGTGGCAATCTTGATGGTGTTCCTGGTGCTGGCAGCGCTGTACGAAAGCTGGACCCTGCCGCTGGCAGTGATCCTGATTGTACCGATGACGCTGCTCTCGGCGCTGTTCGGGGTCTGGATGACAGGTGGTGATAACAACGTCTTCGTTCAGGTGGGGCTGGTGGTGCTGATGGGGCTGGCGTGCAAGAACGCCATCCTGATCGTCGAGTTTGCCCGTGAGCTGGAGATGAACGGTCGTGGCATTGTTGAGTCCGCGTTGAAGGCATGCCGGCTGCGGTTGCGCCCGATTGTGATGACATCAATCGCCTTTATCGCCGGCACGGTTCCGTTGGTGCTCTCCACGGGCGCCGGGGCGGAAGTGCGCTCGGTGACCGGTATCACGGTCTTTGCGGGGATGCTGGGGGTGACGCTGTTTGGTCTGTTCCTGACCCCGGTGTTCTACGTGGCGCTGCGTAAGCTCTCAGGCCGGCCCTTGGTCCAGCATGGCGAGTCGACCTTCGTGGGCGATCCGCTCTGAATCCGGGCGTATTCCAACCTCTTTTTGGACGAGTAACTTTACGATGTATGTGAACTCGAAAACCCATCCATTCCGTCGCGTGCTCACGGTGAGCCTCGCCGCGCTGTTGTCAGCGTGCAGCGTCGGACCGGACTTTGAACGTCCGGCCCTGCCGGCCGTGAGCAGCTATGCCCGTTTGGATGCCACAGTGCGTCAAGAGCCGGCTCCAGATGCGGGGCCGGCGTTCTGGCGCGGATTTAACGACCCGGAGCTCACCAAACTGGTTGAGCTTGCCCTGCGTCATAACCACGATGTGCAGCTGGCACTGGCCAATTATCAGCAGGCCAATGCCATGCTGGGTAGCGCAAAGTACGACTTGCTGCCTACGCTCACCGCCAGCTCGCAGGCAAGCAATGAGCGCAGCAGTGCCAGTCAGCAGCCCGGCGTCGCGGCTGCCGATCGCGATTATCACCAATATCAGGGTAGTGTCGGCTTTAGCTGGGAGCTGGATCTGTTTGGTCGCGTGCGGCGTTCCGTGGAAGTGCAGCGCGCCGACACCCGTGCCAGTGCCGATGATATGGCTGCCATGCAGGTGGCGGTGGTGGGGGAACTGGCCCAGACCTACTTCCAGCTGCGCGGCTGGCAGGAGCAGCTGGGCATCGCCCGTGACAACGCCGCCAACCAGGCGCAAACCCTGTCGCTACTGCAACTGCGGCAAGGGGCGGGCATGGCCAGCGCGTTTGATGTGGATAGAAGCCGTGCCCAGCTCGAAACCACCCGAGCCAGCATCCCGCCACTGGAGGTGCAAATTGCGCTGGCTACCCACCGACTGGGTGTACTGACCGGTAATGTGCCGGAGTCATTGATTAGCGAGCTGGCGGCGCCGGCAGCGCTGGCGCAGTTGCCTGCGAATGTGCCCATGCAGGCTCCTGGCGAGTTGCTTCGCCGCCGTCCAGATGTCGCTGCTGCCGAGCATCGCCTGGCCGCGTCGACAGCGCGCATCGGTGTGGCCACTGCCGATCTCTTCCCCCGATTTACCCTGGGGGGCTTGATCGGTACTCAGGCATTGGATGCCGGCTCTCTGTTTGCACGGGACAGCGAGACCCGGTCGCTGACACTCGGTATTGATGGCTCATTTTTGAATGTTGGTCGTGTTCGTGCGCGCATCGCTGCCAGCAATGCGCAGACAGCCGGTGATCTGGCCAGCTATGAGAAAACTGTCCTCACCGCGCTGGAAGAGACCGAGAATGCGCTGGTTCAGGTGTCACGCAGTGAGCAGCAGCGCCAGCATCTGGAGCAGGCTGCTGCAGCCAGCGTGCGTGCCGCCGAGGCGGCCAAGGTGCGCTTCGACCAGGGCGCCATCGATCTGCTGGCGTTGCTGGATGCCGAAAGCGTGCGTCTGCAAAGCCAGGATGCGTTGGCACAGAGTCGGGTCGGATATACCCTGGCCGTGGTGTCACTCTACCGAGCCATGGCCGGCGGTTGGCCGGAATATGTGGCCGATGAGGCATCCAACAAAACCTGAGCAATGGGCCCTTTTGTGAGCCGATGACTGGCACCTACACATATCAAGAATGTGAATAACTGCATGGTGTGATGTCAGATATTTTTTGCTAAAAAGCGGCATTGGCCCACCAATGCCGCCAAGCGGTATCAGCGGCCTGACAAGGTCACGTTATCTACTTTGATTGAGTACACCACACGATGATCGATCGTTTTAGAATTTCCAAACAGTGGATGTTGCGCATTGCAGAGCGGGGGCTCTCGTTAGAGATGTTGCAGCGCAAAGCCGGACTGCCTGAGCTGTTTTTCCAGCAAGAGAAAATCTATGCCTCCACGGCAGAGTTGTTTTCCCTGTGGAGCGCGATCACAGACCATTGTGGCGATGTGGCATTTGGTCTCAAGTTGGGTGCAGATATGCGACTCGAGCGCAATCATCCGATGGCGATTGCGGCGGTGTGCAGCAGTTGTTTACGAGATGCACTGCAGCGTCTGGCCCGTTACAAACGGGTCGTCTGCCCGGAAGAGATCCGTGTCGAGGTAAAAGGTGATGAGGTGATCATCGACTCTCATTATCTGGCAACCAGTGAGCAACCGCCCCATATCATGACTGATATGGGCTTCTCTTGGATGACGGCCATGGCACAACACAGCTCTGACGGACATATTCGCCCGCGGCGCATCGAATTGACGCGTGGCCCCGAGCATCGCGCGTTGCTGGAGGGGCACTTTGGCTGTCCGATCACCTTCAATGCGTCGCGCAATGCACTGGTGTTTCGCAGCAGCGATCTGGATTTTCCCTTTTATACCCACAACGAAGAGCTGCTCGCCGTGATTGCCCCGCAGCTCGATGCCGAGTTGCAGGAGCATGACCAAAACACCAGAATCACCTACGCGGTGAAACAGGTGCTGAAGCGCACTCTCGCGGGTCGGCGTCCGACGCTGCAATCGCTGGCCAAAGAGCTGGCGATGAGTACGCGAACTCTGCAACGGCGGTTGACCGATGAGGGCATCACTTTTCAGCAACTGGTGGAGGAGACCCGCCGCGAACTGGCGCGCTCCTATTTGCAGACTGGCGCGATAGAGCCCAACGAGATGGCGTACCTGCTCGGCTACGAAGATTCCAACTCGTTTTATCGAGCGTTCAACGGCTGGGAGGGGGTATCTCCCGGTGAGTGGCTCGAGTTGCAGCGCAAAGTCGCCAGAGGTGCGGTAGGGTATGGTTCTGGAAGAGGGGCGTTTGAGGCTTAAAGCGAACCAGCGTTTTAGTCCTGGTAATGGTGAGACACTCGTATCGCGGCTTAGCGGCCGAATAAGCCGCTGTGGCCGCACAGCTATCCTGAGAGCCATAACAAGCTCATCCTGGCCTTCTCTGCCTTTTGATACGATCATCTATCCTTCTGACCGTAGCATCAGTCAACCACTCCATGACTGACAATTTTCGCAGCCCTGAGCATCCATGCTGCCACCACGGCAATTTGCCACCTAAGCCCACAAAGCAAAGGGGCTAGTTCGCACTGGCCCCCCTCTTCCTAAAACTTTTCAACGTCCGCTGTCAATGCTGCCATCTCCTATCTAAAGGAGGCTATCTCCTTTTCCCCGTTATCCCCGACAGCAAGTGAACCTAGTGGTCGTTGGTAGCGGAGTATCCTCGGGTTTATAACAATCATCACAGTCTACCTCCATGATCTTGTCATAGTTGAAAGCATAATACTGGCCGTCACGAATGTGAGCTGTGCGACGCTTGATACGCGTGGTTAGGCGATCATGTTCGGTGCGAATGAGATAGCATCGCTCTTCCAGCCGATTCAGCACTGGCTCACCGAGTTGGGAAATCATCTTATTGAAGTATCCTACACGGACCAAGAACCACTGGTTATGGATCACTCTTATGTGTTCTTTATGGTGAGTCGAGTATATTCAAAAATAACTGACGCTTTAGTGTCAACATCTCCTGAGAGTGGCGAATAACTCGGCTGATGTCATCCAGCTGCTTCCCCAAAGAAGCGACCCAGCGACGAGCACTCTCTACCAATACAATATCACGCAGGAGTTGCCTGGGAGGGCACGCGTTGTTCGTAGGAAGTGGGGATCAATGCAGGGGAGGGTGGAGTGGATTTCGCTATCTGTTGTCAGATGAAGCAGCGGAGCAGAGGTCCGGGGATTATTAATCTCGAGCTCGGTGAGCAACCTTGCCAGAGATTGACCAGACACGCATAACAAAAAGGCCTCGCGTTGAAAGCGAAGCCTTGTAGGGTGTGCTGTCCAGAGCTGTGGTATGGAAACGATCATGGGGATTTTCAATCCCCTGCTCTACCGACTGAGCTATCTGGGCAACGGCGCGCATTAAACCCTTTCCAGCGCAGAGTGTCAACCATGATGGCACGATAAAAAGCGCGTTCGCTCAACAACCGAACGAAGCGGCCATTTATTATCCATTTCAGTCCTGTTTGCCGTACTTGCTGGCCTCTGCACGCCCTGCAGGCTGCGCCAATATGATGGAAATTCGAGGTTCAGTGGGTCCGCCGCATTGAGCCGAATCCACTCTGCGAGTATGCTTTGCCGCAATGATACCGCCTGGAGGCAACATGAGTCTGAATATGCAAGAGTGGCGTGATGAGACCACCGAGATCGTCAACGAACTGCTGGCCGATGGCAGCAATCCCGATGCGGATTACGACATCGAGCACCACTTCGCCTGCCAGGATTTCGACCGTCTGGAAAAAGCAGCGGTTGACCTGTTCAAGGCCGGTTTTGAAGTGACCGATGCCGAAGAGATGGAGCTGGATGACGGCGCCACCATCTTCTGCTTCGATGCCACCATCGAGTGCAAGCTGAATGTCGAAGCGATCGTCGCCGATATCGCCAAGATGCTGCCCATCCTGGAAAAATACGGGGTGGATTACGATGGTTGGGGCACCTACTTCCAGGATTGATCCTGCCTCCATCGTAAAACAACAAGGCCACCTTGCAGTGGCCTTGTTGTTTCTGACGATCTCTCACGCCAGATAGCTGGCAGCAAACTCCGTCGGCGGCAGGGGGCGGCTGAACAGATAGCCCTGTAACCGATCACACCCCGCCTCGGTCAGCCACAACTGCTGCTCGGGTGTCTCTACCCCTTCGGCGGTGATGCGGATCCCGAGCTCATGGCCCAACCCGATGACCGAACGCACGATAGCGGTGGTCGCGCTATTGCTGGCCAGCCCCTGAGTGAAGCTGCGATCCAGCTTGAGGGTCGCCACCTGCAAACGCGGCAGATAGGCCAGTGAACAGTAACCGGTACCAAAGTCGTCGATGGCCAACTGAAAACCGGCGGCAATCAGGTTGTCGAGGTTGGTCTCAATCTCGTCGGCGTTCTCCATCAGTACCCCTTCGGTGATCTCCAGCTCCAGTTGACTGGCCTTGAGACCATGGCGAGCGATGCAGGCAGAGACCCGCTCACAAAGCGCCGGATCACGGAACTGCAGCGGCGAGAGGTTGATGGAGAGCACCATATCCGGCTGCGCAGTTTGCCACTGCGCCAGCTGGGCACAGCCCTGCTCCAGCATCAACTGACCCAGTTGACCGATGATCCCCATCTCTTCCGCCAACGGAATGAATTCGTCGGGGGAGATCATCCCAAGCTCGGGATGGGGCCAGCGACAGAGCAGTTCGGCGCCATGCAGCCGGTGAGTACGGGTACAGATGATCGGCTGATAGACTGCAACCAGCTGGGCGGACTTGATGGCGAGCGGCAACTGGGCGGCGATCAACTGACGCCGCTTGAGCCGGGCATGCAGCTCGGGATCAAACAGGGTGCAGTACTGCTGCTGCCGTTTGCCCTGCGCCAGCGCAGCCTCGGCATGGCTGAGCAACCGCTCGGCATCGCTTGCCCGCCCCTGGGCCAGCCCCAGAAACACCGGGATCTGGATGCGATGATCTTCCACCTGATAGTGCTCCATCAACTGCTGCTGCAGATGCTGGCTCCACCCCTGCAATGGCTCATTGAAATCCGGCAGCAACAGGCTGAAGTCATCGGCAGCGACCCGACAGAGAAGGGAACGCGGCGGTACCAGCTGCTGCAACCGCTTGGCCACCTGGCTGAGCAGGCGATCGGCAATCCGTATCCCGAAGCGATCGTTGATCTCACGAAAATGGTGCAGATCGACCAGCACCAATGTGGCACTGCGTTCCCCAAGATGGCGGCTGGTCTGCAAGAACCGGGAGAGTTTGAGCAGTCCGGTCAGACTGTCGTAGTGCTGCTCCTGCTGCAACTGCGCCTGAGTGGTGCGCAGGCCGGTGATGTCACGCCCCAGCGTCAGGATCCCTAGGGAGTGACCATCACCATCGGGGACATCGACCCGGGTGATCTCCATGTGTCGCCCCTGCCCGCTGGCATCCAGCAGACAACACTCGCCATGACCCATCCCCTGCGGCGCCGCCAGCCGGAACGGTAGCTGCTGACCCAGCACCTCATCCGCCCCCTGGCCGATAAAGTCGAGAAACGCCTGGTTGCACTCCAGCAACACCCCGTTGTGATCATCGAAACGGATCAGATCAGGAATGGCATCGAGCAGAAAACGCTGCAACAACTGCTGCTTTTTGACGGTTTGTTCCAGGCTCTTGCGCTGGGCAATCTCGTTAACCACCCCGAATACTGCGCACGCCTCTCCCTGCGGGGTGTAAAGAGGCACCTTGTGCACCTCCATCCAGCAGGTATTCCCGCCCCGGTTGCAATGGAGCTGCTGATACAGCATCGGCACGCCTCCAGCAAGCAGCTGCTCATCCTCACTGCGAAAGAGATCGCCCCATGGCATATCTGCATCTGTCTTGCCGACAACCTCGGCAGGCGACTCCAGCTTGGCTTCACGGGCAAACTCACGATTGGCGAACAGGTAACGCCCATGACTATCTCGACAGAAGATACTCATTGGCAATTGGTCGATGATCTGCTGCAGCAGATCCGGGGTGAGCATGTTGGTCACAGGGGTGCTTATGGAGGAATTTCGAGCAAATCTATGATAGCAAACCAATTTTGTAAAGCACCCCGATCACCTCCCCATAACATCGAACGCTGGATGGTTGCTGACAGAGATTGTCGCTCCGGCGATAATAGGCGCCGGTTGGCCAATGGCCTGGTGATATGGACGAGAGAAACAAGATGAAAAAGATTATGGGGAGCGCATTGGCGCTGCTGCTGGTTGGTTGTGCTGGTGACAATAACGGCGGTGAGGAGTATCGCTACAACCCGCCAATTGCCAAGGCAACCAACAACACTCAGGAAATGGCGATCCCGGTGGATCTGGTGTGGGCTCGCGCCGAGAAGTGGTTCACCGATCACGGCCTCACCATCGAAAACAGCCAGCGTGGCTCCGGCCTGATGACTGCCAACGTCAACCAGTCAGCCGACGGGCTGGAGTGGCTGGACTGCGGTACCATGGGTTCCAAAGTTGCACTGGGCAACCCGAACCTGCAGATCAACCTGATCATCACCCAGAGCGGCAACAGCAGCGTGGCCACCGTCAACGTCAAGGGCAACACCGAGCTGTTCTTCGTTGAATCCTCAGGCGAGCGCGTACCGGCCCCGTCCATCAAGCCGGTCTGTGTCTCCCGCGGCACCCTGGAGCAGAGCCTGTTTGCCACCCTCGGCAACTGATTTCACTCCCCTGCAAAGATAAAAAAAGCGGCAGATTGCTCTGCCGCTTTTTTATTGCCCCGAGTTGGGCTTACTTGTCGATATCGAGCATGTTGTTGGTCAACATGTAATCGATCACCTGGCTAGCCGTTGCACCACTATTACCGGTCAGAGAGCCAAAAGTGTGGCCAGACAACACAATCTCCTGGGTCACAGAACCACCCACCGAATCGCTAACCTTGAGATGCACACCTTGGCTATCTGCAGACACAGACAACAGATTTTTAAGCAATGACTCCGTTTTAGACCCATCATGATCCAGCAGGTCACTCAGATCCAGCTTGTCGCGCAGCGTCGGATCACTCAGGCTCGGTTTGAAGTCCGTGACAGTATCAACCGTCAACTTACCTGATTCGGTATCCCCCTTGTTCCACACGAAGATATCCGCTCCATCGCCACCGGTCAGTATGTCGTTGCCCAGACCACCACTCAAATAGTCATTCCCTGTTCCGCCGGAAAGGAGATCATTACCCGTTCCCCCTCTCAGACCGTCATTTCCGTCACCACCAAATAATAAATCATTACCTGAACCACCAAATAGCAAGTCAACGCCACCTTGACCATAAATACGATCACTTCCGGCACCCCCATGAGCAATATCAATATGGGCAGTACTAAAAGCCTGAGTCTTCAGCGCACTATCCTCACCATTACTTGGAGTAACTAGCAGGCTACTGTCCGCACCACTCATGAACGACACCAGCTTTTGTTGCGCGGCTGCTATATTGTTAGGCGCACTTGCATTCTGATCCAGAATCGCATGGCTTTCACCAAGATAGATTATGTCATCGCCACGCCCAGATAATACGTTATCCCCGCCAGCCCCCACGTCAATCACAACACCTCGAGTATGGTTTGCAATCAACTGATTACTGATTCCTGCAGGGTTACTCCACAACAGTTGTTCATAACTGGTACCAAAATAATTCAATCGCACATCATCAATCACATCACCTGTAGACCTTACATCTGTCCCCACCACAAAGGTCAACGTGCTCGAACTGGTATCACCATCGAGATCTTTCAAGGTGTAACCGAAATCAAGCTTGACCGAGGGCGACACTGCGGCACCAAAGAACTGATAACTGCCGTTATCAAGATCGACAATCAGTGAATGCTTGTTATCGATGTAGATAGTCAGCGTTTTGGTTACAGCATCAAAGCTATGGCTGAGCGTATTGGAACTGCCTGAAGTAGAAGTAGTAACAGTATTACCGTTAAAGTTATACGTCACGCCGCGAACCGTAAGTTGGCTCACAAAACCACCATCAGCCCCCACACCAAAACCATCAGACCCGCTTAGCAAATTACCACCAATAGGCTGAACCACTGATTGCAACAGAATGGGTGGCAACTTGGTCACATCTGGGACAATTACCGCATTTCCATCCACATTCAAATAACCATCGAATGCAACTTTGTCTAGATGACTAGCTGGTACGTTATCACCCATGCCATAGGACAGTGCAGTCACCTTGTTATTATGCAAGTGTTCTGTCCATGTCTGCTCTTCAAATTTATCAATTTCATCATTCGGATTCGGTTGACCATCAGATAAGAAATAACTGACATTGGTGGCCCCATTCAAACGCCCAGAATTACTTCCCCCCCAACTATTTTGGGCCAATTTGAGAGCATCATCATAATCAGTGGAACCATCGGCTTTCAATTGGGAGATGATATTTTTGGCAGTTGCAACATCAAGCCAGCTTGAATCGCCTTTAAGCGCTGCATCATAAGAAAAAACGATAAGCTGTACTTTTGTCTGCCCTTGCGCAAGATACTGATCCAGCAACTGGTAAGCAGACTCTTTCATTACATCCAAACGAGACTTGATGACATTTTTATCACTTCCCGTTTTTGCATCCCATGCCATAGAGCCGGATATATCCAAGATCAACTGCACATTAGCACCGACTTTAGTTTCTGACTCCACAGCATGGAAAATCGGGCCGGCAACCGGCACATCATCACGTACGGCAACAACGAAAGAGTCGGGGATAGTGTCGAAACCGGCTTTGCTCACCTCATAGTTCACGGTGAGACGCAGCTCATCCTGACTGCTCAATATATTGCTTTGACCATCCACAAGATGGCTGAGCGGCTTGATCATGGTGAAGGTATAGCTCGGCGGATTCGCGTTGTTATCTACCGTCACGGTAAAGGCCAGATTCGCAGGGGTTTTGGTACCTATATACCCATTAAGCCCCGAACCAACCTGCTCCCAGTTCAACACTTGTCCTTCTATGCCAGTTATCCCGCCAATACTCAACAGCTTGAGCTGAACACCTGTCACGTTGTTACCACTACCATCTGTCACCTGTAGCTGCTGGGTTACAGAAAGCGGACCACTGATCGGTTCTCCGACAGGCTCTGGCAAACCAGCATTGCCACCAGACAAACCATCTTCATCAACCAGACCATTCTCTAAATGGACTCTAAAATCGTTATCGATGATGGTGCCAGTGCCACTCTTGTCACCTACGGTCACCTGCAGAGTCTCGTTAGTCTCAACCAGACGATCGTTCACTGTAGGCACGGTAACCGTGAAGCTGGTCACCCCGGCTGGTACGCTCACACTCTTGCCATCGGCGCTCAAAGTCACACCATGGCTAAATGTTGGTCTTCCCCAATCAGCATTTGTTGCGGCATTCGCTCCTGTGCCGGCAATGGAGAAGCTGTACTGGGTCACCACATTGGTCGCCCCGCTCAGGGTCACTACATGTTGCAGACTGGTACCTTCAAGCTCGCTGTCACTTGCTATATTGACCACAGTCGGGCGCGCCAGCGGGTTGACAGCAAAGCTGCCTTGCGAGCTATCACCATCGCGATCAAAGGCCTTGAAGGTGAAGTCGATGTCGCCATCGTCCGGACGCTGCATCTCGGCATACTGGAAGAACTCCCATTTGCCGGTAGCAGGGGTGAACTCCAACTTGAAGACCAATTTGCCACTCCCATCATTCCCCAGCAGGGTGTTGTTCCCACTCTTGCTGATAGTGATGGGGGAGCCAGTGGCCGTCAGCAGGCCGCGTTCAAAATCTTCCGGTTTGATGTCCAGCGCCATATAACCTTTACCATCCGCCCCCCATTGCGTTGCAACTGTACCCGAACCATAGGCAATCGCCTGCGGGGTATAGGAGCCAAGGAACTCGATAGACTTGACGGTAAAGTCGCTGTTATCTGAGGTATTGGTATTGCCGTTGTTAGTAGCCTTGATCACCATGGTGTCAAAACCGCCCTGCTGCACCTGGAAGTTCTGGTTGTACTCTCCACCTGCCGCATCCGAGCTAAACATCAGTGTGGAGACCAGTACTCCTCCGCGGTAAAACTCCACAACACCACTCTCCTTCTCGCCACCAAACATCTGGCTGAATTTGATATTCGCACCATAGGCCACGGTCCCCGGATCGAGCTTGACGATCAGCTCCTCGGATGCAGACTTTCCATTCCCAAAGAGACGGAAATCCACTTCATTGGCGAGGTTGTGATAAGGACTATTGCTACTTGCAACACCAAGCCCAGCCGTTGAAGCATTGACATCTGCAGCAATAAGAGTTGAATCGGTCGCCGACTTGAACCCTTGGGCAGTGATCTTGAACCCGTCCAGATCAAGCTCTCTCTGGTTTGTCGTTGCCGAGTATCGAGTCAAATCAAACAGGCCGGTCAATACATTCGGTATGTCTGTCTTGGCAACGGAGACCACTTCAGCATTCTCGGCAATCGGGGCATCATCTTCGACAGTAATCGTCAAAGGCTTAGTCACAGACAGAGTCCCATCAGAAACAGACACATTTATCTTGAGATCAAGGGTGTCTTCCTGGGTGGTATTAGC
Organism: Aeromonas sp. Y318-3; assembly: GCF_027706185.1. Taxonomy (NCBI): domain Bacteria; kingdom Pseudomonadati; phylum Pseudomonadota; class Gammaproteobacteria; order Aeromonadales; family Aeromonadaceae; genus Aeromonas; species Aeromonas sp. Y318-3. The sequence goes on from NZ_JAPDCN010000022.1 coordinate 16,045, forward strand.
ATGATCCAACGGCTGCTTCAGGGTCACTTCATAACCCCAGTCACCTTTGCTACTACCAACTGGTGCTGTCAGCTTAACCTCAAGAACAACGTTGTCCTTGCTACCGGCGTAGCCAATCAACGTTTTGCTGTCAGCATCCCAACTCCACTCGATCTTCACACCACCAGAATAAACTGGTTGAACACCATTATCGGTTGGCCATCCCAGTGAAACAGTCAAGTTATTGCTGTCAATATCACCGACGGTAATCACTCCCTTGGCAACGATCTCATCAGTAGCATCTTTCTGGCCATCTTCACCCAATTCATCTTTCAGCCCACCAAGGAGACCTTCTTCGGAGACGACAACATCGTTGGAGATGTTCAGCGTCGGGGCGTCATTGGTGCCGGTGATGATGATGGTCACCGTGTGCGGTGTGCCATCGACACTCTGCACGGTGAAGGTCTCTTGCTTGGTCTCGCCTTTGCCCAGGTACTGCACCAGGCTGTTGTCGACGTTGTAGGTCCAGGTGCCGTCAGCCGTGATGCTCAGGCTGCCCAGTGCATCCGGACTCGCGGTGATGCTGGCCGCGTCGGTCTTGAACGCCACTTCATCCGCGCCGTCCACGTCGCTGATCTTCAGCTGGCCGCTGTCGCTCAGCAGGCCTGTGCTCGAGACGTTCAGGTCTTCGGTCACTTCACCCACAGCATCGCCGCTGATGATCGCCTTGTCGTTGGTGCCGTTGATGGTGATGGTCACCGTGGTGGTGGTCACCCCGTCCGCGTTGGTCACCGTGATGGTGTCGGTCAGCTTCTCGCCCGCCTTCAGGTTCTGGATCGCCGCCTGACCGTTGTCGGCGCTGTACGTCCACTTGCCGTCCGCGCCCAGCACCAGCTGGCCATACTGGCCGT
>NZ_JAPDCN010000022.1:16984-70536 GCF_027706185.1 Aeromonas sp. Y318-3
GCCGCCAGCGTACCGCTGGCTTGCAGCAGGTTGCCCGGCTGGACATTGCGGTCCTCGGTCACGCTGCCCACATCCGGCGTCAGCGTCGGCACGTCGTCGGTGCCGTTGATGGTGATGGTCACGGTGTGCGCGGTGCCATCCACGGACTTGACCACAAAGGTCTCGACCTTGGTTTCATCCTTGCCCAGGTACTGCACCTTGCTGTTGTCGACGTTGTAGGTCCACTTGCCATCGGCATCGATGGTCAGGGTGCCCAGTGCCCCGGCGCTCGCGGTGATGCTAGCCGCGTCGGTCATGAACGCCACCTCGTCGGCGCTGTCCACGTCGGTCACGGTCAACACGCCGGTATCGGTCAGTACATCTGGGCTGGCATCTTCAGTCACAGTGCCGATGTCGTCACCCGTGATGATGGCTGCGTCGTTGACCGGAGTAACAGTCCCGGTCACACCGCCTGTCGAGCTGTTCACACCATCGGTAATGGTGTATTCAAAAGAGATATCACCGTTGAAATCAGGGGCTGGCGTAAAGATCAGCTGGCCATTGCTCAAGGTGACGGAACCATTGCTGATCGCTACCGTGCCGCCTTCGGCAATGGTCTGGCCGTTGATAGCGGTAATGGTGAGGCGATCGCCATCCGCATCCGTGTCGTTGCCAAGCACATTGATGGTGACGGTGCCGTCCTCCGCCACGGTGAACTGGTCGTCACCCGGCAGGGGCGCAGCATTCACCACGCTATTGTCGGTCCCCTTGGGTGAGGTGTTACCCACAGAGTCGGTCAGAGTGGCATCCACCGTGATCGGGCCATTGACAGGCAGATCCGTGGTGGGAATGGTCAAAGTAACCTGAGTACGGCCGATATCATCGGCTGTCAGAATCTTGCTGGAATCAGTCACTCCATCACCATTCCAGTCAACATCGAGACGATCACCGACCTTGGCATCACCCGGTAAACGGATAATGACACCCACTCCGGTTTCACGCTCATTAGCGGAGATGACATTATCTGCCCCATCCTGGATTTCGACCTGGGGAGCGGAAGGTGCTGTACTGTCAACGCTGCCATCATCAGTCGCACTGCCGGTATTCCCCGCAGGATCGGTCACAGTGGCAGTGACGGTATAGGTGCCCTCGGCCAATGGGGTGACCACATCCACGGTGAAGGTACCGCTGGGTGTGACGATAGCGGTCAGGGTTTGTTGATTACCGTTTGCATCGGTGACCAGCAAGGTTACGGTGCTGCCAGCAGGAGCATCCGTGGTCCCGGTCAGGGTCGGAGTCGTGTCATTGGTGTTATCTGGCGCAACCACGGAAATGGTGGGCGGCGTAAGGTCGAATACTTCATCTTCGCCAGCAGCACCCAGCGGTGGCTCGCCATTGGTGTTGTAGGTGGTATCGAAAGTGGCTTCAGCAATGGTTGCGGAACCGGTACGGTCGATGGTGACAAAACCGCCGTTGCCACTGGCACCGGCGACGCCCCCAATACCGCCACCACCGGCGGCAGGTGCACCGCCTGCTGCAGAGGCTTCAAAGGCCTGGGTCGGGTCCGCGCCGCCCAAAATGGCCTGTTGCAGGGCACTGATATCATCAGGAGTACCTGCAGCGCCGTTTTGTGCCAGCTGGGGAGCATCCCCCTCTTCGGCAGGCTCACTCTGCTCGCTGGCTGGTTGCACATTGAACGACTGTCCGCCGCCCATGAAACTGGCGCCATCCGGCGACATGATCACCGCCCCTTTTGGCAGCACATCACCTTCAGCCAACAGCTTCCGGCTGCCATCTGCGGCAACCAGATAAATTTGTCCTTTAAGTTGGGTTACGGTTACGCCCTGTTCCAAGGTAACGGCATTGGTGATCATGTTCTCTCCTGAATCCTGATTTGAATGCAATAAGCCACAGCCTACTTTGCAGACTGAGGGGAAAAATAACCAGCTCGAAAATTCGAAAGGATAGACCGATTTGAGGCTGAACTGTTCAGCCAGACAGAAGTGTATAAAACGAGGTTGCGAGAATGGCAAAAACCAAAATTATCAATAAATTACAGAGTAATGACAGGAGCATGACAAAGCATGCTCCCGTCAGGATTAACCCTATACACCCGCCCAGAGGATGATAGCCAGCAGCTGTGGCGAGATGATCCGCAGGAACATCACCAGCGGGTAGACAGTGGCGTATGAGAGCGCACTGGCGCCACTGGTCGGGTGCATGGCGTTGGCAAAGGCCAGCGCGGGAGGATCAGTCATGGAGCCGGCCAGCAAACCGCACAGGGTCAGATAGTTCATCTTGCCGTAGAGGCGCGCCAGCACACCGACCACCAGCAGCGGGATCAGGGTGATCGCCATACCATAGAGCATCCAGGCTGGACCATCGCCGTTGATCAGGGTATCGACGAAGCCGGCACCGGACTTGAATCCGACCACCGCCAGAAACAGTACAATGCCGATCTCCCGCAGCGCCAGGTTGGCACTGGGGGGCATGAACCAGTAGAGCTTGCCGATGCTGCCGATCCGCGACAGGATCAGCGCCACCACCAGCGGCCCACCCGCCAGACCCAATTTGAGAGCGGCCGGGAAACCGGGCAGGTAGAAGGGGATGGAACCGAGCAATACGCCGAGACCGATCCCGATAAATACCGGCAACATCTGCACCTGCTGCAGTTTTTGCTGCACGTTGCCGACCACATTGGTCACCGCTTCGATGGCGTCGAGACGGCCAACCAGGTTGAGAATATCGCCAAACTGCAGGCTAGTCTGACTGGTCGGCACCAGTTCGATACCGGCCCGGTTGAGGCGCGAGATCACCACGTCATAGCGTTGTTTGATATCCAGATCGCGGATCTTCTTGCCAAGAACCTGCTCGTTGGTCACCACTACCCGCTCGACGCGCAGATCGGTGCCGCGGGTCGATAGGGAGGTGTCGACCTCTTCACCCAGCACCAGCAACACCTTGTGCAGTGCATGGCGCTCACCAACCAGGTGGAGCAAGTCACCCAGCTCGATACGGGAATCAGGGCGCGGCACCATCAGCTCGTCGCCACGCTTGAGCCGTGAACAGATAACATCAGACTCGTCGAGACTCGGGATCTCGCTCAGCATCAAGCCGTGCATATTGGGGTTGCGCACCGCGATGTTGATGGTCTGCAAGCTCTCCTTGGTTTTACCGGTTTGTAGCTCGAACTGGGCGGCTTCATCGTCGATTTTGATGCGAAAGAAGACCCTGACCAACCACATGGTGAGCAAAATACCACAGATGCCAAACGGATAGGCAACCGCATAGCCCATCCCCATCAGGCCGGTAGAACCGGGCGCGGCCCCCAGCTCGGCCAGGATCTGCTGGCCCGCACCGAGGGATGGCGTATTGGTGACGGCACCGGAGAATACCCCCAGAATGACCGGCAACGGCACATCGAAAAATTGATGCAAGCCAGCAGCCACCACGCAGCCAAGGATGACCAGCAAAGCGGCAAAGGCGTTGAGTTTGAGACCTGAACTGCGCAATGACGAGAAGAAACCCGGCCCGACCTGGATGCCGATGGTATAGACAAACAGGATCAGGCCAAATTCTTGAATAAAGTGAAGCGTTTGTGCATCCAGCGCGAGATCGGAGGCGCCTGCAAAGTGACCCACTATGATGCCGCCGAACAGCACCCCCCCTATTCCCAAGCCAACGCCATAGACTCGCCAGTTTCCCAGCCAGAGTCCTAGCACTGCCACCAGCGACAACATGCTGATGGAAAGCGCGATTTCACTCATTTCGTGCATCCTTTGCGAATTGAACTGGCCCTAGCTTGTCAGCAAACGCTGATGCCAACTGTGTGATACCGCACGAATTTATCCTTTTACGCGCTAAAAATACCAATTAAGGGCTAGTTGCAAGACGTTAGGCGACGTAGCCGTAAATGGCCATAAAGTGACAAACGCTGCCACCCAGCACAAAGAGATGCCAGATGGCGTGGTTATAGGGGATCTGCTTGGCCACATAGAAGATGACCCCGAGGCTGTAGATAAGGCCGCCAAGCCCGAGCAGCAACAGCCCCTCACCGGCCAGATGGATGTAGAGCTGATAGATGACCACCAGCGACAGCCAGCCAAGCATCAGATAGGTGAATAGCGACAACTTCTTGAAGCGGTTGATAAATACCAGCTTGAACACTACGCCAGCCAGCGCCAGGGCCCAGATCACCACCATCAAGCCCTTAGCCAGCGGCGTGTCGAGCGCAACCAGCAGGAACGGAGTGTAAGTACCGGCGATCAGCAGATAGATGGCGCAGTGATCAAACACCTTGCACCAGCGTCTGGCCCGCCCTTCCGCCATGCTGTGATAGAGGGTCGAGGCGAGATAGAGCAGCACCAGACTGCCGCCATAAAGGCTGTAACTCACCAGCGCCTGCGTGCCCTGCCCCCATCCTTTGATGAGCAACAGCACCAGCCCGACAATCCCCAGCAACAATCCCGCACCGTGGCTCAGCCGGTTTGCCAGCTCCTCCCGGGGGGAGTAATCCATCACACCACTCATAGCATCGACTCCACAATAACTGTGGCTCACTCTACCCAGCGCCATTTCGGAGTACAAGTGTTCGCTTAAAAAATGGAGTGGCTGTCACCTGCCAACCTTTGGTGTATGCTCTGCCGCCGATGCCTGAGACAAGCGGCATAGACACCTACCCCGGTGACCTGGTCTGGAGAACCTGATGAAGTTGACTGAGCTGTTTGCACAAGCGGATCCCGCCTTTGGCGAGGCGATGAACACCTTGCTGGAGAGCTTCCACCACTCCGACGACAGTCAGGCCCCCTATCAGCGCGACCTGTTCACCCATCAGCTCGATCAATCCCGCATGCCTGCTGTCGGCCAATCTATCGAGGAGTATCTGGCGCGGCTGGCTACTCTGGTGCCCGGCGCCTCGCACCTCACCTCGCCACGCTACATGGGTCATATGACGGCACCATTGCCGGCCTATACCGCCGAGCTGTCGCGCCTGCTGGTGATGCTGAACCAGAATCCGATGAAGATGGAGTCCTCCCGCATGCTCAGCTTTCTGGAGCGGGAGGTGCTGGCCAAGCTGCACCGCCTCATCTATGGCAGGGATGATGCCTTCTACGGCGAGCAGATGCATGCCAAGGATGCCGCCCTCGGCGTCATGACCAGCGGCGGCACCATCGCCAACGTCACGGCACTGTGGCTGGCACGCAACCGCGCCTGTGGCGACAACCTGTTCGCCCTCTATGAGCAGGGCTATCGCGGCGCCGTCATTCTGGGTTCCCGGCTGATGCACTACTCCTTCGACAAGGGGATGGATCTGCTGGGACTGGGCGCCCGCAGCGTCTGGCGCCTTGAGACTGACGAACAGAACCGGCTCAGTCTGGCTGCGCTGGAGCAGGCGCTGATCCAGTGCAAGGAACAGAAATTGAAAGTGCTGGCATTGGTCGGCGTGGCAGGCAGTACCGACTTTGGCTCCATCGACCCCCTGCCGGAGCTGGCGACCATCGCCGAGCGCGAGCAGATCCACTTCCACGTGGATGCCGCCTGGGGTGGCCCCACCCTCTTCTCCCCCCGCTATCAAAACCTGCTGGCAGGGATCGAGCGCGCAGATACCGTCACTCTGGATGGCCACAAACAGCTGCTGGTGCCACTCGGTACCGGCATGCTGCTCTGCCGCCAGCCCGACCTGATGATGGCGGTCAAGCGAGAGGCGCCCTACGCTATTCGCGCCACCTCATTCGATCAGGGCCGCTTTACCCTGGAGGGCACCCGCCCGGCCAATGCCCTCTATCTGGATGCCGCCTTCCAGCTCTTCGGCCAGCAAGGCTATGCCGAGCTTATCGAAGCCAACTACGACCGAGCCCGGCTAATGGCCGAGTTCATCGAAAGCGACCCCGCCTTCGAGCTGATGTCTGCTCCGGTGATGAACCTGCTCTCCTATCGCTGCATCCCGCCCCATCTGCAGGGCAAGGTGCTGGATGAGACGGCCAATGCGCAGATCAACGACTTCAACGTGTCCCTGCAAAAAGCCCAGCGGGCCGAGGGGCACAGCTTTGTCTCCCGCACCCAACGAGCGGTGGTACGCTACGGTGCCCAACCGCTCACCCTGCTGCGGGCCGTGTTGCTCAACCCTCTGATTGAAGAGCGCCATATACGCGACCTGCTGGCCGATCAGCAGCGACTGGGGATCTCCATTGCACGCCAACTGTTTGGCGACGGCGCGGAACCGGCGTAAAAATGAGCGGTCTTATTCATTTGCCGTTGTCCGCCATGCAGGTAGACTGGGCGAAATTTGCAGGCCATTTTTGAGGACTAGGCGCCAACAATGAAGCAATTTATTGAATTTATTCCACTTATCGTTTTCTTCGCGGTCTACAAGTTCTACGACATCTACATGGCCACTGGCGCACTGGTGGTGGTCACCGGTCTGCAGCTCGCCTATAGCTGGATACGCTATCGCAAAGTCGAGAAGATGCAGCTCTTTACCTTCCTGCTGGTCGGCTTCTTCGGCGGCCTCACCGTCTTCTTCCACGATGACACCTTCATCAAGTGGAAAGTGACTGTCATCAACGTGCTGTTCGCACTGGGTCTGCTCATCAGCCGCTACGGCTTTGGCAAGAACCTTATCAAACAGATGTTGGCCAAGGAGCTGCAAGCACCCGATGCAGTCTGGGACAAGGTCAATCTCGGCTGGGTCGGCTTCTTTACCGTCTGTGGCCTGCTCAACCTCTACGTGGCGTTCAACCTGCCGCAAGAGATGTGGGTCAACTTCAAGGTGTTCGGCCTGCTGGGGATGACGCTGGTCTTTACCCTGCTGAGCGGCGTCTATCTCTATCGCCATATCCCTGCCGATCAGTTGTCCCAGCAAAAAGACGAACCCAAAAAATAACCCTCATCAGAAAAGGATCCTCTCATGTGGTATCTCATCTACTCAGAAGATGTCCCCGATAGCCTGCCACTGCGCAAGCAAGTTCGCCCTGCCCATCTGGCTCGCCTGCAAGCCCTGCAGGATGAGGGTCGCCTGCTGACCGCCGGCCCCAACCCCGCTATCGATGCCGAGGATCCGGCTGATGCAGGCTTTACCGGCAGCACCGTCATAGCAGAGTTTGCCTCGCAGGCGGATGCCCAAGCCTGGGCCGATGCCGATCCCTATGTGGCAGCTGGCGTCTATGCCAAAGTGACCATCAAGCCGTTCAAAAAGGTCTTCTGACCGCAAAGCGAATAGCGAAATAAAAAAGGCCGGACTGGAAGTTCATTCCAGCCCGGCCTTTTTGCATCCCGATATCTCGCTTATGCCTTGGCGACAAACCAAGGGTTAAGTATGTCGGGCTTGTTGTAGACAAGGGACGAGCCATCGAGTTGGGTGACGCTGCCACCCGCCCCCTCCAGCACAGCCTGCGCCGCACCAGTGTCCCACTCGCAGGTAGGTGCGAGGCGCGGATAGAGCTCGGCGCCCCCTTCGGCGATGATGCAGAACTTCAGCGAACTGCCCATGGAGACTAGCTCGAGCTCGCCAAAAGGAGCCAAGAAATCGAGGGTCTCCTGCGACAGGTGGTTGCGACTGCCCACCACTCGCCACGCCTCGCCTTCACGATGAGGCCGGGTCTGGATAGGCTCGCGCTTGCCATCGGCGATGCGCCAGGCACCGAGCCCCTTTCCGCCATACCAGAGCTTGTCCAGCACTGGGGCATAGACCAGCCCCCAGCGCGGCGCCCCCTCTTCAATCAGCGCGATATTGACGGTGAACTCGCCGTTGCGGGAGACAAACTCCTTGGTGCCGTCGAGGGGATCCACCAGCCAGTAGCGGGACCAGCCGTGGCGCGCCGCCATCACCTCGGGGCCCGACTCCTCTGACAATACGGGGATGTCTGGGGTCAATCGCGCCAGCGCCTGCACAATCACCTCATGAGCCCCCTTGTCGGCCGCCGTGAGCGGGCTCTCGTCGCTCTTGTACTCCACCGCGAAGGGCTGGCTATAGATGGCCATGATGGCCGCTCCCGCCGCGCGGGCGACAGGTTCAAGTTCGGTGATCTCGGGGTGATACAGGGGATGCGCCATAACAATCTCGTCCAGCTCGCAGGGTCAACAAGTGTAACCCTTTTGCCATCAACTGCTTATAGCCGATTGTGCTGGGTTATTACTGCGCGGGTGCCGCCCTCGCTTGAACAGGGCCTGAAATAACAAAGGACGCCGCTGCGTCCCTTGTTATTTTTGGCAGCCTATCTCAGGCCGCCGGTCTGGTGAGTCAGATCCCCTGACGGGCTTCCTGCATCAGCAGGCGCATATCGCTCACGGCTTTGGCCAGACCATCGAAGGCGGCGCGGCCGATGATGGCGTGGCCGATGTTGAGCTCATAGAGCTCAGGGATGGCGGCGATGGCCTTGACGTTGTGGTAGTGCAGGCCGTGACCGGCATTGACCTTCAAGCCTTTGCCAGCGGCATAGGAGGCACCGGCGGCAATGCGCTTGAACTCGGCGTTGCGCTCGGCATCTGTGGTGGCATCGGCGTAACGGCCGGTATGGATCTCGATAAAGGGGGCGCCACTCTCGGCAGCCGCATCGATCTGGATGGGATCGGCGTCGATAAAGAGGGATACCTGGGCACCCACAGCAGAGAGGCGGGCAACGGCGTCAGTCACCTTGTCCAGCTGACCGGCCACGTCCAGACCGCCCTCGGTGGTCACCTCGGTGCGCTTCTCCGGCACCAGACAGACGAAGTGGGGCTTGATGCGGCAGGCGATGCCGATCATCTCTTCGGTCACCGCCATCTCCAGGTTCATTCTGGTCTGGATAGTCTGACGCAGGATCTCCACGTCGCGGTCGGTGATGTGGCGACGATCTTCCCGCAGATGCACGGTAATGCCATCGGCCCCGGCCTGCTCGGCCACGAACGCGGCCTGTACCGGATCCGGATACTGGGTGCCACGGGCGTTGCGCAGGGTGGCGATATGGTCGATGTTCACACCCAGATAGATTTCACTCATTGAGAACTCCTTGAAAAGCTTCATCTGTTGACTGCGCGGTCAGCGAATCCCCCCGCGCCAATATCCGTATGTCTGTAATCTGTGTCAGCCTTGCATGCTGGCTTTGCGTTTTAAAAACAGCTCCCGGCTCTTTAGCTGACGCTTGCCCAGATAGGGTTGCAAGGCCAGCCGGCTGAAACGCTTGGCCGCCTGCAGCAGGGGCGGAGTATCGAAACGTCCCTCGGCGAAGGCCAGCAGGTGGGCACCGAGAAACAGGGTACGGGGATCCGGCGCCCGCTCGCAAGCAACAAAGCCCAATTCACGCTCGAAGCCATAGAGCAAGGTCGGCTCGATGGGCGACTCGTCGTCCGCCGTGTATTCGAAATCCACCGCATAGCCGAGCGCCTGCAGCAGCAGGAACTCGAAGCGGCGCAGCGGCAGCTCCGGCGTCTCGCCATCGGCCAGCGCCATGATGGCACGGGCATAGGCATCGAACACTTCGGGGAACGGGGTGTGCGCTTCCAGCAGGTAGTAGACCAGCTCGTTGAGATAGAGACCGTAGAAGAGGCGATCACCGCCGAGACGCAGGGAGTGGTCGGGGCACTCGACCTGGGTGAGGTTCTTGAGATCCCCCTTGCCGCGCCAGGCGATGGTGAGCAGGGTAAAGGGTTGCAGCAGCCCCTTGAGAGGGGAGCGTGGCCCGCGAGAACCGCGAGCCACCAGGGTAAATCGGCCACTATCCTGGGTGAAGACCTCGACCAGCTGGCTGGTCTCCCGATAGGGCCGACTATGGATGACGAAAGCCGGGGTCAGCAATCAGTCGTCGCCATACCCGAGGCTGCGCAGGGCGCGCTCATCATCAGCCCAGCCCGACTTGACCTTGACCCACAGCTCCAGGTGCACCTTGTTCTGGAACAGACGTTCCATGTCGAGGCGCGCCTCGGTGCCGATGGTCTTGATCTTCTCACCCTTGTTGCCGATGACCATCTTCTTCTGGCCATCGCGCTCGACCAGGATCAGGCCGTGGATGTGATAAAGGCCGCTCTCTTCCACCTTGAAGCGCTCGATCTCCACCGTCACCGAGTAGGGCAGCTCCTCACCGGTGAAGCGCATCAGCTTCTCGCGGATGATTTCGGAGGCCATAAAGCGGGAGGAGCGGTCAGTCACGTAATCTTCCGGGAAGAAGTGGACGTTTTCCGGCAGCAGATCCTTGGCCCACTCGCGGATCTTCTCCACGTTGGTGCCCTTTTCGGCACTGATGGGCAGAATATGGGCGAAGTTCATCTGTTGGCCCAGCCACTCGAGGTGGGGCAGCAGATCTTCTTTCTCTTTGACGTTGTCAATCTTGTTGACCGCCAGCACCACCGGGCACTTGAGATTGCGCAGCTTGCCCAGCACCATCTCGTCGTCTTTGGTCCAGTGGGTACCGTCGACCATGAACACCACCATGGCCACATCACCCAGCGAACTGGTGGCGGCACGGTTCATCAGGCGGTTGATGGCCCGTTTCTCTTCAATGTGCAGACCAGGGGTATCCACATAGATGGTCTGGTAGTTCTCCTCGGTATCGATCCCCAAAATCCGGTGACGGGTGGTCTGGGGCTTCTTCGAGGTGATGCTGACCTTCTGGCCAAGCAGCTTGTTGAGCAGGGTGGACTTGCCCACATTCGGGCGGCCCACGATGGCGACAAAGCCGCAGTAGGTGGTATCTGTCATGACAGTTTTTCCAATGCTTGCTGCGCCGCGGCCTGTTCGGCCTTGCGACGGCTGGTGCCGACCCCGACGAGGGGACCATCCAGACCTTCCACATCACACTGGACGGTGAACTCCTGGTTGTGGGCCTCGCCCTTGACGTTAGTCACGGTGTAGGTCGGCAGGGATTTGCGGCTTCCCTGCAAAATTTCTTGCAGACGGGTCTTGGGATCTTTCTGCTCGATGCCCGGCTTGATCTCTTCCAGGCGGCTGGCATACCAGCTCAGCAGCAGTGTCCGCACCGTCTCAAGATTGGTATCCAGATAGACGGCACCGATCACCGCCTCGACCGTGTCGGCCAGAATGGATTCGCGGCGAAAACCGCCGCTCTTGAGTTCGCCGGGCCCCAGGATCAGGTGATCCCCGAGGTCAAACTCCCGGCCCAGTTCGGCCAGGGTCTTCTCGCGCACCAGGGTGGCGCGCATCCGGCTGAGATCCCCTTCCGCCGCTTGCGGGAAGCGGTGGAACAGATCATCGGCAATCACCAGACTCAAAATCGAGTCACCCAGAAATTCCAGTCGTTCATTGTGACGGGAACCGGCGCTGCGGTGAGTCAGCGCGCGGGTCAGCAGTTCCAGATCCGCAAAAACATGCCCGAGACGGGACTGCAGTCTGTTCATCTTGATATTCATTTACTTGATTCCGCCAATGCGGTTGAAGCGCACACCTGTCGGTACCCAACTTGGCAGCAGGGAGCCTTCTTCGCGCTCGAATTCAAAACTTATCCAGATAGCGACCGCCTTGCCGACCAGATTCTGCTCGGGCACAAAGCCCCAGAAGCGGCTGTCGGTGCTGTTGTCGCGGTTGTCGCCCATCACGAAATACTGGCCTTCCGGTACCACCCACTCGTCGGGGTAGGTGCCGGGCTGGCGATAGTAACGGCCAACCATGTCGGGCATCAGCGGATTGCGCAGGGTCTCGTGGGAGACATCACCCAACTGCTCGGTATAGCGATCAAGGGGGATCCCCATCTGGGTAAATTCGCCTCTTTGTTCAAACTTGACGTCGAGCTTCTTGAAGCCCGGGCACGTTTTCCCTTCCTGCTCTTCGCACTTGGGCCGGATCATCAGCTCCTTGTTGCGATAGATAACCCGATCACCCGGCATGCCGACCACCCGCTTGATGTAGTCAACGCGCGGTTCAAGGGGATACTTGAATACCACCACGTCGCCACGCTTGGGCTCGCCAGTCTCGAGGAACTTGGTGTTGGTCACCGGGTCCCGCAGACCATAGGCAAACTTTTCCACCAGGATGAAATCGCCCACCAGCAGGGTGGGCATCATGGAACCTGACGGGATCTGGAACGGTTCAAAAATGAACGAACGCAGGATCAGCACAAAGGTGATGACCGGGAAGACCCCGGCGGTCTGCTCAATCCAAACCGGTACAGGGGCCACCTTGGCCAGAGTCTTCTCATCCAGGTGGGCACCGCCATGGGCACGAGCCACGGCAATCTTGGCGGCGCGCTGCTTGGACCAAATCATCTTGTCCAGACACCAGATAACACCGGTGATCGCGCAGACCACCACCAGGATCAGGGAAAACGTGCTTGCCATCTATTAATCCTTTCCGACGTGGAGAATCGCGAGGAAGGCTTCCTGCGGCACGTCGACACGGCCGAGGGACTTCATCCGCTTCTTACCTTCTTTCTGCTTGTTCAGCAGTTTCTTCTTACGACTCACGTCACCACCGTAGCACTTGGCGGTTACGTCTTTACGCAGAGCCTTGACGGTGCTGCGAGCGATGATCTGGTTGCCGATGGCCGCCTGAATGGCGATATCGAACATCTGGCGCGGGATCAGCTCGCGCATCTTCTCCACCACCTGACGACCGCGATACTGGGCGTTGTCCTTGTGGGTGATGATAGCCAGGGCATCGACGCGCTCACCGTTGATCATGATATCCAGACGGACCATGTCGGAGGTTTCGAAACGCTTGAAGCCATAGTCCAGCGAGGCGTAACCACGACTGGTGGATTTCAGACGGTCGAAGAAGTCGAGCACCACTTCCGCCATCGGGATTTCATAGGTCAGTGCCACCTGCTTGCCGTGATAGACCATGTTGGTCTGCACGCCACGCTTCTCGATACAGAGGGTGATCACGTTGCCCATGTACTCCTGCGGCAGCAGGATATGACACTCGGCGATCGGCTCGCGCATCTCCTTGATGCTGGTGATGGCGGGCATCTGGGCCGGGCTGTCGATATGGATGGTGGAGCCGTCGGTCAGCTCGATCTCGTACACTACGGTCGGCGCCGTGGTGATCAGATCCAGATCGTATTCACGCTCCAGACGCTCCTGAATGATCTCCATGTGCAGCATGCCGAGGAAGCCGCAACGGAAGCCGAAGCCCAGCGCCGTGGAGCTCTCCGGTTCGAAGAACAGGGAGGCATCGTTCAGGGAGAGCTTGTCGAGGGCGTCACGGAACGACTCATAGTCATCGCTGGAGATGGGGAACAGACCCGCATAAACCTGCGGCTTCACCTTCTTGAAGCCAGCCAGCGCCTTGTCGGCACCGTTCTTGGCCTGAGTCAGGGTATCGCCCACCGGCGCGCCGTGGATGTCCTTGATACCGCAGACAACCCAACCTACCTCGCCGCAACCCAGACCCTGGGTATCCACCTGCTTGGGCGTGAAGATACCGATACGATCGACACCCCACACCTGACCGGTGCTCATCACCTTGATCTTGTCGTTCTTCTTCAGGGAACCGTTCTTGATCCGCACCAGAGAGACAACGCCCAGATAGGAGTCGAACCAGGAGTCGATGATCAGCGCCTGCAGCGGGGCATCCGGGTCGCCTTCCGGCGCCGGGATCTTGGCAACGATCTCTTCCAGCACCAGATCAACACCCAGACCGGTCTTGGCGGAGCAGCGCACCGCATCGACCGCGTCGATACCGACGATGTCTTCGATCTCCTCGGCAACCCGCTCGGGTTCAGCGGCCGGCAGGTCAATCTTGTTCAGCACCGGCACCACTTCCAGATCCATTTCCATGGCGGTGTAGCAGTTGGCCAGAGTCTGTGCCTCAACCCCCTGGCCGGCATCCACCACCAGCAGCGCCCCTTCACAGGCCGCCAAAGAGCGGGAGACCTCGTAGGAGAAATCCACGTGGCCCGGGGTGTCGATAAAGTTCAGCTGGTAGGTGTTACCGTCTTGTGCCTGGTAGTTCAGGGTCACACTCTGTGCTTTGATGGTAATGCCGCGCTCGCGCTCCAGATCCATGGAGTCAAGCACCTGAGCCTGCATCTCGCGGTCGGACAAGCCACCGCAAGTCTGGATCAGACGGTCCGACAGGGTCGATTTACCGTGGTCGATGTGCGCAATAATCGAAAAGTTACGAATGTGTTTCATCGAGCAAGAGTCACTCAAAATTAGTTAAGGTCAGTTATGGAGGCGCGATTTTACTGGATAACCCGGCTGACGGCCATTCTTTAGTCGCCAGCGCCAGTGAAATAGCGCCTGTTCGGTCAGGGGAGGATGCGGACAGGGACGACAACGCCGAGCATCTGCGGGCCGTAGCGCCCCTGATCCAGGCGGTTGGAAAAGTAACGAACCAGTAAAAAGCCCAGCACGCCCCCCAGCAGGCAGCAGAGAATGGTAATCCCCTCCCCGCCCGAGAGCAGCGGCGCCAGCCAGAGCTGCCCCAGCAAGGCGCTGGCCAACAGACAAAAAAGCGGCAGCACATAGACCAGCGCAGCCCCGCGCAGCAGACTCTCCTGCGGGATACCGAGCCTCACTTGCTGGCCAACCCGCACCTCAGCGGTCAGCCTGACCCGCAAGCGGGGAGCTTTCAGGGGAAACGCCTTGGCCACGGTGCCGGTACCGCAGTTGGATTGCTGCTGACAACCACTGCAGGCGGAGCGACGCTCACATTCCACCCAGGCATGGTCACCCTCAATGGCCACCACGGTCGCCAGCTCTTCACTCATCTCATTCACGGCAACACCTCGGGTTCACACAATCAGGGGATCTGACCACGACTCGCCACACTCGGCAAGTGGGGGACAACCCCGCAGCCCCCGTTACTGCACCGCTTCGTTGCGGGCCAGCGGCTGGACTGACTCGGCGATGCGCTTGGCGGTCTCGGCAGGCACCTCGCCGACCACGGTGATCTCGACCCCCACCTCGTTGACATAGCTCACCAGCGAAGTCGCCCCCTGGCGGATCAGCTGCTGGCGCACCGCCTGCTTGGGATCGACCCGGGAGACATAGACCGAGAGATCCACCAGCCCATCGGAGAGCATCATGTAATCCACCGGCATACTGGTGGTCACCAGCTGGTGCCGGTCTTGCGACAGCACCTTGAAGCCATCGGGCAGCCAGGTGATCTGCCAGTTCAACTGCTGTTGTGGCGCTGGATAGGCATCCTCCAACGCCAGCGCCGGAGGCTGCTTGCTGTTGGCCAGCTTCACCAGCCAGGGGGCCGGTTTGCTCTGCAGATCCAGCTCGACACCGAGCACCTGCTCCACCAGATTGCCTTCCCGCTCGACCATATCGATCCGCAGCAGCAAGTGGCTCTGCTCGTCAATCCAGAGCACAAAACCATATTTGTCGGCCTCTTTAGGCACCAGCCTCACCACCTGCGCCACCACACCGGCAACCCGGCTGCGGCCGGCCAGCACAGGATCATAGCTCTCCAGCACCTGCGCCAGCGGCATCTTCACCAGGGTCGACCAGATGCCGGGGAAGCGGGCATCCTTCAGGGTGTAGGGATCGTGGCTGTTTTCAAAGAAGGTGTATTCGTTCTGGCGCTGGAGATACTCGATCGCCTTGCCGTCAAGGTAACTGAGGTGGGCAACTTCCTTGCCGTTGATGACGGCATGGCTGATCCGGATCGGTTCAAGACGCCCCTGACGGGCCTTGACCATGGACAACTCGAAATTCTGTTGTTGCACGGCACTCTGCATCTGCTGCAACAAGGCCTCGGCCGACTTATCGTCGGCCGAGGCCTTGGCACTGATCAGCAGGAGAGAGGCCAGCAAAATACGGCTGGACTGGCGCACGTTTGTATCCCTGACAATTCGTTATTGTTGGATCTGTCTGTCTTGCAACAGGCGCTGTTGCAACTGGTGGTCACGCAGGAAGGCGTTAATCCGCTCCCGCTGCTCCTGCATCTGCTGTTCGGTCAGCCCCTGCTGACGGGCACGGGCGCCATCCTGTTGCGGATAGTGAACACTCACCGGCGCCGCACTGCCACCGATTGGAATGGTATTGAGCACCGGATTAGCCGGAACGCCATCCTGTCCCTGATACTGCTGCACCCCGAAGATAACGGCAGCGGCCACGGATGCCGCAATGGCATATTGACCCAGTTGCTGACCGACACGGCGGAACAACGGAACCACATTGGAATCTGTCTTGACCGGCGCAACGACAGGTTGCAGCACGGGAGCCGTCTCGACCGGCTTGGGTGCCAGTATGGTGGGCTCATCCTCCAGCGCAGCCATGATGCTGTCACTGAGATCCAGTTGCAGATTGACCGGCAGGTCACCCCGCATGGCATCGCCGATCAGGTGGTAACGACCCCAGGTATCTTGCAAGTCGGAGTCCATCTCCAGCTCGTTCAGTACCTCTGCGTCACTCAGGTCACCATCCATCAGGGCAGAGATTTGCTCTTTATTTGCCATAAGTTAACCCGTCTTTCCCCAGTTAATTCTCGATCAGAGGTTGCAGCTTTTTATCGATTGCTTCCCTCGCCCGGAAGATACGGGATCTGACCGTACCCACTGGGCAATCCATGATTTCGGCAATCTCTTCGTAGCTCAGCCCTTCCAGTTCGCGAAGGGTGATAGCTGTCCTCAGGTCTTCCGGCAATGCCTCTATGGCTGAAAACACGGTGCGTTTGATCTCGTCAGTCAGCGCCAGGTTTTCGGGGGTTGAGACCTCTTGCAAGGCTTCACCACCACCATAAGACTCCGCTTCGTCAGCCTCCACATCACTGCTGGGCGGCCTGCGCCCCTGGGAGGTGAGATAATTCTTCGCCGTGTTCACGGCAATTCGGTACAACCAGGTGTAAAAAGCACTTTCGCCACGGAATGTCGGCAATGCACGGTAGGCTTTTATAAAGGCCTCTTGCGCCACATCGGGCACATCACCGGGATTGTTGACATACCTGGCAACCAGGTTGACCACCTTATGCTGGTATTTTTTTACCAACAGGTTGAAAGCTGCTTTATCGCCGCGCTGGACCCGTTCAACCAGCTGTTCGTCCAGTAGATTCTGGTCGCTCATCAGAGCCGTAAAACCCCCATCAGGTTATCGTTTTTCTTTTCCGGCCCTTCCTAAGCGCACAAGTTCAGACAGGGAGAATCAGAGAAAGTTCGCTTCAATTGAAAAAAATGTGATGCAGGCTGCATCCTCGCCCTCGCTTGGGCTACCATGGTGCCAGTTCTTAATCCAGGCCAATGATACTTATGAAAGCAAGTGTTGAATACCTTTGCGATGTACTGATCATTGGCAGCGGTGCCGCTGGTTTGTCCCTCGCGTTGCGATTGGCAGACCACGCCAAAGTCCTGGTTCTGAGCAAGGGGCCCATAAGTGAAGGGGCCACTTTCTATGCGCAAGGAGGCATCGCTGCCGTTTTCGACGAAACCGACAGCATCGAATCCCACGTGAGCGACACGCTCAACGCGGGCGCCGGGTTGTGTGACCCGGCAGTGGTCGAGTTCACCGCACGCCACGCCCGCGAATCCATCCAGTGGCTCATTCAGCAAGGGGTCCCCTTCGATCAGGAGGAGAACGCCGACGGCGAGTCCCAGTACCACCTGACTCGTGAAGGGGGCCACAGCCATCGCCGCATCTTCCACGCGGCGGATGCCACCGGCAAGGCGGTGCAGCTCACCCTGATCGATCAGGTTCGTGCCCACCCCAATATCCAGTTGATGGAGCGCTTCAACGCGGTCGACCTCATCACCACCCGCAAGCTCAACCTGCCGGGCAACAAGGTACTGGGCGCCTACGTCTGGAACCGCAACGCCGAGCAGGTCGAAGTGATCCGCGCCCGTTTCGTGGCACTGGCCACCGGTGGCGCCTCCAAGGTCTACCAGTACACTTCCAACCCGGATGTGAGCTCTGGCGATGGCATCGCCATGGCATGGCGGGCTGGCTGCCGGGTGGCAAACCTGGAATTCAACCAGTTCCACCCCACCAGCCTGTTCCACCCCGATGATCCCAACTTCCTGCTGACCGAAGCGCTGCGTGGCGAGGGGGCCTATCTGCGCCGCCCGGACGGCAGCCGCTTTATGCCGGAGTTTGACGAGCGGGCCGAGCTGGCGCCGCGCGATATCGTCGCCCGCGCCATCGACCACGAGATGAAGCGACTCGGCGCCGACTGCATGTATCTGGACATCAGCCACAAACCGGCCGACTTCATCATCAAGCACTTTCCGACCATTTATGAGCGCTGCCTCGCGGTTGGCATCGACATCACCAAGGAGCCGATGCCCATCGTTCCAGCCGCCCACTACACCTGTGGCGGCGTGATGATCGACAACAACGGCCAGACCGATATCCCCGGCCTCTACGCCATAGGTGAAGTGACCTACACCGGTCTGCACGGCGCCAACCGTATGGCCTCCAACTCCCTGCTGGAATGCGTGGTCTATGCCCATCAGGCGGGGGCCGACATTCTGGCCAAGCTGCCGATGAGTGTGGAGCCGCCGCGCCTGCCGGTGTGGGACGAGAGCAAGGTGGAAGATTCCGACGAACTGGTAGTGATCCAGCACAACTGGCACGAACTGCGGTTGATGATGTGGGACTACGTGGGGATAGTGCGTACCAACAAACGCCTGGCCCGCGCCAAGCGCCGCATCGACCTGCTCAAGCAGGAGGTGCAGGAGTACTACGCCAACTTCCGCGTCTCCAACAACCTGCTGGAGCTGCGCAACCTGCTGCAGGTAGCCGAGCTTATCGTCAACTGCGCCCTGCAGCGCAAGGAGTCTCGCGGCCTGCACTACAACCTGGATCATCCGGATATACTGCCGGACTCCAAGCCGACCGTGCTGACCCCGGAGCGGGATTAATCCCCCTTCCCGCCAAGCGTTGCAGCTATCAGTGACCCCGCCCCGGCGGGGTCACTTGTTTTCAACCGCTTTTCAGCCACAAAAAGAGTGCCGCCAGCCACATTGCAGCAGCTTATCGCGATAACTCAGCGCATAGTCATCACGGAAAGCAGGTGTCAGCGCCGAGACGGCAGAAAGTGGATGGCTCGCGCCAGCAGGCGGTAATGTTCGGGGGGAAGGGCGTCGGAGAAGATCCACAGTTGCCGTGGCGACACAACTCCACTCTCTTGCTGCTCGGGACAAAGCGCCAACCTGAGCACGCCGGGCAGAATGCGGCTTTTCTTGTCGAGCTGATAGCGGCAACCTTGCCACTGTAGCCACTGGCCATCCCAGACGAGCTCGCACGGGGGCGCGGCGAGCGCACGCCAGCTCAGCCAGAGCGACACCAACCAGACGGGCAGCCACAGTGCCCACTGCCAACCGGCAATCAGGCCAGCCACCGGCCAGAGCAGCAACAAAAAGAGGGCCACCAGCAAATATTGCTGATGGCGGGAGGGGTGAACCGTCATGATCACCCGCTCCACGGTATTACCCCTGGCGGTCGTGGCGCGCCTGATTGCGCTCCAGGATCATCGGGATCATGGCGGCAAATGCGGGATCGGCAGGGACACCATGACCCATGCACCATTTGAACAGATCCGGATCGTCGCTCGCCAGCAGGCGGATAAAGGTCTGCTGATCGGCTTCGCTCAGGGAGTCGAACTCGTGTTCGAAAAAGGGCATAAAGATCACATCCAGCTCGAGCATACCGCGACGGCAGGCCCACTTCAGGCGGGATTTTTCAACTGGGCTCAACATGGCACTCTCCTTACAAAGACCGGGGGATGGTACCAGCTGGATTTTCCGGCTGACAAACATTAGTTACGTCTTTACCATGCAGCTCACATACTTTCTCTCTGGAATACCATCGTGAGCCTGCAACCACCTGTTTTTCCTGCCGAGCCGACCCGCTTCCCCCTGACCAAGCTGGCCATCACCCGTATCAGCGGCCAGGATCGCGCCAAATATCTGCAAGGTCAGGTCACCTGTGATGTCAACGCCCTGCAACCGGGGCAACAGACCCCGGGCGGCCACTGTGATCCCAAGGGCAAGCTGTGGAGCAATTTCCGCCTGCTCTGCCTCGACGACAGTCTGCTGCTACTGACCAGCCCTTCGGTACTTGAGCGTCAGCTGCCGGAGCTGAAGAAATTTGCCGTCTTCTCCAAGGTCGAGATCGCCGCCGATGAGCGTCACGCCACCGGGATCGCCGGTACGGGCAGCGATGGGTGGATCGCCGAGCAGTTTGGCCTTCTGCAGAGCGGTCTTATCGACGGCGGCATGGCGGTGAAGATTGAACAGGATCGCTGGCTGCTGGTAAGCAATCAGCAAGCCGACGCCCTGCCGCAAGGTGACGAGTCACTCTGGTGGGGGCTCGAGATCAAGGCGGGCCTGCCACACATGGAAGCGGTGCATCAGGGGGAGTTCATCCCGCAGATGCTCAACCTGCAGGCACTGGACGGCATCAGCTTCAACAAGGGCTGCTACATGGGGCAGGAGACGGTGGCCCGCGCCAAGTATCGCGGCGCCAACAACCGCGCCCTGTTCCTGCTGGCGGGCAGTGCCAGTGAGCCGGTCAATGCGGGCGATACCCTGGAGCTGCAACTGGGTGACAACTGGCGCCGCAGCGGCATGGTGCTCAACGCCTGGCAACAGGCCGGGCAGGTGTGGCTCACCGCCGTACTGCCGAAAGATACCGAGGCTGACGCCCAATTCCGCCTCAAGCAGGACGAAGGCTCCCGCCTCACCCTGCAACCCCTGCCTTACGCCCTGACCGAGTAAGGTCGGCTAGCGAGGCACGCGCGCCAGCAGTGCCTCCTTCAGCCAGCGCCCCGCCTGCCCCAGCGGGCGGGCGCGATGCCACTGCAACTCCAGCGCCAGCGCGTGGCTGGCGATAAAGTCGGGCTCCAGCACCACCACCTCGCCCCGCTTCAGCGGTTGATGCAGCAGAAATTCCGGAATGGCGGACCAGCCAAGGCCCCGCTTGACCAGCTCCAGCACCCCGAGATCCCCCTCGACCCACCACACCTGAGCCGAGATGCGAAAACGCTGGCGCTCGCTCCCTTCCCGTCGGCCGGTGACCATCAGCTGGCGTGCCCCCTGCAGATCGACCTCCCGCAGCGGCTGCTTGCGGGCCAGCGGATGATCCGGTGACACCACCAGCGGCATGGTCACCTCCCCCAGCGAATGGGCGACAATCTCTCGCTGGGGATGCACCTTCTGATAGCTGATGCCGAGCTGGGCCCGGCCGGTCACCAGCATCTCGGTCACATCTTCCATCAGCGGGAAGAGCAGCTCCAGCTCCACGGTCGGGTAACGAGTGGCGAACTCCTCCAGCAGGGTGCCGAGCCAGGGGAGGTGGGAGTCATCATCGATGGCCAGAGTGAGCCGCGTCTCCACCCCGGCCGCCAGCTCCCCGGCAATGGATTGCAATCGTTCACTCTGCGCCAGCAGGATCCCCGCCTCCTGCACCATGCGGGCCCCCGCCTCCGTCAGCTGCGGATAGCGGCCGCTGCGGTCAAACAGGGTGAGCGCCAGATCGATCTCCAGATTGGCGATGGCGCTGCTCACCACCGACTGCGCCTTGCCCAGCTTGCGGGCGGCAGCGGAAAACGAGCCGGTTTCGGCGGCCGCCAGCAAGATCCTCAGTTGTTCCAGTGATGGCGTCATCTTATGGCCCTCCGGCAAGCTCTCTAATCCATCTATTTTAGCGATGGATACCAACATGAATCTATCGCTAAAGATCTATAGATTAACCAGCAATCCGTGAATAAATCTGATTGAGAGAGTGACTTATGCGTACCCGTAACGATCGCCTGCGCCATGCCATTGGCTTTGAATTCATTGGCCTGCTGATTGCCGCCCCGCTGGCCAGCTGGGTTACCGGGGTCGGGCTCAACCATATGGGCCCGCTGGCACTGTTCTTCTCGGTGCTGGCCACCGTCTGGAACTACATCTACAACATCGGGGTCGACAAGCTGCTGCTGAAATATCAGGGCCATACCCACAAGACCCTGTGGCAACGGGTGCTGCATACCTTCGGCTTTGAGGGCGGTCTGCTGATCGTCGCGCTGCCGGTCATGTCCTGGTGGCTGAGCGTCAGCATGCTGGAGGCGCTGGTGCTGGATCTGGGCTTCGTTGTCTTCTACCTGATCTATGCCTTCGTCTACAACTGGGGCTATGACAAGGTGTTTCCCATTCCCCGCGAAGTGCCGCACGGCATGCCCCAAGAGGCGCGCTAAGGCACGAATCAGTTGGATTGAAACCGAGAAGTGAAGGTCAACAAGGGAAGGCAACAGAAGAAACGGCACGGCCCCATCATGGCAGACATGATGGGGCCGCAACAGGGATCAGCGCTGGCAGGCCGGCTGATTCAGAGGTAAGGATTCAAGCCTGCCCGTCGCTCAAGCCTGGGCCTTGAGCTCTTCGCCACTCTCGTCGGCAGCGGCAGCCTCTTCAGGCTGAGCCTGGGCGGCCTGCAGCGCTTCCAGCTCGCTCTGATAATCGCTCAGGATCTGCTGGGCAACCGCCATATCTCCCTTGTGTTTGCGCTCGAACAGATGGTGCTGCACCACACCGTTGAGATACTCCACCGTGATGGGCTGCTCCAGGGTGGCCATCAGCTCCTCTTTCTCCAGCTCGGCATTGATTTCATCGGCGGTCGTGCGCAGCAGCCCGGCCAATTGAACCAACATGCGGCGCTCACCTTCGCGCAGCAGGCTCAACATGCGGTTTCTCTGCTGCTCATTCTGTTGGGTCATACATTTCCTTACGTCAATTGGGAACAAGCCCGCTCATTCTGCCCTGTCCCCATGACAGCGTCTATCTCATGCCCCCCACAAATTTTTAGCGCTGGCTCACAAATGGCTACAGATGCTATTTGAAGCGGCTCTGGGGTATAGTAGTCGCTGATTTTCAGGCGCTTTTTTCACCTTCATCCGCAGAAAAGGATGACACGGCAAGGGCGCCTGCCCGGTTTACCCCAACGAGGTGAAGATCCGCTTTATGACCGACGCCATTGTGGTGCTCTGCACCTGCCCAGATCAAACCAGTGCCGACCTTCTCTGCGAACAGCTGCTGAACCAGCGGCTGGCCGCCTGCATTAATCAACTGCCGGGCATTACCTCCGTCTATCGTTGGCAAGGCAAAGTAGAGCGCGCCACCGAGATCCAGCTCATCATCAAATCCCGCCAGCCACTCTTTGCCGAGCTGCAGGCATGTATTCAAACCAATCACCCCTATGAGGTTCCCGAGCTGCTGGCCCTGCCGGTGAGTGCCGGACTACCCGCCTATCTCGACTGGCTCAATGGGGAGACCTCATGACGTTCACCCGCTTGCTCTCTCCCCTGTTGCTGCTCTGTGCCCTGTTGATGACAACAGTGGGCAGCGCCCCTGCCCACGCCAGCAGCGCCGATCTGCTCAGCTCGCTGGGCATTGAGGCCAATGCCAAACCCAAATTTTTGCAGGTCGATGAGGCCTTTCAGATCGAGAGCGAACAGCGTGGCGATCAGCTGCTGCTGACCCTCCACATCGCCGATGACTACTACCTCTATCGCCACAGCCTGCGCTTCAAGGGGAACAACCTCACCTTCAGCGAGCCGACCCTGCCGGAAGGCACCGAGCACGAGGATGACTTCTTCGGCAAGACCCGGGTCTACTACCAGCAGGTGAGCATCGCGGTGCCGCTAAAGGAGGTGGGGGAAAATGCCACCCTGCGGGTGCGCTATCAGGGCTGTACCGACGGCCTCTGCTACCCGCCGACCGACAAGCTGATCGATGTGGCCCCGCTGGTCACGGCAACCACAGTGTCCACTGCTGAAACGGCACAAAACGTCGCACCGGTTAGCCAGCAGGATCAGCTGGCCGCTGCCCTCGGCCATCAGGGGTTCTGGCTCAGCATCGTCGCCTTCTTCGCACTGGGGCTGGGGCTCGCCTTCACCCCCTGCGTCTTCCCCATGTACCCAATCCTGACCGGCATCATCGCCGGCGCCGGTCATCGCCTCTCCACCGGTCGCGCCTTCCTGCTCTCCATGGTCTATGTGCAGGGGATGGCGATGACCTACACCCTGCTGGGGCTGGTAGTGGTCTCGGCAGGGCTGAAATTCCAGGCGGCGCTGCAACACCCCTATGTGCTGATCGGCCTCTCGGTGATGTTCGTGCTGCTGGCCCTCTCCATGTTCGGGCTCTACACCCTGCAACTGCCGAGCAGTTTGCAAACCCGGCTCTCCGGCCTCTCCAACCGCCAGCAGGGCGGCTCGGTAGTCGGGGTCGCCATCATGGGGATGATCTCCGGGCTGGTCTGCTCCCCCTGCACCACAGCACCGCTCTCGGGGGCGCTGATCTACGTAGCCCAGAGCGGCGATCTCTGGCTCGGCGGGGCGGCGCTCTATGCGCTCTCACTGGGGATGGGTCTGCCGCTGCTGCTGCTCGGCACCTCGGGTGGCAAGCTGCTGCCCAAGGCGGGCGCCTGGATGGATGTGATCAAGCAGCTGTTTGGTTTTGCCCTGCTGGCGGTGCCGATCCTGCTGCTGTCACGGCTATGGAGCGATCAAGTTACTACCCTCGCCTGGCTCGGCTGGGGGCTGCTGCTGTGCGGCTACCTCTATCACCACAACCAGCACCAACCCCACTCGGTGGCCCAAAGCGTGCGCGGCTTCGTGCTGTTGCTGGCGATGATCAGCGCCGTGGTGGTGGGCAAGGATCTGCTGCAACCGGCCACCCCTGCTGCCGTCACGGCGGGCGCTAGCCAGAGCGCCCCGCAGTTTATCCGCATCAAGACGCTGGATGATCTCAAGGTGCAGCTGGCCGCCGCCCGCGGCAAGCCGGTGCTGCTCGACCTCTACGCCGACTGGTGCGTCGCCTGCAAGGAGTTCGAGCACAAGACCTTCAGCGATCCCGCGGTGCGGGAGCGCTTCGGCCAGATGGTGCTGCTGCAGGCGGATGTTACCGCCAACGACGATGCCGATGTCGAGCTGCTCAACACCCTCAATGTGCTGGGGCTGCCGACCCTCATCTTCTTCGACCGCGAGGGCAAGGAGCTGACAGGGCAGCGGGTCACCGGTTTTATGGGGCCTGCCGAGTTTCTAGGCAGGCTTGATCAGCTACGCTGACCAGCGGCCCCCTGTCGAAAGACAGGGGGCCGCCTCATACGTTACGTACTGATTTTTCTGGCAATCTCTTGTATATGACCGGCAGCATGGCAGAATTTGCCCTTCGATTGTCTCGCCCGTCCGGAGTTTTGATGAAAAAGTGGTTCATCCCCCTGCTAGCCCTCTGGCTTTATGGCTGCAGTGCAGGGCCCGGTGAAGAGGATATCCGCCAGCAGGTCACCGCCAAGCTGCTGGCCGAGACAGACGCCAACCTGTTCGATATCAGCGACTTCACCATCCTCGGCAAGGAGGAACGGATGGAGGGGGTCTATCTGGTCAAGGTGAGTTACCAGCTCCACTTCAAGCAGGGGCTCGATCAGTTGCAGGTGTTGCACGACGAGGATCTGGTCTACGACCGGGTTGGCCCCTTCCAGCAGGAGATGGGGCTGATGGAGCTCGAGCGAAAATATGGCGAGTTCGAGACGGGCCAGGTGCTGCCGCAAGAGGCAGAGGTGTGGATGATGAAGAGCGAACAGGGATGGCGGCTGGCGGAACCGGCCCAATAAAGCGCTTTCCGCCCCTTATGCTCTGCCACGACTCTCCTGCCGTTGCCAACCAGCTCAAACCTGGGTATCGACCCGATACCCTTTTCGCTCGGCAGGTTCGTTCGGCAGCTTGCTGGACAACCCTGACAGCACCTCCTTGAGGGTGACCCCGCTCTCTGCCGCACCACTGCTCTCCAGCAGCTTGGTCAGCTGGCTCTGCAAGGGGTTGACCGCTTCACGCTCGGCTCCTTGCTCGCTCTCTTTTTCCTGTCCGCCCTGCTGATCCAGCGTCTCCAGCAGGCGCTCCAGATCTCGCTTGAGCGGGTTCTCGCTGCTGTCGGCGATGGCGAGTTTGCGCTGTTCCTGCTCTTGCCGCTGTTGTTGCTGCAATGCCAACTGTTGCTCCTGCTGCTGTTGCAGGGAGCCCATCATGGTGTTGATGAACGCTTCCAGCGAATCCCTGATTGAAACAGTGCCACCGCCGCTGCTCTCCCCTTGCGGTGACAGCCCCAGCTCATCCAGCACAGCGCCAAGGTCGCGCACCAGGCTGTCACTGCCCGTTGATGGTGAAGTTGCAGCCCGCTCCTGTGCCTGCACGGCGGGAGAACCCTGCCGTTGCGCCAGCGGGGTGAGCCCGCCTGACGCGACCACATTTATCTGCATCTTGGCCCTCCTCTCCCCGTCCTCGGCCCTTTCTCGGCAAATATTCCGGCAATCTGACAACCCCTTGCCCCTTGGCAGATAACCGCTCTCACACCTAAAAGATAGCGCCAATCGGACGAGATTGGCGCGAATGCATCTTTTGGTCTATCGGGCGGAACGATAGTGCTAACCCGCTATAAACAAGGGCTGGCAAGGGGGCTTAGTTCAGCCATCACTGCACAGGCTGACAATCGGGGTCAGAAGATATCCTTCATCCGGTGCCACAGCATACCCAGTGCCAGCAGCGGGGAGCGCAACGCCGGGCCGCCGGGGAAGGTGATATGGGGCACGCTGGCAAAGAGATCGAAACCCCGGCTTTCGCCGCGGATCGCCTCGGCCACCAGCTTGCCCGCCATATGGGTAGCGTTGAGGCCGTGACCCGAGTAGGCCTGGGCGTAGAACACGTTGGGGTGTTCCTTGAGACGGCCAATCTGCGGCAGCCGGTTGGCGCCAATCCCGATCATGCCGCCCCACTGAAACTCGATGGCAGTGCCAGCCAGCTCGGGGAATACCCGCAATAACTTGGGTAGCATGAAGGCCTTGATATCGCGGGGATCCCGGCCGGAGTAATTGCAAGCGCCGCCAAACAGCAGGCGGCCATCGGCAGAGAGGCGGTAGTAGTCGAGGGCCACGTTCTGATCGCACACCGCCATGTTTTGCGGCAGCAATCTCTGGCGCAAGCGGCGATCCAGCACCTCGGTGGCGAGGATGTAGGAACCGGCCGGCAGCACCCGCCCTCCCAGCTCTGGATTGAGGTCGTTGAGATAGGCGTTGCAGCCGATCACCAGATAATCGGCGGTGACCCGGCCATGAGCCGTGGTCACCTCCACCTGCTTGCCGTAGTCGATATGGGTCACTCTGGAGTGTTCAAACAGGGAGACCCCGAGGCTGGCGGCGGCGCGCGCCTCGCCTAGCGCCAGATTGAGGGGATGGAGATGGCCGGAGCCCATGTCGATAAGACCGCCGATATAGCGATCCGACCCCACCACTGTATGGATATCTTCCCGCGGTACCAGCTTCAACTCGTGCTCGTACCCCAGACTCGCCAGATGGTCGAGCTCCTCTTCGAAACCAGCCAGATGGCGCTGACGGGTGGCCAGATCGCAGTAGCCCCAGGTGAGATCGCACTCGATCTTGAAACGCTCGACCCGCTCGCGTACCAGTTGCACCGCCTCCAGCCCCATCAGGTCGAGCTCGCGTACCCCTTCCTCACCAATCCAGCGGGCGAACTGGCTGGTATCGTGGCCGATACCGCGAATAAGCTGACCGCCGTTGCGCCCGGAGGCGCCCCAGCCGATGCGGTTGGCCTCCAGCAGCACCACCTTGTAGCCCGCATCAGCCAGATTGATGGCGATGTTGAGGCCAGTAAAACCGCCGCCGATGATGCAGACGTCAGCCTTGTGCTCCCCCTCCAGCTCGGGCCACTGTTGCGAGTCGTTGCGGGTGGCCGCGTAGTAGGAGGCGACGTGCTCCTGATATCCGTTGTGCTTTCCTGCCTGCATACTCAGCATCCTGCCTTGGTTGCAAATTGTTTAATAAAATAAGCAAAGTTGTTTCGATAATACCCAGTTCCTCCTCCACTCACCAACCGGTGCGGATCACAGAAATGCAAAAGGCGCCCCGAAGGGCGCCTTTTCATGCAATCAAGGTGCTGTAACGAATTACAGTACGTCGATAGCGTTCAGGTCGGAGAATGCTTTCTCCAGACGAGCGATCATGGAAGTCTGACCTTCACGCAGCCATACGCGCGGATCGTAGTACTTCTTGTTCGGCTTGTCGGCGCCTTCCGGGTTGCCCAGCTGGCCTTGCAGGTAAGCTTCGTTCTTCTTGTAGAAGTTCAGCAGACCTTCCCAGGTTGCCCACTGGGTGTCGGTGTCGATGTTCATCTTCACTACGCCGTAGGAGATGGACTCGCGGATCTCTTCCAGAGTGGAACCTGAACCACCGTGGAATACGAAGTCCAGAGACTTGGCTGGAACGCCAAACTTCTCGGAAACGTACTTCTGGGAAGCGTCCAGGATGGACGGGGTCAGCTTGACGTTACCCGGCTTGTATACACCGTGTACGTTGCCGAAGGAGGCAGCGATGGTGAAACGCGGGCTGATCTTGGACAGACGCTCGTAAGCGTAAGCAACATCTTCCGGCTGGGTGTACAGAGCGGACTGATCCATGTGGCTGTTGTCGACGCCGTCTTCTTCGCCACCGGTGCAACCCAGTTCCAGCTCCAGAGTCATGTTCATCTTGGCCATGCGGGTCAGGTACTCGCAGCAGATGTCGATGTTCTCTTCCAGAGACTCTTCGGACAGATCCAGCATGTGGGAGGAGAACAGCGGCTTGCCGGTTTCAGCAAAGTGCTTCTCGCCCGCTTCCAGCAGACCGTCGATCCACGGCAGCAGCTTCTTGGCTGCGTGGTCGGTGTGCAGGATTACCGGCACGCCGTAGGCTTCGGCAACAGCGTGAACGTGCTTGGCACCAGAGATGGCACCCAGGATGGCAGCTTTCTGACCTTCCAGCTTCAGACCCTTACCGGCGGTGAACACGGCACCACCGTTGGAGAACTGAACGATAACCGGCGCTTTAACCTTGGCGGCAGCTTCCAGTACGGCGTTAACGGAGTCGGTACCAACGCAGTTTACGGCCGGCAGAGCAAAGCCGTTCTCTTTAGCGATGGCGAACACTTTCTGAACGTCATCACCAGTGATCACGCCGGGTTTTACGAAGTCGAAAATTTTCTTAGACATGTTTAATCGTCCTGTCTCGTATGCCGTTAATAAAAAATGGGGGGTTCATCATGAACCGGCACAGCGGGCACATGATAAACGAAACGGGAGGCTTTTGCCCCCCGTTCCGGGTCAATTAGGCTTTGGCGCGCTGTTCCAGAATCGCAACAGCCGGCAGTACCTTGCCTTCTACGAACTCCAGGAAGGCGCCGCCGCCAGTGGAGATGTAGGAGACTTTGTCAGCGATGCCGAACTTGTCGATAGCAGCCAGGGTGTCACCACCGCCAGCGATGGAGAAGGCCGGAGAAGCTGCGATGGCTTCAGCGATAACCTTGGTGCCTTCGGCGAACTGGTCGAACTCGAACACGCCAACCGGACCGTTCCACAGGATGGTCTTGGCGTTCATGATGATGTCAGCCAGGGCCTTGGCAGAATCCGGGCCGATGTCGAAGATCATGTCGCCGTCGGTCACGTCAGAGACGGACTTGATGGTCGCCGGAGTAGACTCGGAGAACTCGGCACCTACAACCACGTCGGTGGTCACAGGAATGTTGGTCTCGGCAGCCAGTTTCTTGGCGGTGTCGATCAGGTCGTGCTCGCACAGGGACTTGCCGACGTTGTGACCGGCAGCAGCGATGAAGGTGTTGGCGATGCCACCACCGACAACCAGCTGGTCAGCGATTTTGGAGAGGGATTCCAGAACGGTCAGCTTGGTGGAGACCTTGGAACCGCCAACGATGGCAACCATCGGGCGCTCGGGCTTCAGCATGGCTTTGCCCAGCGCTTCCAGTTCACCCGCCAGCAGCGGACCGGCACAAGCGACCGGAGCGAACTGGGCAACACCGTAGGTGGAACCTTCGGCGCGGTGAGCAGTACCGAACGCATCCATTACAAAGACGTCACACAGGGCGGCGTATTTTTTGGCCAGCTCTTCGGTGTTCTTCTTCTCGCCTTTGTTGAAGCGGCAGTTTTCCAGTACAACCAGCTCACCGGCAGCGACTTCTACGCCATCCAGGTAATCCTTGGCCAGGCGAACCGGGCAGGACAGAGCGTCTTTCAGATAGTTGACAACCGGAGCCAGGGAGAATTCTTCGTTGTATTCACCCTCGGTCGGACGACCCAGGTGGGAGGTGATCATCAGCTTGGCGCCCTTTTCCAGAGCCAGCTTGATGGTCGGCAGAGTCGCAACGATACGTGCATCGGAGGTGACCTTGCCGTCTTTTACCGGTACGTTCAGGTCAGCACGGATCAGAACGCGTTTACCCGCCAGATCCAGGTCAGTCATCTTGATAACAGACATATTCAGTCCTCTATATTTTCCAGGTAATGTTAAAAACAGTAACCTTTCGCCCGGGGCAGGCTCAGCCTGCGGCCATCATGGCCCGGGTGGTATCCAGCATCCGGTTTGCGAAGCCCCATTCGTTATCGCACCACATCAACATCTTGACGAGGTTGGCATCGCTCACCCGGGTCTGGGTACCATCAATGATGCAGGAGTGTGCATCATGATTGAAGTCTACGGAGACCAGAGGTTCTTCCGTGTAATCCAGAATACCGTGTAATGTACCTCTGGATGCCCGTTGCAGGGCTTGATTTACGTCAGTAACTGTCACTTTTTTACGAACAGTAATACTGAGATCCATCGCTGTTACATTGATGGTCGGCACCCGCACCGCGATCGCCTCAAACTTGCCGGCGAAGTGGGGCAGGATACGCTCCAGCCCCTTTGCCAGCTTGGTGTCCACCGGAATGATGGACTGACTGGCAGCGCGGGTTCGGCGCAAGTCACTGTGGTAGGCATCGATGACTTGCTGATCATGCATGGCCGAATGAATTGTCGTAATAGTACCACAATTTATCTCGAATTCTCGATGCAATGTTTCAATCACCGGCACCACGCAGTTGGTAGTACAGGAGGCGTTGGAGACAATCCGCTCCGCTCCGGTGAGGGTATGATGGTTGACCCCGTAGACCACGGTGGCATCCACATCCGCATCCGCCGGGTGGGAGAAGAGCACCTTGCCCGCCCCCGCCGCCAGATGCAGCTCGGCATCGGCCCGCGAGCCAAATACCCCGGTGCAATCGAGCACCACGTCCACCCCCAGCGCCCGCCACGGCAGCTTTGACGGATCCCGCTCGGCAAACAGGGAGATGAGATCCTCCCCCACCAGCATGCTGTTGCCCGCCAGTTGCACCGGATGGTGGAAGCGACCGTGACTGGTATCGTAACGGGTCAGGTGCACCATGGCCTCGGGGGCCGCCAGCTCGTTGATGGCGACGATCTTGATGGTCTTGTCGCGCCCGCTTTCATAAAGGGCTCGCAACACGTTGCGACCGATCCGCCCGTAACCATTGATGGCAATCTTGATCATCGAGAATCCGTTTCCTTGAACCAGCAACAGGACGGCGCACCGGCCGCCCAGGAGCCCCGGCTACGACAGCAGGGCCTCCTTGAATTCACCGCGGGCCAGCAGTGCCGCCCCGAATACCCCGGCACTGTCGCCAAGGGCTGGAGCAATAATGGGGGCACTGAAACGGGGATTAAAGAGGAAGGGCAAAATAGTCTGCCGCCCGGCGCTGTAAAGGCTCTGCACATTGCCCACCCCACCGCCGATGACGATCACATCCGGGTCGAGAATGTTGACCACGTTGGCCAGCGCCTGACCAAACAGCAGGTGCAGCCGGTCGATGGTGAGCTTGGCCACATGATCGTGGGCGGTGGCCGCCGCGATTTGAGCGAGCGAGAGGTGGCGCTTGGCCTTGGCCTCGTACCAGGCCTCCAGCGCCGGACCGCTGATCAGGGTCTCGACGCAGCCACGCTTGCCGCAGTAGCACTCGGGGCCATCAGGGGAAAGCACGTTGTGGCCCCACTCACCGGCGATGCCGTGGTGGCCGTTAAGGATCTGGCCGTTGATGACGATGCCGGAGCCGACCCCGGTGCCCATGATGATGCCGAACACCACTTTCGCATCGGGATGGTGCTGGCGCACCGCACCAAGATGTGTTTCTGCCAGCGCGAAGCAGTTGGCGTCGTTGGCGATCAGCACCGGCACACCCAGCTTGCGCTCCAGATCCTCCTTGAACGGCTTGCCGTTGAGCTCGGTGGTGTTGCAGTTCTTCATCAGGCCGGTCTGCGGATCCCGCGCCCCCGGCGTGCCCATGCCGATGACAGTCGGGCGCTGGCCAATCTTCTCGGCACACTCAGCTACCAGTTTGGCGATCTGGCCGATCATGTGCTCATAACCGCCCGCCCGCTCGGTGGGGATGCGGTGGCGCAGCAGCACCTCGTCGCCATCCAGCACCACGCATTCACACTTGGTACCACCAAGATCGATACCCCAATCCAGTGACTTGCTGCTCATCTTGCCTCCTGCACGGCCGCCACGCTCTCGTCGTCACGGCGCCATTTTTTAATGTAAAACGGGGCCTGACGGCCCCGGATTTCAAACACACTCTTCTTCTCTCGCCCCGGCCTTAGCGACCATGGTACTGGGCGGAGAGCTCGTGTACCGCGTTGACGAACACACCGGCATGTTCCGGGTTCACATCCTGATGGATGCCGTGGCCGAGGTTGAATACGTGACCATTGCCGTGACCGAAACCGACCAGAATGGAGGCGACCTCTTCACGGATGCGAGCCGGAGTGGCGTAGAGCATGGAGGGATCCATGTTGCCCTGCAGCGCCACCTTGTCACCGACCCGGCGCTTGGCATCGGCGATGTCGGTGGTCCAGTCCAGACCCAGCGCATCGCAACCGGTGGCGGCGATCTGCTCCAGCCACTGGCCGCCGTTCTTGGTGAACAGGGTGACCGGCACGCGGCGAGCGTCGTGCTCGC
This sequence comes from Aeromonas sp. Y318-3, assembly GCF_027706185.1. Classification (NCBI taxonomy): domain Bacteria; kingdom Pseudomonadati; phylum Pseudomonadota; class Gammaproteobacteria; order Aeromonadales; family Aeromonadaceae; genus Aeromonas; species Aeromonas sp. Y318-3. The sequence continues at coordinate 49,662 of NZ_JAPDCN010000022.1, forward strand.
GGATCAGGCCATCGACAATCTTGTGCATGTACTGCAGGGAGAAATCGCGGTAATCGCGCGGGGTGAGCACGCCGCCCCAGGTGTCGAACACCATGACCGCCTGGGCACCCGCCTTTATCTGGGCGTTGAGGTAGGCAATCACGCTGTCGGCCAGCTTGTCGAGCAGCAGGTGCAGGGTTTGCGGCTCTGCGTACATCATCTGCTTTATCTTGGTGAACGCCTTGGAGCTGCCCCCCTCCACCATGTAGGTGGCCAGAGTCCATGGGCTGCCGGAGAAGCCGATGAGCGGCACTTCGCCCTTCAGTTCGCGGCGAATGGTGCGCACCGCATTCATCACATAGCCCAGCTCATCTTCCGGATCCGGAATGGGCAGCGCCTGCACATCGGCCATGGAGGTGATCGGACGCTCGAAGCGCGGGCCTTCACCCTGCTCGAAGTAGAGGCCCAGCCCCATGGCATCGGGCACGGTGAGGATGTCGGAGAAGAGGATGGCGGCATCGAGCGGGTAGCGGCGCAGCGGCTGCAGGGTGACTTCACAGGCCAGCTCGGCGTTGCGGCACAGGGACATGAAATCCCCCGCCTGGGCGCGAGTCGCCTTGTATTCCGGCAGATAACGGCCAGCCTGGCGCATCATCCATACCGGGGTCATATCCACGTCCTGACGCAGCAGGGCGCGCAGGTATCGATCGTTCTTCAGCTCTTTCATCCCAGTTCCTGAGTTCGTATCACGCATAAAATGGCGGTCATAATACCACTTTGCCCAGTCAAGCGGACTGCCCAAAACGTGGCAAATGGGCGCGCGGTTGCAAAGATGTGAAGGGGCGCAAACCAGAGCGCCCCGTTTTTAAAAAGAGGTGCAAAAAGGTTGGCGAAAAGATAAGCGCCGTTACCCCTCGCCAGCCAGTGACAACTCGATCAGCCGCCGGGCAATGGTGCCGTGGGGTGGCAAGCGCGGCAAGCGGTCAGCAACAAAGAAAGCGGCAGCGACCAGTTCGTCATCCTGCACCCTGATCTCGCCGCTCTCGTAGTCGGCGGTAAAGCCCATCATCAGGCTGTGGGGGAATGGCCAGGGCTGGCTCGCCACATAGCACACATTGCGCACCCGGATGCCGCTCTCCTCGAACACCTCCCGCGCCACGCACTGCTCGAGATTCTCCCCCGCCTCCACAAAGCCGGCCAGCACGGTATACATGGGATCGTCAGCCTGATAGTGACGGCGATGGGCCGCCAAGAGGATCTCCGGCCCCTTGCGCACCGCCACGATAATGCAGGGGGAGATGCGCGGATAAACCGTATGTCCGTGCTGGCACACCTGCGCCCACTCCCCCGCCTTCGGGGTCATGGGGGCGCCGCACTCGCCGCAGAAACGGTGGGTGCGACGGAAGGTAACGAGCTGCCAGGCACGACCTGCGAGGCGAAAGCCCTCTTCGTCACCCGCCACCATCAGCTGGCGCAGGGGGGCCATCATAGTCGTGTCGGCCTCAGCCCCCAGATCCAGCAGATAACAGGGCAGCCCCTGCCACTCGTCAAAACGCTCGAAACGGGCGTCAGCCAGCGCTGCGGGCAGGCACGCTTTACTGCCCTGTGGCACCTGACCCTGCTGATCGAGCAGTACCAGATGATCGCCCCCCAGCACGAACCAGCGGGCTTGTTCGGTTAATGACATCAGATAAACACTCTCGTTAAAACAGAACCCTGACCACGGCTGGCCGACCAAGGGGCAAACGCCGCGCGAATGGCTCCCATCTTACGACCAGCAAGGGTCGCTGACGACCCCGCCGTGGCCGATTGTCCCATTCGTAAAAAACGGATGGTGCAAATAAAGAAGCCGCCCGAAGGCGGCCCGTTGTTATCCGGTATCCCGTATCCGGCCTCTATCGACGCAGATCAGGCATCGCCCATCGCCAGCAGGGAGGCGTTGCCGCCCACCGCCGTGGTGTTGATGGTGCGGGTCTTCTCGGTAACGAAGCGGCTCAGGTAGTGGGGGCCACCCGCCTTGGGGCCGGTGCCGGAGAGCCCCTGGCCGCCGAACGGCTGCACCCCGACCATGGCGCCGATCTGGTTGCGGTTGATGTAGACGTTGCCGACGTTGATGCGGCTTGCCAGCTCCTCGGCGTGGGATTCGTTGCGGCTGTGGATCCCCAGCGTCAGACCGTAGCCGGTGCCGTTGATGTCGCTGATCACCTTGTCCAGATCCCGGGTGGCGTAGCGCACCACGTGCAGGATGGGGCCGAACTGCTCCTTGGCCAGCTCGCGGATGGAGCCGATCTCCAGCGCGGTCGGCTGGACGAAGTGTCCCTCCATGGTCGCGGCGGGCATCGGCGCCTGCGCAATCAGGCGAGCACGTGGGATCATGTAGGCGAGGTGAGCATCGAGACCGGCCTTGGCCTCGGCATCGATCACCGGGCCGACGTCGGTGTTGTGCTCGGCCGGGTTGCCCACTTTCAGCTCCTGCATGGCGCCGGTGAGGATCTCCAGCACCCGCTCTGCAATCTCCTCCTGCAGATAGAGCACCCGCAGGGCCGAGCAGCGCTGACCGGCGCTCTGGAAGGCGGCGCTCACCACATCGCGTACCACCTGCTCCGGCAGGGCGGTGGAGTCAACAATCATGGCGTTTTGGCCACCAGTCTCGGCGATAAGCGGCAGGATGGCGCCATCGCGCTGGGCCAGGGTCATGTTGATGAGCTTGGCGGTCTCGGTGGAGCCGGTGAAGCAGACGCCGCCGATGCGCGGATCCGCCGTCAGCTTGGCGCCGACGGTGGCGCCGTCACCAGGCAGCAGTTGCAGCACGTCACCCGGAATACCAGCCTGATGGGCCAGCGTCACCGCCAGATGGGCGATAAGGCCGGTCTGCTCGGCAGGCTTGGCGATGACGGTGTTGCCGGTGGCCAGCGCAGCGGCGATTTGGCCGAGGAAGATCGCCAGCGGGAAGTTCCACGGGCTGATGCAGACAAACACCCCGCGTCCCTGCAGGAACAGCTCGTTCTGCTCGCCGGTGTAACCGGGCAGCAGGGTCGCCTGCCCCATCAGACTGCGGGCCTGCACCGCGTAGTAGCGGCAGAAATCGACCGCTTCACGCACCTCGTCGATGCCATCTTGCAGCAGTTTGCCCGCCTCGCGGGTACAGAGGGAGACGAACTGCTCGCGGTTCGCTTCCAGCAGATCCGCCAGCTTCTCCAGCGCGGCGGCCCGCTCGCTCACCGGGGTTTCGCGCCAGCGCGGGAAGGCAGCGTGGGCAGATGCCAAGGCCTGCTCCACCGCCTGCTCGTCGGCCCAGTGGATCTTGCCGACGGTGAGGCTCACATCCTGCGGGCTCAGCACGGTGCGTGCCTCGCTGCGCTTGAGGGTCTCGCCATCGACGATGGGGCCCGCCAGCCACTGCTTGCTCTCCAGCTCTTTCAAGCGGGCGAAGAAGGGGCGCTGGATGGAGAGGATGTTCATGTTGACGCCGCTGGAGTTCTTGCGGTCGCTGAACAGGTTCACCGGCTGCGGAATGCGGTCGTTGGCAAAGCCGGAGTAGCGCTTGAGGGTGCGCAGCGGATGCTCGGCCAGTGAATCCACCGGGGTGTTGGGGTCCACCAGCTTGTGAACGAAGGAGGTGTTGGCCCCGTTCTCCAACAGGCGGCGCACCAGATAGGGCAGCAGATCCTTGTGGGCGCCGACCGGCGCATAGATGCGACAGTGCAGGCCGGGATTGTCGTTCAGCACCGCGTTGTGCAGCTCCTCCCCCATGCCGTGCAGGCGCTGGAATTCAAACTGGCGATCACCGGCCATCTCCAGAATGCTGACCACGGTATTCGCGTTGTGGGTGGCGAACTGGGGGGCGATAAAGCCGCGAGTCGGCTCGCTCAGCAGGTAGCGGGCGCAGGCGAGGTAGGAGATATCGGTGCCCGCCTTGCGGGTAAAGAGCGGGTAGCCGGGCAGGCCCGCCTGCTGGGCATATTTCAGTTCGCTGTCCCAGTAGGCGCCTTTTACCAGTCGCACCGGAATGAGGTCACCCTGCTCGCGAGCCAGGGCGGTGAGCCAGCAGAGTACCGGCAGCGCACGCTTGGAGTAGGCCTGCACCACCATGCCGAGCTTGCCCCAGCCGCGGTTGGCGTCGGAGCGGTAGAGCTGTTCGAACAAGTCCAGCGACAGCTCGAGGCGGTCCATCTCCTCGGCATCGATGCTGATGGCCACATCCTTGTCGCGGGCCAGACGCACCAGCCCCACCAGCCGCTCGCACATCTCGCCGAGCACCCGCTCGCGGTTGGCCACGTCATAGCGCGGATGGAGCGCCGAGAGCTTGATGGAGATGGAGGGGGCCGGGCCGCCGTCGCTGATCCGCTCGTTGCCCACCGCCTCGATGGCGTTGCGGTAATCGGTCAGATACTTGTCGGCATCCTGCATGGTCAGCGCCGATTCACCCAGCATGTCGTAGGTGTGGGTGTAGCCCAGCTCGCGGGATTTGCGGCTCGCCTTGAGTGCCTCCTTCATGTCGCGCCCCAGCACGAACTGCTTGCCCATGATCTTCATGGCGGCGTACATGGCGGAGCGCACCACCGGCTCCCCCAGCTTGTTGACCATGCGCCCCAGCAGGTTGGCCGGGTTGCCGTCGAGCTTCTTGTCGAGCTTGATGATCTTGCCGGTCAGCATCAGCCCCCAGGTGGAGGCGTTGACCAGAGTAGAGTCGCTCTTGCGGAAATGAGATGACCAGTTGGCGCCGGAGAGCTTGTCCTTGATCAGGGCATCGGCGGTCTCGGCATCGGGAATGCGCAGCAGCGCCTCGGCCAGACACATCAGGATGATCCCCTCCTGGGTATCGAGACTGTACTCCTGCAGGAAGGCGTCGATACCGTCACCGGAGCCGCTCTCCTTGCGCACCTTGGTCACCAGAGTACGGGCACGCTGGGTCACCTGCTCCAGCGAGGCGCCATCCCCCGGCAACATGGCCGACAGTTCGGCCAGATAGGCATTTTCATCCACCACATAGTTCTGGGTGATGGCTTCGCGCAGGGCGGCCAGATCGGAGGGGATATAGTCAGCGGCAAGCACTTGAGTAGCTTTGAACATATGGGGTCTTCCTGTACGCCCTAGGGCTGATATCGACAAAGGCGGACGCGCCGCCGAAACGCCGATAATGTATACAATGTTGCACCCTATATGAAATGAATTTGTTGCCACTCTTTAACAAAGATCGCTCATTCACCCCATGAACTCCCTTTTGAAGCCAATACGCCAGCAAGCGTGAGGGTCATCTGACTTCATTTTGTATACGATCTGCCACCGCCCGCCCTGTCGCAAAGCAACCACGCATTCCGCCCAATACCGGATGTCCCCAATGCGCCCAAAAAAAGAAGGGCCGCCACGGCGACCCTTCTCAGCAATTCATTCAGCCAGATGCTGTCAGTTCATCCAGCGATCGCCGCGGCTGCGACGACGGGGCAGCATCGGCAACAGGATGCCAAGCAGGATCCCCGCCCCCACCATGGCGCCACCACGGATAAACCAGTCCATCTGCATGTCGTGCTCCTGGTTGTCGTAGCTCTGGGTCAGGGCATCATTCTGCTCTTTGAGATTGCTCATCTCCTCACCCTGACTGACCAGCTGGGCCTTGAGGGCGGCGATCTCCTTGCTCTGGGCAGCGATCTGGCCATCCTTCTCGGTGAAGCGTTTCTCGTTGTCACCGTTGAGGTTCTGCAGGCGATCTTTAAGCTCATCGCGCTCTTTTTCCACCTGGGGCAGACGCTCGCGCAGGCTGATCTGGCTCTGCAGTTCGCTGTTCTTGATCCACCCCTCGCGGCCACGACCGTCCACCACCTGGGTGAAACCGGCCTCGCTGTTCACCGCCTTTACCTCCAGCGGTTCACCAGCCTTGACGCTGCCAAGGATCCGGTACTGGGTACCCGGGCCATTGTGGATATAGGTAAAGATGTTGTCTGAAACATAACGGGTATCGGCCAGTGCCTGTTGGGCACACAAGCAGATCAAAATCCCGAGAAGGGCGCGCATGGTCGATCGGTTCTCTTTTTCAGGTTTGGACAAGAGGTTGAATGTTAAGCCGCCAGCAGGTTAAAGGACAAGCAAAGAAAAAGCACCTCCCCCGGATTAAAGAGCGCAGAGTTGCGAGTCACCTCGCAACTTGCCCGTCTGCGGTCTCACTTGTTTTTCAGCTCCTGCACCTCGCTGCGCAGGGCACGGATCTCCCGCAGCAGCTCCTCTTGCTGGTTGTTGTAGTGATGACGCCACTTGTCGGTCTCGCCATCCCCCTTGTTGGGCTGCAAAAACAGGCTGGCCATAAAACCGCTGATGGCACCGAACAGACCCACTCCGAACAGGATCAGCAGGCTGGCGACAAACCGCCCCTCCTCGGTCTTGGGCACCAGATCCCCGTAACCGACTGTCGAGAGGGTCACCAGCGTCCACCAGAACGCGTCGTAAGGTGTCTCAATCTGGCTGCCGGGCTGGCCTGACTCAATCCAGTACATGACGCCGGAGCCCACCCCCAGCAGCAGGAAGAAGAGGAACAAGATGCCGGAGAGGGTGGTCTCGTTGCGCTCGCGACGGAACATGGCCCAGAGATCCGGGTGCTCCTTGAACAGCTGATAGACCCGCCACAACTGGATCAACCGCGCCCAGCGCAGTTGCTCCGCCATCGGCAGGCTACCCGGCAGATAGATCCAGTTGGCCTTGAAATAGGCCTTGCGATCAGAGGCCCGGATCCAACCATAAGCAAAGTGCGCGAGGAAGAAGTAGCAGATCAGACTGTCGAGGTCATAGAAGAGCTGCAGGGTCTGTGGTGTCAGGCTCTCATGGCCCCACCAGCGGGCCGTCACCAGCACAACCGAGATAATCGACAGAAATGCCATCAGCAGATCCATCGCCCGCAGATGAGTTAAGTGATGTCGCATACATTTTCCAACTTTAAGCACAGTGCAAATTAATAAAAGAGAAGATAATGCCGATAGTCCTGAGGGCAAAGGAAAAAACGGCTTTTAAAAGGAGAATGACAATGCAGCTGAACCTGCTGGAGAAAAGAATGAGCAACATCCGGTTGGTACCCAAAGTGGTGCTGCTGATGGTGTTCAGTACCCTCCTGCTACTGACAAAACTCTGGTTTGACGCCAACAATCTGGAAGCGACCCTGCTCAGCGAAGGGCTCGATCCCGCCAAGGCGGATGCGATCTCCAATCGCCTGCTCTGGACCGGTCTGATGGAGACCGCCATCATGGGGCTGCTGTTCGTGATCCTGCTGCTCACCGGCTCCCGCCTGATGGTCAAGCAGGTGCACTATCTGGTAGGCCTTCTGGAACGCTTCGCCAAGCGGGACCTCAGCCACAAGGTACTGCTCAAGTCACGTGACGAATTCGGCGACATCGCCAAGGCGGTCTCACACTCGCAGGAGAACCTCAAAGAGGTGTTTGGCAACCAGCGCGCCGCCTGCAAGGAGCTCAACGACATCGCCTCCCAGGTGACCCTTTGCATGGAAGAGGCCAACGAAGCGATCAACGAAGAGTTCACCCAGATCGAACAGCTGGCCAGCGCCATGAGCCAGATGGTCGGCGCCATTCGCGAAGTGGCCGCCCATGCGGATCAGGCCTCTCACGCCACCGCCGAAACCAGCCAGCTGGCGGAAGAGGGGAGCCGCTGCGTCGCCGACACCGTCAGCACCATCGATACCCTCTCCGGCAACATCCAGCGCTCCGCCACCGTGGTCAACGAGGTGGAGCAGGGGGTCGAGCGCATTGGCTCGGTAGTCGACACCATTCGCGGCATCTCGGAACAGACCAACCTGCTGGCACTGAACGCGGCCATCGAAGCGGCTCGCGCCGGTGAAGCGGGTCGTGGCTTTGCCGTGGTGGCCTCCGAAGTGCGCGAGCTGGCCAACCGGGCTCAGGCCGCCACCGTCGAGATCCAGAAGATGATCGAACAGCTGCAGGGCAATGCCCATCAGGCCGGCGAGCTGATGGCCCAAAGCGTACAGCAGGCCGACAAGGGGGTGGAACAGGTGACCCAGGCCGGTACCCAGCTCGCCACCATAGTGCAGCGGGTACAGGGTGTCGCCGACATGAACCGCCACATCGCCGCCGCCTCCGAGCAACAGAGCTCGGTCGCCGAAGAGATGCGCGGTAATCTGGAGCAGGTCAAGCAGATCGCCGAAGGCTCCGTCGTGGTGCTGCGTGAACTGCAAGAGGCCTCCGAGCTGGTCGAGCAGCACAGCAAGGAGCTCGACAGCCAGATCCAGTCCTTCAAACTCGTCTGACTGTTTTCATGCCCCAATCCGGTTAGACTGGAAGGCCCCTTGAGGGGGCCTTTCTCATTTCCAGCGCACGGCAAGGAGCCAATATGCAGCAAAATGCAACGCACCCACCACTCGAGCTCAGTGACGACAAGGGGCGGCTCGATGTGCCGCTGATCCACCGTTTTCTCTCCGAAGAGGCTTACTGGTGCCGTGGTATTCCCCACAGCACTGTGGTGCGGGCTATCAACCACTCCCTCTGCGTTGGCGGCTATGTCGATGGTCAGCAGGTTGCCTTCGCCCGGGTCATCACCGACAAGGCCACCTTTGGCTATCTGGCCGATGTCTTCGTGCTGCCTGAGTACCGCGGCCGGGGTTACAGCAAGGCACTGGTGGCAACCATTGTCGACCATCCCGAGTTGCAGGGATTACGTCGTCTCGCTCTCGCCACCTCTGATGCTCACGGCCTCTATGCCGGTTTTGGCTTTGCGCCCCCAGCAAGTCCAGACAGCCTGATGGAGATCTACAACCCTGCCATCTACCAGCGCACCTGATTGACTGGCGGCCAATAATTCCCACCGGATCATGCTTCTCGCCCCTGCGCTGTGACGCGGGGGCCTGACAGTGCTAGATTGGCAGCCACCATTTTGAACCGGCAGCGTTGTTAACCTCGTATCGTTAACCCGCTGTCGTGAACCACAAGGACGGCAACCGTGGCCCAGCACCCTCCCTCTTTCTCCGCCCTCTCCCCCCTGCTGCAAGAACAGGCCGAGCGCCAGTGGCAGCGACTGGTCGAGCTGGCCCCCGACTATGGCTCGCTGCCCGAGCCTGTTCGCCAGCCCCTGCTGACCCTGCTCGGTCTCTCCGATTTTGTCGCCGACTCCCTCTTCAAACAGCCGGAGTTGCTGACCGAACTGCTCACCTCCGGGGATCTGGATCAGGCCGAGCGCTGGCCCGCCTACCAGAGCGATCTGACCGCCCTGCTCGCCGCGGTGAGTGATGAAGAGGCGCTCAAGCGCATCCTGCGCCAGTTCCGCCGCAGCCGTATGCTGGTGATCGCCTGGCGCGAGCTGCTGGGCCACGCCGCGGTAGAAGAGAGCTTTATCCATCTCACCAAGCTGGCGGATGCCCTGATCTGCTCCGCTCGCGACTGGCTATACGCCAAACAGTGCGGCGAGCTGGGCACCCCGATGGACGGCAATGGCAATCCGCAGCCGCTGCTTATCCTCGGCATGGGCAAGCTGGGAGGTGGCGAGCTGAACTTCTCCTCGGATATCGACCTTATCTTCACCTTCCCCGAGAACGGCTACACGGTTGGCGGGCGGCGCGAGCTCGCCAACCAGCAATTTTTCATCAAGCTGGGCCAGCGCATCATCAACGCCCTCCACCAGCCCACGCAGGATGGTCAGGTGTTCCGGGTCGATATGCGGCTGCGCCCCTTTGGCGATGCGGGGCCGCTCGCCATCTCCTTCGCCGCCATGGAAGATTACTACCAGCACCACGGCCGCAACTGGGAGCGCTATGCCATGGTCAAAGCGCGGGTACTGGGCCCCCAGTGCGAGCACGCGGTGGAGCTGGCCGAGATGCTTCGCCCCTTTGTGTTTCGCCGCTATATCGACTTTGGCGTTATCGACGGCCTGCGCCAGATGAAGGCGATGATCGCCGCCGAGGTGCGCCGCAAGGGGCTGGAGGGCAATATCAAGCTGGGGGCTGGCGGCATCCGTGAAGTGGAGTTTATCGCCCAGGCGCTGCAACTTATTCGCGGCGGCCGTGAACCGGCACTGCGGGTGCGTCACCTGCCGGAGGCGCTGGCTGCCATTGCCCAATGTGGCGCCCTCGAATCTGCCCATTGCGATCGCTTGCTGGAGGCCTATCGCTTCTTGCGCCGGGTCGAGAACATCTTGCAGGAGATCGGCGATCAGCAGACCCAGACCCTGCCCACCGAAGAGCGGGATCGCCAGCGGCTGATCGCCGCCCTCGGTTTTGCCGACTGGGGCGCCTTTATGGCTCATCTCGATGAGGAGATGGCCGCCGTCCATCAGGAGTTCGCCGCCGTGGTGGGGGAAGAGAAAGAGGCACCCGCCCATCTGGAGCAGCTCTGGCTCGATCTCTGGCGCACCGAGCTCGATGCCACCGAGCTGGAAAAATTGCTGACCGCTCAGGGGGTGGCCGAGCCCGCCCCGCTCTGCGCCGCGCTGCTGCGTTTCAAGGAGGAGTACAAGCGCCGTCAGGTGGGCCCGCAGGGGCGCATCGCGCTGGACTGGCTGATGCCGGAGCTGCTGCGGCTGGTGGTCGCCAGCGAGCAACCCGCCCGCCTGTTCGAACGGGTGTGTGAGCTGCTGACCCGCATCTTCACCCGCAGCGCCTATCTGCAACTGCTGGCGGAAAACCCGGGCGCCCTGCGCCAGCTGGTGCGGCTGTGCGACGCCAGCCATCTGGTGAGCGAGCAACTGGCCCGCTACCCGATTTTGCTGGATGAGCTGCTCGATCCCCAGCACCTCTACCACCCCACCCCGCTCGATCAGTACAAGCCCCAGCTGCGTCAGTTCCTGCTGCGCATCCCCGAGGAAGATGTGGAGCAGCAGATGGAGGCGCTGCGCCAGTTCAAACAGGTGCAACTGCTGCGCATCGTGGCGGCCGATATCGCTGGCGCCCTGCCGCTGATGAAGGTGAGCGACCACCTCACCTGGCTGGCGGAGGCGATCACCGAAGAGGTGGTCAATCAGGCGTGGGCCCAGATGAGCGAACGCTACGGGGTGCCGCCCGAGGTGGCGTTAAGCGGCCAGCGCGGTTTTGCGGTGGTGGCCTATGGCAAGCTGGGCGGTATCGAGCTCGGTTACGGCTCGGATCTCGATCTGGTATTCCTGCACGGCGGCGACCCCAACAGCTACACAGATGGCCGCAAGCCCATCGACAGCCGCCAGTTCTACCTGCGCCTGGCCCAGCGGATCCTGCACCTGTTCAGCACCCGCACCCCCTCCGGCATCCTCTACGAAATAGACATGCGGCTGCGTCCCTCCGGCGACTCCGGCCTGCTGGTCTCGTCGCTGTCGGCCTACGAGCAATACCAGCAAAACGAGGCATGGACCTGGGAACATCAGGCGCTGGTGCGGGCTCGCCCCATCTATGGCGATGACGCCATCGTTGCCGAATTTGCCCGTATCCGCCGCGATGTATTGGCCAAGGAGCGGGAGCTGCCGACCCTGGCCCGCGAGGTGCGCGAGATGCGCCACAAGATGCGGGATCATCTGCTGAAAGCGGGGGCTGGCGAGTTCGACCTCAAGCAGTCCCCCGGCGGCATGGTGGATATCGAGTTTATCGCCCAGTATCTGGTGCTGGCCCACGCCTGCGGCGAACCCGATGCCCTCACCCGCTGGTCCGATAACGTGCGCATCTTCGACGAGTGTGTGATGGCGGGGGTGCTGACCCTGGAGCAGGCGGAGGGGCTGAAGCAGGCCTATCTGGAGATCCGCAACCTCGGCCATCGCCTCAACCTCTCGGAGATCTCCCGCAAGGTGAGCGACGATCAGCTGCAGAGTGAGCGCAGCCATGTGCTCGCCGTCTGGCAAACCCTGCTGGGGGAGTAATTCCCGCCAGCGGCAATGAAAAGGGGCCCGCCTGAATTGCTTCAGGCGGGCCCTTCTCTTATCTCCTTACGGTTGCTCAGCCGTGATCCATCACCGTCTCCACCAGCATGCTGTTGAAACGCTGATAGGCCTCTTCCTCAAGGAGCCCCGGATAGCTCAACACCCGCAGCGCATGACCTTGATAGTCAGGATGATAGGGTGGGTGGAGATGGGCATAATCGTTGAGACAAAAGCCCAGCCCCTGATAGAAGCGCAGACGGCGAATGGCAATCTCATCCTCTGGCGGATCGATCTCGAGAATGACGGTTTTGCCTGCCCGCTCGCAAAATTCGGCCAGCAGGCGGCTGCCGTAGTTGCGGCCGCGCAGCGCCGGATTGATGGCCAGATGTTCGATATAGATCTGCTCGCCACACGCCCACCAGAAGATGAAACCGAGCAGCAGGCCGTCCTGATAAAAGATTTGGCAGTGATAGCGAGGATCCCGCATCTTCTGTGGCTGATGCTGTGACTGGCGCTGCTCGTAGCGGGGAAAACTCTCGCCATAGATCTGCCAGACCAGCGGCCACGCCGGATGGTTTACCTCTCTAATCACTTCACTCTCAATCATCAGAACTGCCTCTCGTTTATTTTGCAGAACGTTCATCTATACATGAAAAGTTCTGCCACAGCATCCTCTGATGAAATAAAAGCCAGAACGCCCGATTAGCGGGCGCCATCCGGTTGCGAGACAAACTGCTGCTGGCTGCCATCTGGCAACAGCGCCAGCACGCTTTGAGCGGCCAGTTTGATCCCTGACAGCTCGGTGGCCGAGCCGAAGTTGGCAATCAGTCGAGTGCCATCGGCAAACTCGCTCTGCTGCACCACGCCTCTTTTATCGAGCCAGCGAAAACCGGTGAGGGACTGGTTGTAGAGCCGCTCATGCAGCGGGCGGAAGAAGGCATCGAGCCCCTTGAGATAGGGAATGCGCACGCTGGCACTATCCAGACTGAGGTTGAGCAGCGGCGGCACGTTGTAGAGCTGCTGCAACAGCTCGGTGACCTGACGGCTCTCCCTGAATTTGAGGCTATCCATCGTCCAGTGGTGGGTGGTCACTATGCTGTCGTGAAAGACACTCTGGAACAGCGGCAGCCGCAGCGCCGGATCGAAGTAGAGCCCCTGATACTCAGGTTTTAGATGGCTCTGGCGAAAGAAGAACGCGGGCTGATAGTCGGGATACCAGGCTCCCAGATAGTAGGGAGAGCGCTTGTTGCGGCGCATATCGGGATCCTGCCAGCCAAAGCCGCTGGTCTGGGGGCCGTGGGCAAAGGCCGCGGTGCGGTTGGCAACCGCGCCGCCCTCCTCGGAGCCCACCAGCACACCCTGACTCCTGGCAATCCAAGCCATTCCGGCCATCCGGTTTTGCGCATCCTGCGCCTGACTGGTCGGCTTGGCCGGATCGAAGTCGTCAAACACCATGCCGGTCGCCGCCACATCGAGGAACCAGCTGTTGTAGTGGCTCGCCTGCTGCAACCAGGATACGCGCTGTTCCATCACCGGGCGCACGCAGGCCTGATTGGTGTAGACGCCGCTGTTTTGAAAGCCGCTCTTGCGCCGCCCGTTCTCCTGCATGATGCCGCAGCGCAGGTAAATATCCTGCCCCATCTGGGCGGTGAGCCAGCTCGGCTGGCGATTACCCTCCGGCAGCGCGGTATCGTAGGAGTCGTAAGGAGCGATGAGATAGCCCGCCGCTTTGGCAAGTTCAATCCCCTGCGGCGCGGCAAAGCCCGCCGTCCACTGGGGCAGCCCCAGCCAGAGTCTGGGTAGTCCAGCCTGCTTGAGAGCCGCGATCATCTTGGCCGAACTGCCATCGCCCCAACTCTGCGGCTCGTTGAGCGCAGCCCCCAGTTGCGTGGCCGCCAGCGTGCGCCGGGCAGCGAAATCGGCCGGTTGCTGACCCGGATGGCGCAGCGCCAGCGCCTGCTCAACTCCGGTCAGCACCCGGTTTTGCAGATAGCGGTTGCGCTCAAGATCGGGCGCTTGCAGCGCACTCTTACTCTCCCCCTTGAGCCAGTCGGCGGGGATCAGGCGGCGCAGCACGGGCCAACTCTTCACATCCTGTGGCACCAGCAGTCGCTCGCCCCAGAGATAGAGGTGAGAGGCACCGATCAGCCGCTTGCCATCCGGTACTGCCGCCAGCTTGCTCTCGAGCGGGACCAGCTCGCCCCGCTCCTGCAGCCAGCTGCGATAGGCCTTGCCCGCCGCCAGCCAGTCGTTGCCCGGTTGCAGCGACACCGCCACCTCATAGGGGTCGGTCAGATTGAGGCGATTGACGCTATGGGTCGCCGTCAGGGCAATGCCATCTTTCCCGGGCGTAAAAGTGAGCCGGTTGTTGAAGGGGTTGGCAAAGAGGATCGCCAACTGCTGATCGCCGTGATCCAGCCCAACCACCGGCAGGGTCAGATTATCCGTGGTGTTGATCCCCTGATACTCCTGCGCCAGCGCCTTGCGCCACGCAGTGTGCGTAGCCGGAATGCGAAATCCCTCGTGGATCGGCAGCATCAGCGCCTGCGCCCCTGCCGGTACCCGCGGCCACACCAGCTCGCCAGCAGTTGCACGGCTGAGGGTAAGGATCAGACGGTTACCCTCAAGGCGAGCCAAGGCACGCACCTCGCCATCGGCGCGGGTCAGCCAGCTGGCACGCTCCCCCTCCTGCTGCAAGGCGGTGACCGGCTGGCGCGGGCCGGGGGAAGAGATGGCAAGGTGCTGGCCCGAGGGCAGCACAGCCTCGGCCGCCAGGGTGGCGGGATCCAGCTCGATGCGCCACTGATCGTTGGCAAGGGTCAGCGCCTCGGCAGGCAGGGAGAGCAGCGGCATCAACAGCAGCAGCGGGCGGATCCGGCTCGTTAGCACGGGAAGAAGAGTCATGGTCGGTGATTCCTGATAACACACGGGAATCGCCATTTCAGCAGATCGGCAGCCTGCGATTGTCAGGCCAATGTCAGGATTGCATGCACCTGCCTATAACGATGCGCATTAATCCACTGGCCCCGCCTGACTGTGGCTTAGCTGCAACACCAGCTGGCCGCGCTGGCTGGTCTGCACCAGCGAAAGGGTACGCCAGCTGTCGGGCGTGGCGGTTGGCCAGTTCACCGGCTCATCAGGCGCAATCCGGTGCCACCAGAGCAGGGAATATTGCGGGCGGGCCAGCACCGTCTGCTCAAGCCAGAGCGGTGTACAGGAAGCGGGATTGGCGGGGGGATTGGCCACCGCCGGCGGCGAGCGGGAGAGCCAGTCCAGATCCTGCACCGCAGGCAGCGGCAACGCCACCTGCCACTCCTTGCCCGCCACCGTCAGCCGCAGCTGATAGAGTCCGGCTGGTAAAGGCGTCGGCAGATCGGCCCCCACGACCCGGACCCCTTTATTCTCTTCCGCCTCCCACTGGGCACCTGCCAGTCGGTCACGGCCAGCGGGATCGATAAGTTCAGCGGCGGTGATGGGCCCCTCCCCGGTCAGCTGCACCCGATAGTCCCGCAGCAGCGGCGCATCGCGCTGGATCAGCTCAAGGCGCAGCTCGCTCACCCCATCGGGCAGAGTGAGCGGGAAATCCTTGCCGCAGTGCTGGGCACTCAGCGCAGTCAGCATCCCCTGCCAGTTGCGGCGCTCGGCATCGCTGTTGAGCGCAGGCCAAGCCTGCTGCAAAGATTGCCAGGCGTGCCGGTTATCCCCCTGCAACAGCGCCAAGGTAGCCGGTTGCAGCGGGTCGGCGCGCTCGGTTTCTTGGAGGCGATCGGTTGCCATCACACAGCTTGCGTTCAAAAGGCCGACGCTTAGAACCAACAGCAGCCCAGCCAGCCTTGTGTGCTTCACTGTGCCACCTCCAGCCGGTAGCCGATGCCGCGCACCGTCTCGATGGCCAGCCCTGGCAGCTTCTGGCGCAGTTGCAGAATATGGGTATCGACGGTGCGGGTGGAGGGAAACGCCTGATAGCCCCATACCCGGTTGAGGATCTCCTCCCGGCTCAGCACCCGCCCCGCCATCCGCACCAGCAGGGTGAGCAGGGCAAACTCGGTAGGGGTAAAGCTCACCTCCGCATCCTGCCAGCTCGCCTGCATCCGGGCGGGATGAAGCTGCAAGCCGCCCACTGCCTGAGTGCCATCCCCCAGCTGACGCAACTGGGCCCGGATCCGCGCCAGCAGCTCGTCGTGGGAGAAGGGTTTGGTCAGGTAGTCGCGCGCCCCCGCATCGAGCCCGGCCACCCGATCGCTCACCTCCACCCTTGCGGTGAGCACGATCACCGGCAGCGCCTTGCGCGCCAGCCACTGGGGTAGCCAGTCGAGGGCATCCCCCTCCGGCATGGTGCGATCCAGCAGCACCAGATCCGCCGCCAGCCACTGCTGCTCCGCCGCTGTCAGGGTGTCGCACCAGAGGCAGCGATACCCTTCGCGGGTCAGATAGCGTTGCAGGTTCTCCGCCAGCAGCGCCTCGTCTTCGACAAGCAGGATGGTCTTCATGATTCGGGGTCGCTCCAGAGTTGGCAGGGCAGCGTCAGGGTGAAGGTGGTGGGTGGGCCGGAAAGGGTGAGACGCCCGCCAAGACGGCGCAGCAGATGGCGCACGATGGCAAGCCCCAGCCCCAGACCATCGGCACGGGCACCGCGGTGCAGCAAGGTGGCGAGCCGGTAATTTGGCAGCTCGCCGCCATCGCTGACCGCGAGGATCAAACGCCCCGCCTGCCAGCTGGCACAGATCCGAACCGGCGCGCGGCCATGCTGGCTGGCGTTACGCAGCAGGTTGTCGAGGGCGAGATCGAGCCAGTAGAAGGGGAGCGCCAGAGTCATCTCCCGCTCAAGGCAGAAGGTGGCTTCATGCCGCTCGCAAGCCAGGGTGAGCCACTCGGTGAGACTGACCGCCACCCGCTTATCTTCCAGAGTCTCAGCCGCCAGATAGTGGCGACTGGCCTGCGCCAGCTGATGCAGGCGGGCGACACTGCCCAGCAGCTGACCCACGCTCTGTTGGGCGGAAGGGGGCAGCCGGTCGAAATCGTGGCGCAGCTCCTCGCTGATGCCGGAGAGAGCCATGATGGGAGTGCGCAGCTCGTGGGTCAGCATCTGCAATGCGACACGCCGCTCCCGCAGCAGGCGCCAACGCTGCCAGCTGGCCCACCCCAGCAGCAGGATGAAACCAAGAGAGCTGGCCAGCGCCAGCCACTGCCAATGCAGCGTGGGGCGCTCGTTGATGCAGATCCCCCCAACCCGCTCCTGGCAGGAGCCATCGACCCGGCTATCCAGCGTCACGCCAAGCCGCTCGGCCAGCGGCTGCCACTGCCCGGCACCGTAACGACGCCACTGCCCATCGGCAAGCAGCCAGAGCTGACCCGATTGCAGCAACCAGCGCTCGCCCCGCAGCAGGGCATCGAGGTTGTCATTATCGAGCTCGCCGAGCTGCCCCAGCTGATCACGCCGCTCCCGCACATGGAGCAGAGCGTCGAGCCCGGCCGCCGGATGACCTGCCAGCCAGCGGGCTGCGCTGGAACCGCCCAGCGGATAGATGGGGTGAGCGGCAAACCAGCGGGTCGAGGGCGTAGCCCCTTGGCCACAAAGCGCCCTCAGCAGCGGCAGCCACTCGGCAGGCAAGTCATTCTCTGTCACGCACTCCTGCTGGTAGCGATAGATGGCTTGCAACTGGCGCAGCTGATAACGCTGCCAGGCGGGATAGAGGGAGTCGGGAGCGATCAGGCGCCGGTCGAGCCGCTGCACCTCGTCAAGAGGCAGCGCCTGTTCGGGAGCCTGCTCGGCCAGCGCGCCCGCCAGACGATCTGCCAGCGGCCCGGCCAGCACGGGATACGCCGTGCCGTAGCAGATCAGGGAGCAGAGCAGCAGGATCAGGCGCATGGATTCAACTCGAGATGACTCCGGATCAAGGCGCAGCAGATCACTGCGCCATAAAAAAATGTCAGCGCCATTTTTCAATGGCGCTGACATCCGGTCAACCGCTAACGGCATTGGCGCGGCTCCCGCCAGCCCATATGAACCGTCACCTATTTGAACAGTCCTTTGAGCAGCTGGTCAGCCACCCCTTTGACGGCTTCATTGTCGACCTTGTCCCCCAGCAGCTTCTTGAGGCCGCGTTCGGCCTCCTTGCGCGCCTTATCCTCCAGCAATTTGTTGTTGCTAAGCAGCGCCTTCACGTCGAGCTGATAGCTGGGAGCCTGCCAGTGGCCGCCGATCCGCACCGGAATGGTGATCTCTTTGAGCTCATCCACATCCTTGCCCCCCTGCCCCTTGCTGCTCTCGACAATGGAGGTGAGGAACAAGAAGTCGAGGCTCTCCGGCACCAGCGCCGTCTGCCCCTCGCCCTTGACCCGCAAGACGGGGGCAAAGAGCTGGATGTCGTTGCTACGGGCGATGCCGTCGGCAATCTGGAAGCTGGCGGTCAGAGCGCTGAAGTCGGTCTTGCGCGCCTCCTTCACCTGCTCGGCCCCCTTGCCGGTGAGGGTGGCCCGCGCCTCGCGGATCATCTCCGGCAGGTTGATCCCGTGCAGGGCACCGTCGCTCAGTTTCAAGGTAACCTTGCCCTGCATCCCGTTGCGCAGAGCCAACTCAGAGAGACCACGGCCCTGCACCTGCACATCGAGATCGCCCTTGCCTTCCAACAGATCACTCTGGGCCAGAGTCTGCAGCAAGGGACGAATGTTCACCCCGGCCACCTGCTTGTGCACCTTGTAGGTGGCGGGTTGCTGGCGCGCGTCGAGTACCCCGTTCGCGTTTACCTGACCGCCCGCCACGGTCGCGCTGAACTGTTTGAGCGTCATCAGTCCTTTTGCCAGAGCCACCTGCAGATCGACTGCGCCAAGATCCAGCCCTTTCAGGCGCAGGCTGCCGAGTTGCAATCGACCATCCAGATCCACCCCTTTGAGCGCGCCCAGATCAGGTTCAACCGCAGAGAGGGCTTCGCTCTTGCCGGTTACCGCTTTATTGTCACTTGCAGCGGCATTGGAAGCACCGGCCGCCGGTTTGTCCTCTTTCGCCTGCGCTGGTGTGGTCGGTACCGATTTGGCGACCCATTTGTCGAGATCCAGCTTTTCCCCCTTGAGATCGAAGCTGATTGCGGGAACGGCACCAAGCTGCACGGTTCCATCACCACTCAGCAGCGCCTCATCGGCACTCATCACCAGCTTGCTCAGGGTAATCAACTGCTTGTCGAGCTCGGCACGGGCAAAGCCGGCCAGTTTCAGCTTCATCTGCGGGCGCGGCAGTGCATCACCTTCCAGCGCTGCCGTCAGCAGCACATCGGAGAGCTCGGCCAGCTTCATCTCTTTATCGAGCCGTCCCTTGAGTGTTCCTTCCAGCGAGCCAGCCAGTGAAGCTTGCTGCCCCTCTACCTTGGCCCCCTTCAGCGCCAACGTGAGGTTGCTCCACTCACCAAGGGCCAGTCGGTCTGCCTTGATGGAGAAACTGTCGAGTCGCAGGGATGGGTCACTCAGGCTGCCACTGAGGCTCAGATCTTTCAGTTCACTCGCCATCACCTCCTGCGCCAGCTTGATCTGGGTCTGCCCTTTAACATCGAAAGCGAGCTTGTCGGCACTTCCCTTGGCGGCCAGCGTCACGGGTACCCACTGACCGGTGGCCAGCTGCCCCATATCGAGATCGAGGCGATCCATTCGCAGCGATGTGCCGTTGCGATCATCCTGTACCAGCGCACTGGCCTGGGAGAGCGCGACACCCTGCAAGCTGATCTGCCAGGGCTTGCTATCAGCGGCTGGCGCAGGGGTTGCGGGGACGACCGGTTCGCTTGCATCAGCAGCGGCATCTTTGATCAGTCCGCTCAGATTGGAGCTGCCATCCGCCTTGGTCTGGATAAAGAGATGGGCGCCACTCAGGGTCACCTTGCCGATCTCCAGTCGATGGGAGAGCAGCGGCAACAGGGCCACCGAGGCATCCCCCTGTTCGAAACGAACCAGATCCGGCTCGGCAAAACCGGCCGGATTGCGCAGAGCGACCTTTTCCAGCGAGAGGCCGAGACTCGGCCAGAAACGCCAGTCAATCTCCCCCGCCATCACCAGTTCCCGGCCCGTGCTCTTGCGCACCTGCTCAGCCAGTTGGGGCTTGAATTGATTGGGGTCGATAAGGCTTATCAACGTCACTATGGCCAGCAAGGCCGCCACGGCGATGCCGAGCAAGATGAGAACTATCTTCTTCACGATATGCTCCTTGAATCCGGATCCACTGCTGACTATACCACTCACCGTCTGACGAATGGCGTCTGCGAGACAAAAGCGGACAAGGATGAGACAGGGATGGTCGCTGCCAATCCCCATCGTCATCAGCAGGGATCAGGCTTGCAAAGAGGATTGCTGCAGCAGAGCCATAGCGGTGCGCGTCGACTCGAAAGCAAAGCGGGGCAAGGGAATATCGCTGATCTTCAGCCACTGACAGGCGGCCACATCGTCAGCCGGCTGGATGACCGGTTTTTCACTCAGCTTGATGGCGAAAAAGGTGTCACAGGTGTGATAGGTGATGCCATCGTAGGGATAGATATTGGGGAAGGAACCGAGATAGGTAAAAGGTTGGGCGCTAACATCGAGCCCCAGCTCCTCCTGCAACTCGCGCACCAGCGCCCCCTCCAGCGACTCGCCGGGATCGACAAATCCGCCCGGCAGATCCAGCAACCCCTTGCCCGGATTGCGGGCACGCACCGCAACCAGCACCTCGTCCTGCCAGCAAAGCGCCACCATCACCGCCGTCGCCACATTCTGGAAAAAATGAAAACCGCAGCCACAGCGAAACTCTTTCTGACTGACGCTCTGCAGGGTTTGACCGCCGCATTTTGGACAAAACATGGGCTATCTCCGACGAAATAAAGCACCATTTTACGCTGTTGTGACCGTTTTTTATGAGTAAAACCGACGGGGAAAACTAGGCATTCAAAGGGAGAGGAATAAAACGGGACAATTATCAGACGATTTAATAAATTGCAGGCAATAAAAAACCCCGCTCGATGAGCGGGGTTTCTTGTATTGGGTGCCTGGCAGTGTCCTACTCTCGCATGGCGAATGCCACACTACCATCGGCGCTACCGCGTTTCACTTCTGA
>NZ_JAPDCN010000023.1:0-67423 GCF_027706185.1 Aeromonas sp. Y318-3
TTCATGCTGAACCTTATCCCTGATGCCAAGTGGGGCTCATGATCTCACATCAGGGACTTGTTCGCACCTTCCCTAGCAAAAATGCCAGCATGACATATGGCAAATAAATATGGATTGTGTGGGCAATATCCCGAACGGATTCACTGAATGGAATCACATTGGCAGGATCACGGATATCTGGATTCATCGGAATAATAGACCAGCCAAATATCGCAACACCTCGGCCAGCCGCTGCGGAATAACAGAGACCGGACACCGGAATAAGCAGCGTTGAAATCAGCAAACCCCAGTGGATCGCCCTGGCTGCCAATGCCTCGTAAACAGGATATTGACGCACAGGCTCAGGCCACCCTCTAACAAGGCGGAAAATGGCGCGGGGCAGGATCAAGATCAGTGCAATCACCCCCAGAGATTTATGCAGGGCATAGAGATCCCATATTTCAAATTTAACCATCAGATAGCCCACAAGGGTCAGGCCAATCATCAGCAAGGCAACCGACCAGTGCAGCAAACGGGTCGTCAAACTTAAGCGGATTGAGGGATTCATAAGCTACTCCAAACAGGGGGCGAGTAAACGTTGGTCAAGATGGTGGCGCCGTGAACATCAGCAACACCTGAGAGATCAACGGCATCTAGGCAAGCCGCGACTTGGCTAGATGCAGGCAAGCACGAGGGCTTTTATAGGGAGCCATACTGCCTGCCCGAATAAACGGCAGCGTTTCCAATCTTGCTTTTCTGCTGCTGGCGCCTCCTGCTTCACGCCCTCCCCCTGTTTCGGGTTAAGATAGCGGCCATTGTTTTATCCCGGCCCCGCCGGTGCAGACCACAGGTACGCCATTGAACCGATTTACTCCATCCAGTACGGCGAACGGCCGCGAGCAGCAGGTCTTTACCGTCACCCGCCTCAACAGCGCCGTGCGCATGATCCTGGAGCAGGATCTGGGGCTGGTGTGGCTGACCGGCGAGCTCTCCAATCTGGCGATGCCAAGCTCCGGCCACTGGTACTTCTCCCTCAAGGACATGTCGGCGCAGGTGCGCTGCGCCATGTTCAAGGGCAACAACCGGCGGGTGGCGTTTCGCCCGCAGGATGGCATGCAGGTACTGGTGCAGGCGCGGGTCTCCCTCTATGAGCCGCGCGGCGACTACCAGCTGATCATCGAGTCGATGCAGCCCGCAGGCGATGGCGTGCTGGCGCTGCGTTTTGAAGAGCTCAAGCGCCGCCTCGGCGCCGAGGGGCTGTTTGACGAAAGCCGCAAGCGGCCGCTGCCCCGCGAACCGCGGGCGGTGGGTCTTATCACCTCCGCCACCGGCGCCGCCCTGCACGATATGCTGACGGTGCTTAAACGGCGTGCGCCGGATCTGCCGATCTTTATCTACCCGACCCAGGTACAAGGCAGCGCCGCCATCAGCCAGATCGTCGCGGCGATCGCCAAAGCGAACCAGCGCGCCGAGGTGGATGTGCTGATCGTCGGCCGTGGTGGCGGGTCGCTTGAAGATCTCTGGTGCTTTAACGAAGAGGCGGTGGCGCGCGCCATTGCCCACTCCGCCATACCTGTGGTGAGCGCAGTGGGTCACGAGGTGGATGTCACCATCAGCGACTTTGCCGCCGACTTGCGCGCTCCTACCCCGTCGGCCGCCGCCGAGCTGGTGGCGCCGGATCAGAGCGCCCGTGCCCAGCGTCTCGTTCACCTCAAGCAGCGACTGCTGCAGGCGATGAGCCGCCAGCAAACCGCCGCCCGCCACGATTTCATCCTGCTGCAAAAGCGGCTCGACCATCAGGATCCGAAACGGCGACTGGAGCAGCAATCACAGCGCCTCGACGAGCTCTCCACCCGTTTGCAGCAACTGCTGCGCCAGCGGTTGCATCAGGGGGAGCGGCGCCTTACCAACCTTGAGCTGCGCCTGCAGAGCAAGAGCCCGGAACGTTTGCTGGCCGTGGGCAAGCGCCGCCACCAGCTGGCCGAGGAGCGGCTCTATGCCCTGATTGCCAAACGCCAGGATCTGGCGAGCCACCGCCTCGCCATGCTCACCGCCCGCCTCGACGGGGTGAGCCCGCTTGCTACTCTGGGTCGCGGCTACTCCATCACCCGTACTGCGCGTGGCGACGTCATCAGCCGCGCCGATCAGGTCAACAGTGGCGATCAGCTCGTCACCACCTTGGCACAAGGGAGCCTGCAGGTGCGGGTCGAGGAAGTTATCAAAGACTCAGCGCAGTAGATCAGCTGCATCAAACCACCAGCCAATCTGCTATTCAGCCCGGCAATCAGCCAAAAACAAAGGCCACCACCGCAAACAGGGTGGTGGCCTTTTTTATCTCGGGTGCTGTCGCCTGCTCACCCCTTGGCGCGGCGGGCGACCAGGGTGAACTTGTAATCATCGCTCTTGAAGAAGTTGCGACTGAACTCGAACACGGTGCCATCTTGCAAGAAGCCACGGGAAACCTTCTCGATAATGGGCTTGGCAGGATCGATACCGAGCGCCTCCACCACCTGCGCCGAGGGGAGCACCGGAATGATCTCCTGCTCGCTGCGGTCGATCACCAGCTGCTTCACCTCCTCGATGTAGTGGTACTTGGAGCCCTGCATCACCGCATAACTGAGATCGGGGAAGAGGGCGAGCGGCATCCAGGTCTCCTCGAGCGTTACCGCGATCTGGCGAATAAAACGCACCCGCTTGACGTAGTAGACCAGCGCCCCTTCCAGCAGATTGAGCCGCTCGGCCAGCTCGCTGCTTGCCTTGATCACCTCGAAGGCGAGAATGTCGCTGTGGGTCTCGGCCGCCGGATCAGTCACCTTCTCGTAGAGGCTGGTGAGCTGATAGATGTCGTAGTTCACCTTCTCCTGCCGCACATAGCTGCCGCTGCCCTGAATGCTCTCGATGACGTTGAGTTCGGTCAGCTGCTTGAGGGCCTGACGCACCGTCACCCGGCTCACCCCGAACTGCTCGCGTAGCTCGGCTTCGGTGGGCAGGGCATCGCCGGGGGCCAGCTCCCCTTGCGCAATCCACTGCTGGATGGTGTCGGCTATCTGGCGATACATGGGTTTTTTCGACACGAAAGGCCACCTCGTCGGCTCTGCGCCATGATAAATGGAAGAGGCGCCATTCTACCCCAGTTGCATGGCAGACAAAACGGCTCAGCCCCATTTGACCTAACAAATCACCTTGAACAAACAATACAAAAACAATACAAATAACGAATTGTATGATACTACTCACAAAAATCAGTCGGCCGGTTTGTTAGCATCGCTGTCACTTTCACCATGACGGCTTGCTGGCAAGCCAACCTGACAGAGGATCATCATGAATCTGACCAGTCTTACCGGCCCCCATCTCATCACGCTGCAAACCCGGTTTGCCGATCGGGATGCGGCCATTCATGCCCTGGCTGATCGGCTCGATCAGGCCGGCAAGCTGCACGACAAGGCCGCCTTTCTGGCCGCGGTCATGGCCCGCGAGGCGCAGGGCCCCACCGCCCTTGGCGAAGGGCTGGCGGTGCCCCACGGCAAGTGCGATGCGGTGCGCGAAGCGGCCTTTGCCGTCGCAACCTTAAGCGAGGAGCTGGGCTGGGAGGGGATCGACGGCCCCGAGCCGGTCAACCTGATCTTCATGCTGGCGATCCCGACCGATCAGGCGGGCTCGACCCATATGCAGCTGCTCACCACCCTCACCACCGCCCTGGTGGATGACGATACCCGCGAGGCAGTGCTGGCGGCCCAGAGTGCCGAGCAGCTGATGGCGCTGCTCGATGGTGAAGGGGATAGCGGCAAGCAACCAGCAAAAGAAGACAACTTAGATACAAATCAACCCACTGTGGTCTGTGTCACCGCCTGTCCGGCGGGGATCGCCCACACCTATATGGCTGCCGAGTATCTGGAAAAGGCGGGGCGCAAGCTGGGCATTCGGGTACTGGTCGAGAAGCAGGGTGCCAACGGCATCGAGGATCGCCTGCCGCAAGAGGCGCTCGATGCTGCGGTGGCTTGCATCTTCGCCGCCGAAGTGGCCATCAAGGAGCAGGAGCGTTTTGCCGGTATCCCCCGGATCGAGACACCGGTGGCCGAGCCCATTCGCCATGCCGAGCGGATCCTCAATGATGCGCTGGAAGCGGCCAAGGCAGGGCGCACCGCCCCGACGCCCAACCCCAGCCAGAGCGACGTGCCGACCGGCAAGAAGGTGAGCCTCAAGACCGAACTCAAGCAGGCGCTGCTGAGCGGCATCTCCTTTGCCGTGCCGCTGATCGTGGCAGGCGGTACCGTGCTCGCCGTCTCTGTGCTGCTGGCCCAGATCTTCGGCCTGCAACATCTGTTTGATACCGAGAACTCCTGGCTCTGGATGTACCGAAAACTCGGCGGTGGCATGCTGGGCACCCTGATGGTGCCGGTTCTGGCGGCCTATACCGCCTACTCGCTGGCAGACAAACCGGCGCTGGGCCCGGGCTTTGCGGCGGGACTGGCCGCCAATATGATTGGCTCCGGTTTTCTCGGCGGCGTGGTCGGTGGCCTTATCGCCGGTTACCTGATGCGCTGGGTCAAGCAACATGTGCGCCTTAGCCCCAACTTCAACGGCTTTCTCACCTTTTACCTCTATCCGGTGATCGGCACCCTGGTGGCAGGCAGCCTGATGCTGTTTGTCATCGGCCAGCCGGTAGCCTGGCTCAACAACAGCCTCACCGAGTGGCTCAATGGCCTCTCCGGCACCAATGCGCTGGTCCTGGGCGCCCTGCTCGGTTTTATGTGCTCGTTTGACCTGGGTGGCCCGGTCAACAAGGCGGCCTACGCTTTCTGCCTCGGCGCCATGGCCAACGGCGTCTACGGCCCCTACGCCATCTTCGGCGCGGTCAAGATGGTCTCGGCCTTTACCGTCACCTTCTCCACCCTGCTGGCGCCGCGCCTGTTCCAGACCTTCGAGATCGAGACCGGCAAGTCCACCTGGCTGCTGGGGCTGGCAGGGATCACCGAGGGCGCCATTCCGATGGCCATCGAAGATCCAATCCGGGTGATCGGCTCCTTCCTCGCAGGCTCGGTGGTCACCGGCGCCATGGTGGGTGCCATGGGGATTGGTCTCTCCACCCCGGGGGCCGGCATCTTCTCCCTGTTCCTGCTCCATGATGGCGGCCACGGCGCCCTGATGGCTGCCGCCGTCTGGCTCGGTGCGGCGCTGGTGGGCACCCTTATCTCCACTGTGGTGCTGATCGGCTGGCGCCGTCACGCCATGCAGCGCGGCACCTATCAGGTGGTCGCCGCAGAGTAAGGCTCATCTTCACTACCGATTTTTCAACAGACTATTTTTCCGCACGGCAGGCAAGGGCCGCCGTGCGTCAGCAAAGGATCATTGTCATGACAGTTTCACGAGTTCACATCACGCCGCACATGCACTGGGATCGGGAGTGGTACTTCACCACCGAGGAGTCCCGCATCCTGCTGGTCAACAATATGGCGGAGATCCTGGCGCGGCTTGAATCCGACCCCGACTACAAGTTCTATGTGCTGGACGGCCAGACCGCGGTGCTGGAGGATTATTTCGCCATCCAGCCCGAGAACAAGGCCCGGGTGAAGGCGCTGGTGGAAGCGGGCAAGCTCATTATCGGCCCCTGGTACACCCAGACCGACACCATGCAGGTGAGCGGCGAGTCCATCCTGCGCAACCTGCTCTACGGGATGCGCGACTGCCTTAGCCTTGGCGAGCCGATGAAGATCGGTTACCTGCCCGACTCGTTCGGCATGTCCTCCCAGCTGCCCCACATCTTCAACGGCTTCGGGATCGATCGGGCCATGTTTTGGCGCGGCTGCTCCGAGCGCCACGGCACCGACAAGACCGAGTTCCTCTGGCAGAGCAACGATGGCAGCGAGGTGACCGCCCAGGTGCTGCCGCTCGGCTACGCCATCGGCAAGTACCTGCCGGAAGATGAAGCGGGCCTGCGCAAGCGGCTCGAATCCTACTTCGAGGTGCTGGAGAAGGCCTCGGTGACCCAGGATATCCTGCTGCCCAACGGCCACGACCAGATGCCGCTGCAGCAGAACATCTTCGCCATCATCGACAAGCTTCGCGAGATCTACCCCCAACGTGAATTCCACATGAGCCGCTTCGAGCAGGTCTTCGAGCGCATCGAGGCGTGCCGCGACCAACTGGCCACCCTCAAGGGGGAGTTCAACGACGGCAAATACATGCGGGTGCACCGCACCATCTCCTCCACCCGGATGGACATCAAGCTGGCCCACGCCGCCATCGAGAACAAGATCGTCAACATCCTCGAACCGCTGGCGAGCATCGCCTGGGCGCTCGGCTTCGAGTACCACCACGGGCTGCTCGAGAAGATGTGGAAGGAGATCATGAAGAACCACGCCCATGACAGCATCGGTTGCTGCTGCAGCGACAAGGTGCATCAGGAGGTGATGACCCGCTTCATTCTGGCCGACGACATGGCCGAGAACCTGATCCGCTTCTACATGCGCAAGATTGTCGACAACATGCCGGTGGCGCTCTGTGAAGACGGAGTACAGGTGGCTGACAAGCTCTGCCTGTTCAACCTGATGCCTTTCCCCCGTCAGGAGGTGATCAACACCAGCATCCGCATTCGCGCCCAATCCTTTGCCCTGCGCGATGAAGCGGGCCAGCCGGTCCCCTATTTCATCCGCGCCAGACGCGAGATTGACCCGGGTCTGGTGGACAGACAGATCGTGCACTACGGCAACTACGACCCCTTTATGGAGTACGACATCCAGCTCTGCCATCCGCTACCTGCCATGGGCTACTGCACCCTCCATATCGAGGGCAATCAGCCGGGACTGGAGCAGCCGGTGACGACCAGCGGCGAGCTGCTGGAGAACGATTTTTACCGCATCGCCCTCAATGACAACGGCACCCTGCAGATCCTGGATAAGCTGCGCGGCACCACCTTCGATCAGGTGCTCACGCTGGAAGAGGGCTCCGATGATGGCGACGAGTATGACTACTCGCCATCGCGGGACGAGTGGCTGCGCTACTCCACCGAGTTTGCGGTGACCCGCGAGGTCACCCATCAGGCGTGGCAGAGCATCGCCACTCTCACATTGCGTATGGCATTGCCTGCCAACCTCGCCGAGCGAGCCAGCCGCCAGTGCAGCAGTCACCTCGATGTCACCTGCCGCATCACGTTGGCGCATCAGAGTCCGCGCATCGACATCGAGCTGGAGCTCGACAATCAGGCCGATGATCACCGGGTGCGGGTGCTGATCCCCACCCCCTTCCCGAGCGACACAGTTGTTTCCGATAACCAATTTGGCTGCATCACCCGCCCTACCCGCGACAGCGCCATGGCGAACTGGGAGGCAGAAGGGTGGAAAGAGGCACCCATTCCGGTCTGGCAGCTGATGAACTTCGTCGCCCTGCAAGATGGCAAGCAGGGGCTGGCGGTACTGAGCGATGGTCTGCGCGAGTTTGAAGTGATCGGTGAGCAGTGTGACACCCTAGCACTCACCCTGCTGCGCGGGGTCGGCGTACTCGGCAAAGAGGAGCTGCTGCTGCGCCCGGGTCGCCCCTCCGGCATCAAGCTGCCCACCCCGGACTCCCAGGTGCGTGGCAAGCTCAGCTGCCGTTTCAGCCTGCTGGCGTTTGCCGGCGATCACATCAGCGCCAACGTGATGCAGGCGGCGCGCAGCTACCTCACCCCGGTGCGCTGCTACAACAAGATCCCGTTCGATGCCATGAAGCTCAACAAGGCGAGCTTCACCACCCCGCTCCACTTCAGTCTGCTCACCATGGATCCGTCCGGTCCGGTGCTGAGCGCCCTGAAGAAAGCCGAAGATGAAGAGGCGCTGGTGATCCGGGTCTACAACCCGAGCGAGCAGGCGGTACTAAAGGGTGGCAAAGTGAGCAGCGAACACGCCCTGAGCGACTGGCAAGCGGTGCGAATGGACGAGCAGCCCCAGCCCCTTGAACTGGCCGCTGGCGAGTTTGGCGAGCTGGCGCCGTGCCACTCCCGCAGCGTGCGCTTTCGGGTGGCTCGCGGCTAACGGTCGGTAACACCCACAGGTAGCAACAGGCGGGGAAGAGTCATCCCCTCCCCGCCTGTTTATCCCTTCAAGCTGGCCTGCCCCGCTTGATAAAGGCATAAAAAATCCCCGCCGATTGGCGGGGATTTTTATTGGGTTCTTCTTCATCCCGCGAGCGGGAGAGCACGCTTAGCTGGCCTTGCGCAGGATCTGCTCAAGGTAGTCGGCGAAGCGGTGACCGTGATGCTCCAGCAGTTTCGGGAACATGGAGATGGAGGTCATGCCCGGGAAGGTGTTGATTTCATTCAGCAGGATCTCCCCCTCCTCGGTCAGGAAGAAGTCGATGCGCGAGAGATGGGTCAGTTTCAGCTGACGGAACGCCTTGAGGGCATACTCGTGGATCGCATCGGCCTGCGCCTGGGTCAGCCCCTCGGCACGCAGTGCCGTCTCGGTATGGCTGGCGCTGCTGTACTTCTCTTCATAGGTGTAGAACTTGTCCTGCGGCACGCAGATCTCGCCCGGATAAGTCGCCACCAGCTCGTCACCATACTGGTAAACCGCCACTTCCAGCTCACGCGGCTTGACCGCTTTCTCGATCAGAACCTGTTCGGAGTAACCAAAGGCATCGGCAATACCTTTCACCAGGTCCGCTTCGTTGCTGGCAGAGTAGCAACCAACGGAAGAGCCCTGGGAAGCCGCCTTGATAAAGACCTTGCCCCACTTGGCCAGCGCGGCTTTGGCCTCGGCCAGCGCCGCCTCATTTTGCTCGGTCAGGAACAGGTATGGGGTGTTGGGAATGCCGATGGCGGAGAGCCACAGCTTGGTACTGATCTTGTTGAAGCAGATCTTGCTCGCCTCGGCATCGCAACCGAGATAAGGCAATCCAGCCAATTCGAGGAAGGATTGCAGATCGCCGGTCTCACCCGGGTAGCCGTGGATGCAGGGCACCACGTAATCCACCGGACGGGCCACGCTGTCGAACGAAAGCAGCTTGTCGAGCCCCAGCTTGCACTCGCGGCCATCGGCACTGAGCCAGCGATCGGCGAACATCTCGACGCGGGTCACTTCGACACCGGGCAGAAGGCCCAGTTGTTGCTCGAGGAAATTGGCGCTGCGCAGAGAAACTTCGTGCTCTGAGCCACCGCCGCCGCACAGCAGCAAGACATGCATGTTCTTCATTAGATGTGATCCCTTGGGAAAAGCGGCCTCGTCATGACCATTTGATAAGCCAACCACCATAAAAACCGGACGAAGCCAGATACGAACATAAGTGCGCGCCAGTGTAGCAAGGGAGATCAACCCTTGTCAGCTGATGGGAGACCCATGACCCCACTTCTTGCAGTGAAAAGTCTCCCCTGTGTCAAAATCGGGACACATTGCCCCTCAGCGCGGGGGATCGACCCTTCCCATGCCGTTGCCATTGACCCGAAACCAGCCGGCAATACTGTAGCGCTCCTGATTGGCAGGCAGTACCTCGTGGGGAAACTCCTCGGAGAGAAACATGACCAGCCGGCCCCCCTTGGGGCTCACATCCATCAGAAACTGCTCCTTGTCGTCATACATGCGCAGCACTCCACCCGCTTCGGGCAGCCAGTCGTTGTTGAGGTAAAATACGGTGGTAAGACGGCGGTTGGAGCGACCGGCAAAGGCATCCCGATGGGTGGCGTAAAAATCCCCGCTGCGATAGCGGGCGAAGTGGGCCTCGTAGTCGAACAATCCCAGCATCAGCATCCGGTTGGCGGCAAGACGCAGGGACTCCATCCGGGCGAGGTAGTCGGCCACCGGCGCACCGAGGGAGGGCTCCAGCCAGTGGATCTGGTCACGGCGAATGTCGGGATTGCCCTGGTGCAGGGCGTCACGGCCGATCCCGGCCGGTTGCCATTCGCCTGGCAAACAGGCTTTGAGGGCATCCACCTCGGCGGCAGTCAAAAAATCATCCACTATCACCCATCCCCGGGTGTAAATGGCATCCATGGCAGCTTGATAGTCCAAGATTGGCTCACAATGAGTGGAAAGAGGGCGCTTTGTAGCGACTTACCGGCAAAGTCACAAACCGGTTTGCTTCTCTTGAGAAGTCCCAACATCAATACGCGAGTTGCTGCTCGCTTCCCCGCTTTTTATCGCCAGTTGTGATCCCGCTCC
This sequence comes from Aeromonas sp. Y318-3, assembly GCF_027706185.1. Taxonomy (NCBI): domain Bacteria; kingdom Pseudomonadati; phylum Pseudomonadota; class Gammaproteobacteria; order Aeromonadales; family Aeromonadaceae; genus Aeromonas; species Aeromonas sp. Y318-3. The sequence continues at coordinate 10,110 of NZ_JAPDCN010000023.1, forward strand.
GCCAACAGGCGTATTGGCTGTCGAAACTGTGATGGCCCTTGCAATCGGTACGAGGAGGCGCCGCGGCCTCCTTGCGGTTCCAAGAGCCAGCCGATACCGTATCCGCATCGCCATGTTGCTGTTCATCCGGCGCTTGTCTCTGTCCCCGACCGAACCACTCACGGCACAACCCGCGCATCACCCACGAAAGGATCTTCTTATGCCTCTGCCCGATCTCACTTTGCAACGACTGGATGGTACCCCCTACCCGCTGACTCAACTGGCGGGCAAGGTGGTGCTGGTGGTCAACGTGGCCAGTCGCTGCGGCTTTACTCCCCAATATGAAGGGCTGGAAACGCTCTATCGGGAGCTCGGCCCCAAGGGGCTGGTGATTTTGGGCTTCCCCTGCAACCAGTTTGGCAATCAGGAGCCGGGGGATGCGGACGAGATTGCCCGCTTCTGCTCCCTCGACTATCCGGTCACCTTCCCGATCATGGCCAAGTGCGATGTCAACGGTGAGCATGCCCACCCCTTCTACCAGTGGCTCAAGCAGCAGAAACCGGGCTTTCTGGGGCTGGAAAACGTCAAATGGAACTTCACCAAGTTCCTGATCGACCGCGATGGCAATGTGGTAGAGCGCTTTGCCCCCCAGGCCAAACCGGAGAGCCTGGCCGAGCAGATCCGCGAGATGCTCTGATGCTCCCGCACCGTTTTACGCCACTGCGTTGAACGATTCTATGGCGGCCGGTGCGACAGCTACTGCGCAGCGGCCGCTCTTTTGCTATATTACGGCCCCACTATCTTTTCCATATCGTGGCTGGCCCCAACACGCTGGCTGCCCGTTGAGCCAAAGGCTCATCTCAGGAGTTTCTCTCGAACATGTCATTCAACGAACTGGGTCTGTCTCCGCATATTCTGCGGGCCGTCAAGGAGCTGGGTTACGAACAGCCAACCCCCATCCAGCAGCAAGCGATTCCGGCCATTCTGGCCGGTCAGGATGTGCTCGGCGGCGCTCAGACAGGCACAGGCAAAACGGCCGGTTTCACCCTGCCGATGTTGCAGCGTCTGCTGGCCAACCATGGTCGTGGCCGTCGTCAGGTGCGCGCACTGGTACTGACCCCGACCCGCGAACTGGCGGCACAGGTGGGCGAGAGCATCATCAAGTATGCCCACCACCTGCCATTCAAGACTCTGATCGCCTATGGCGGTGTCAGCATCAAGCCCAATCTGGACGCCATCAAGCTGGGGGTGGACATTCTGGTCGCCACCCCGGGCCGTCTGCTGGATCTGCTGACCCAGGGCGCCCTGACCCTGAGCCAGCTGGAAGTGCTGGTGCTGGATGAAGCGGATCGCATGCTCGACATGGGCTTTATCGTCGACATCCGCCGCATCATGAAGGCGCTGCCTGCAGAGCGGCAAACCCTGCTCTTCTCTGCCACCTTCTCAAACGACATCAAGGCGCTGGCGGATGATCTGCTGAACGACCCCACCCTGATCGAGGTTGACCCCAGCAATACTGCTGCCGAGCAGGTAACCCAACGCATCATTCAGGTGGATCGGGAACGCCGCCGCGAGCTGCTCTCCCACATGATTGGCCGTGGCAACTGGCAGCGGGTGCTGGTGTTTGTTCGCACCAAGCAGATCGCCGACCGCCTCGCCCAGCAGATGCAAAAAGATGGCCTCAATACCGTGGCGATCCACGGTGACAAGAGCCAGGGTGCCCGCAACCGGGCGCTGGCCGATTTTCGCAGTGGCGAGGTGCGGGTGCTGGTGGCGACCGATATCGCCGCCCGCGGTCTCGATATCGATCAACTGCCCTACGTGATCAACTTTGAACTGCCCCAGATGGCGGAGGATTACATCCACCGTATCGGCCGTACCGGCCGCGCCGGTCGTGGCGGCGAGGCCATCTCGCTGGTCAGTCAGGACGAGCTGGGTCAGCTCAAGGCGATCGAAGCCCTGATCGGCCAATCCTTGTCCGTGGAGATCCTGGAAGGGTATGAGCCAAGCGGCAAGCCGAGTCGCCAGACTCTGCCGGGCAGCAAGCCGGTGCAGAACCCGCCTCGGTCTCGCGGTCATGCCAACGCCAAGAGCAGCAATGCCAAGGGCAAGCCAGCCGCGGGCAAGGGCAAAGCCAAGGGTGACGCCAGCAAAAAACCTGCACCGGCCCGCAAGCGGGAAGTGGTGGGCGAGGATATCGGCTTTACTCCGATGCGCCGCCTGCCCAAGGCGATGCGCGACAGCTATCAGGAGAGCAGCGACGAGTAAGCTCGCGCGACGCTAACTGCCAAGCCAAAAGAGGGAGCCTGCAAGGCTCCCTCTTTCGTTATGGATCGCTCGGAGCCATGTAAGCGCTCCGTGCAAATGCTCCGCTCGGGCTCAAACCAGCGAATGGCGTACCGCGGCAGTACCATGGCTGGGCGGCGCTGAACCATCGAGCGGATTGAGCTGCAAGAACTCGAACAAGCCAGCCTGCATATTGACGTTCCAGAAGCGTCCGGCGAGGGAGAGTTGCAACCGTGCATTCTCGACCTCGGCCAGCCCGTGCTGCTGCCAGGCGGCAAAAAGCGGCATCAGGTGGGTCAGCAAAGGCGCTGGCAGACGATCCAGCGCCAGCACGCCACTGTCGAGGGCGCCACGCAGCAGACCGTCCATCCTTGCATTGGGATTGCGCCCCATCACCATCCCGGGCGCCCGCTTGCCACTGGCCAGCGCGTCATGCCAGGGGGCCAGATCCCGCCCATACATCAAGCCGTGACCAAGAATACTGCCCCCCGCACCGGCACCAAAGGGGAGGATCTCCGCACCGCGCTTGGCCATCTGGTTATAACGACTCTGCTCGGCCGGGCTGCGCCGCCAGTGACTGCAAGAGAGACGCTCCCAGCCGTGAGCTTCCAGTTGCGCCCCGCCATAGGCATACATGGCCGCCCGCTGCTGGCCATCGGCGAGCCAATCCAGAGTGCCCTTCTCCTGCGCCCGCTCCAGATTGGTGCCCTGCATGGCGATGAGCTGGTAGAGATCGACCCCGTGTACACCACTCGCCATCACATCGCGGATATCCTGCTGCCACACGGCATCATCCTGACCGGGCAGACCAAAGATGAGATCCGCCACGATCACAGCCGCATCATCCCGGGTCAGCTCACCCAGACGGGTCAGCAGCGTCTCCCTGTCATCGAAACGGGCCGCCTGCTGACGCACCCGGGTATCAAAGCTCTGCACCCCGAATGAGAAGCGGTTGAAGCCCCCCGCCAGCGCCACCTGCCATTTCTCTTCATCAAAGCCGTTGAGCCGCCCCTCCAGTGTCACCTCGGCATCCGCCGCCAGCGGAAAACGGCGGATCACGGCGGCCAGCATGGCCAGCTCGTCGGCGCTCATGTCGGTCGGCGTACCGCCCCCTACATAGACGGCTGAAAATGGCATGCTCTGCGCCAGCGGGGTGTCAGCCGCCTGCGCAAGGGAGGCGCACAAGGCGTTGACATAGCGGTTGATCCGCGCCGGATTGGCGCCATTTTCAAAGAAATTGCAGAAGCTGCAGCGCTTTCGGCAAAACGGAATGTGGATGTAGAGGGCGCGCTCTTCAGCTTCACTCTCTCGCTGCCACCAACTCTGCCAGCCAGCCTCATCCAGCGGGAAGGGGCGCATCCCTCCCCGACTGGCGTGAGCCGAGGTCTTGGCGCTAAAAGCAAACTTGAGGGGATCCGGCGTGGCAATACCGGTCATGGAAGGGGTCAGATTCATGATGGTCACTATTATCAGCAAATAATGACAATGATAACGATTATCGTTACTGGAAATTTGTTCTGGATCAACCCGAGGAGCAGCCCCTCTCCCGAAAGGCATTTTGGCAACCTGCATTACCGATCTGCTTAACAGATTATTTACTCAAGAGTGGTTATCGTGTGCCGATAGAGAACCATCTCCCGCCGTTTCTTCGTCTACGATCAAGATGATACGGGATCACATAACAACACCAAGCGCATGGAACTTGCCCAAAATGCATAACCTCTCCTTGAACTGGAAAATATTCCTCCCTCTTGCGCTGGTCATCAGCACCACCTTTGGCCTCTGCTTCGAACTCTCCGCCTGGCTGCAACGGGATCTCGCCATCCGGCTGGCAGAGGAGAAAGTTGAGAGCATGGCCAACACCTATATGGATCAGGTGAACGTGCTGATGATGACAGGTGGCATGGCCAACCGGCAGATAGTGCAGACCAAACTCAAGAGTGAAGCGGGCATCGTTGAGGCCCGTCTGGTGCGCGCACCAGCAGTAAGCAACCTGTTTGGCCCGGGTCATCCGGATCAGAAAGCGCAGGATCTCCTCGATGAGCGTGCCATCAATCAGGGCGAAGCCATCCTGGAGCAGCAGGGCAACCGGCTCATCCTGATCAAACCGTTCAAAGCCTACAAGGAGTATCGCGGCACCCAGTGCCTCACCTGTCACCAGGTCAATGAAGGAACCGTGATGGGGGCAGTGCGGATCAGTTATGACCTCAGCCACACCTTCGGCGAGATCCGCCACAACAACCTGATCCTGAGCGGCAGCCTGGCCGCCGTCTTCAGCATCGGCTTCGGCTTGCTCTGGTGGGTATTGCAACGTTACGTGAAACACCCCCTGCGCCAGCTGCAGCTCACCATGATCCGGATGGCCAAAGAGCGCGACCTCGCCCTCCCCCTGGTCAATCACAGCCGGGATGAACTGGGCCAGATGACCCGCGCCGTCAATGATATGGTGCAGGGCTTCCGCCACAGCCTGCAGGAGGTGGAAGGGGCGACCCACCAGCTCTATCAGGAGTCGAACCAGATCCGTCAAGTCGCCACCCAGACCGAAAACTCGGCCCGCCAGCAAGAGGGGATGACCACCCAGGTCGCCGCCGCCGTGAGCGAACTGGCCGCCAGCTCTCATGAAGTGCGCGAACATGCCCGCCACAGCGCCGAGCTCTCCGCCCTCACCAATCAGGATGCCGCTGACACCAGTCGCCTCGCCCAGCACTCCATCACCGATATGGGCGAGATGTCGGCAGAGATCGATCGGGTGGATCAGGTGATCCAGCAACTCGACAGCCGCTGCCTGGCGGTTGACGGCGTACTCGAGGTGATCAAGGGGATTGCCGATCAGACCAACCTGCTGGCCCTTAACGCTGCAATTGAAGCGGCCCGGGCAGGTGAGCAAGGCCGTGGCTTTGCGGTAGTAGCCGATGAAGTGCGGGCCCTCTCCAACCGCAGCCGCGCCGCCAGCGAAGAGATCTCACAGATGATCGCCGCCCTGCAAAATGAGGCCCAGAGCGCAGTTACGGTGATCGGGGATGCAAAAAGCAAAGCCGATGAGAGCATCAGCAAGACCGAAGCGACCCTGGCAGCCATGCAGAACATCATCGAGCGCATCGCCCGCATCAACGACCTCAACGCCCAGATGGCCCAGTCGGCCGAAGAGCAGGACAGGGTCTGCCATGAGGTAGACAGCTCGGTGAGCGATATTCGCAACACCTCCAACGACACCCTGGGTCAGGCGCACGCCGCCAATCTCGCCAGCATCCAGCTGGTGGAGCAGTGTCAGAAACTGGAGGCTCTGCTGAAAACCTACCGCTGGTAATCCACTTCACCAACGACAAAGCGCGACCCGAGGGTCGCGCTTTTGCTTTATTGATTCGATTTGGCCGAATGGCATCGTTGCTGTTCCAGCGGCGCGCTGACTATTAACAGCGCCGCTAGGATAGCTTTAACGGGCGTTACGGGTTGCGACGGCATCAGCCAGGTTGCGCAGCAGCACTTCGGTATCAGCCCAACCGATGCAGGCATCGGTGATGCTCTGACCAACAGTCAGTTCACACCCTTCCACCAGATCCTGACGGCCTTCTACCAGATGGCTCTCCACCATCACACCAAACACCGCCTTGCTGCCGGCACGCAGCTGACCGGCCACATCCTCGGCCACCACCATCTGGTTCTTGAACTGCTTGCTGCTGTTGGCATGACTAAAGTCGATCATCACCTTCTGGGGCAGACCGGCCTTCTCCAGCCCCTTCACAACTTCGCTGACATGGGCCGCGCTGTAGTTCGGCTCACGACCACCACGCAGAATGATGTGACAGTCCGGGTTGCCGCGGGTCGCCACGATGGCGGAGTGACCGTATTTGGTGACCGACAGGAAGTGGTGCGGCGCACTGGCAGCGCCAATGGCATCGATGGCAACCTTGATGGTGCCGTCAGTGCCATTCTTGAAGCCCACCGGACAGGAGAGACCGGAGGCCAGCTCGCGGTGCACTTGGGATTCGGTGGTACGAGCGCCGATCGCACCCCAGCTCATCAGATCCGCCACATATTGCGGGGTGATCATGTCGAGGAACTCGGAGGCAGTCGGCAGCCCCATGTCATTGAGATCCAGCAACAGCTTGCGACCAATGCGCAGACCGTCGTTGATCTTGCAGCTATTGTCGAGGTACGGATCGTTGATCAGCCCCTTCCAGCCCACTGTGGTGCGCGGTTTTTCGAAGTAGACCCGCATCACGATCTCCAGCTGACCTTTCAGCTCGTCGCGCAACGCCTTGAGGCGCTTGCCGTACTCCAGCGCGGCAACCGGATCATGGATGGAGCAAGGACCAATCACCACCAGCAGACGATCATCTTCGCCAGCCAGGATATTGTGAATGGCCTGACGGGATTCAAAAACGGTGGACGAGGCCACCTCGGTAGCCGGAAACTTCTCAAGCACCGCAACCGGGGGTAATAACTCTTTGATTTCACTGATACGAACGTCGTCGGTTTGATGCTGCATGACAAGGCTTCCTGCTAGATGACTGCGATTAGGAAATCTCAACATAGCCCGCGACAGGGCATGTGTAAATAGGAAATTACAGCAATTACAAAACTATTTTATATGGCAATCTTGCAAGTTATTGAAATGATGCTAAGCGAAATGACGATACTGGTGAGGAAGGCAAAAAGGCCCGCTCAGCGCGGGCCCGAAGCGTCGGTGATGACGGGTTTGTCAGTGATCAGCCACGCTGGCTGATACTGGCCAGCTTGTCGAAGTAATCCGGGAAGGTCTTCGACGTGCACTTGGGATCATTGATGGTGACCGGGGTATCCGACAGCGCCACCAGCGAGAAGCACATGGCGATACGGTGATCGTTGTAGGTATCGATCTCGGCATGCTTGAGCTGGGTCGGCGGGGTCACGGTGATAAAGTCATGCCCCTCCTCCACTTCAACGCCCAGCTTGCGCAGCTCGGTCGCCATGGCGTGCAGACGATCGGTCTCCTTCACCCGCCAGTTGTAGATATTGCGAATGGAGGTCGGCCCCTCGGCAAACAGCGCGGCAACCGCGATGGTCATGGCCGCATCGGGAATATGGTTCATGTCCATATCCACTCCGTGCAGCGGCGCCTGCTCCGCCTCGATGAAATCATCACCCCAGGTGATGCGCGCGCCCATCTTCTCCAGCACGTCGGCGAAGTGGATATCACCCTGAATGCTGTGCTTGCCGATACCGGTGACCCGCACCTTGCCCTTGATGGCGCCCGCCGCGAGGAAGTAGGAGGCGCTCGAGGCATCCCCTTCCACCAGAAAGTCACCCGGGCTGATGTAGGTCTGGTTGCCCTTGATGTAGAACAGCTTGTAGTTGTCGTGCTCGATGACCACCCCGAACTGCTTCATGATGTGCAGGGTGATGTCGATATAAGGCTTGGAGACCAGCTCCCCCTTGATGTGGATCCGGGTATCACCGGCCGCCATCGGCGCCGCCATCAAAAACGCGGTCAGGAACTGGCTGGAGACGGAGCCATCGACGTGCACATCGCCGCCCCACAGCCCCTTGGCATCCACCACCAGCGGCGGATAACCATCGTGTTTCAGGTACTGGATATGGGCACCTGCTTCACGCAGGGCATCCACCAGATGGCCGATGGGACGCTCTTCCATGCGCGGCTCGCCGCCCAGGGTATATTCACCGGAGCCGAGGCACAGGGCGGCGCAGAGCGGGCGCATGGCGGTACCGGCGTTGCCAAGGAACAGATTGACCGGCTCTTTTACCGCAAAGCTGCGGCCCAGGCCCTGCACCGTACACTCGGTCTTGTCGGCGGAGAGCTTGTACTTGACCCCGAGCTGGGTCAGCGCAGCCAGCATATGACGAATGTCATCGCTGTCGAGCAGGTTGGTCAGACGGGTGGTGCCACGAGCCAGCGCCGCCAGCAGCAGCGCACGGTTAGAGACACTCTTGGAGCCGGGCAGATTGACCTCACCGGCCACACGAGAAATGGGTTCCAAACGCAACGAATTCATAGACTTCCTGTGCTATCTCAAAAATAAACGCCTGTCCGGACGTTAACAGCCTGCGTCCCGCTCGGCAAGGGCACTTTCAGGGGAAATCGCACGGTAAACGCCAGCGCGCTGGTTCTGTTGAAAAAAAGACGCCGGGGTATCCCCGGCGTCTTGAATCACTGTAATAGCTGGAAGCGGCTCACGAGTTGTCACGAGAGGCCGCCAGCAGGCATGTAAGTACTCTCTTCTCAGCCGTGGCGTTTGGCAAAGCCATCCATAAAGCTCACCAGTGCCTTCACCCCATCCAGCGGCATGGCGTTGTAGATGCTGGCGCGCATGCCACCGACAATACGGTGCCCCTTGAGGGCCAGCAGGCCAGCAGCTTCCGATTCGGCCAAGAACTGCTTGTCCAGCTCGGCATTTTTCAGCTGGAACGGGATGTTCATGCGCGAACGGCAGCTGACATCCACCTGATTGCCGTAGAAGCTCGACTGATCGAGATAGTCATAGAGGAAGTCTGCCTTCTCCTTGTTGCGCGCTTCCATCGCCTCGAGGCCACCCTGTTCCTTGAGCCACTCGAACACCAGGCCGGCCAGATACCAGGCGTAGGTGGGCGGTGTGTTGAACATGGAGTCGTTCTTGGCAGTGAGCTTGTAGTCGAAAATCGAGGGGACATCGGCTCTGGCCTGCTCCAGCAGATCATCGCGCACGATGGCGATGGCAAGCCCGGACGGCCCGATATTTTTCTGGGCACCGGCATAGATGATACCAAAGCGGCTCACATCGAGAGGACGGGAGAGAATGGTGGAGGAGAGATCCGCCACCAGCGGCACCTCGCCGGTAGCCGGGATGTCAAACATCTCGATGCCGTCAATAGTTTCGTTCGGGCAGTAGTGAACATAGGCCGCATCGGCGCGAAACGCCGGGGTCGGCAACAGGTGAGAGATCCCCTGCTCGTTCTTGGCAACCCCCTGGAAGGTCTGGATATCGCCATACTTTTTGGCTTCATCCACCGCGCTCTGGGACCAGACGCCGGTCAGCAGGAAGTCCGCCTTCTTGTTGGCCCCGCCCAGCAGGTTCATGGGTACGGCAGAGAACTGACCGCGGCCGCCACCGTGCATGAAGAGCACCTTGTAGTTGTCCGGCACCGCCAGCAGTTCGCGCAGATCCGCTTCGGCCTTCTCGGCAACCGCCATGTAGGGCTTGCCGCGATGGGAAAGCTCCATGACCGAGGCTCCCAGCCCCTGAAAATTACAAAATTCGCGCTGGGCGCGCTCCATGACTTCAACCGGCAGCATGGCGGGGCCGGCGCAGAAGTTGTAAATCTGTTTGCTCATGACGCTTTCCGTGAGTGGATGAGAGTAATCGATGACTTGTCAGGTTTTACACAAGAGCAGCCAGCGGATCAAAGGCTTTTTGGGAGCTGGCTCAACCTTTTACCGTCACTCTGCATCCCCCTTGCAGTAGAAAAAGCCCTGAACGGGTCAGGGCTTGCAGGGAACATGCACAGAAATGGCGGGCAGAGCGCATAAACGACCACAGCTCAGCCATTTCTGACAAATTTACAGTTTGGCGGTGAGCTCCGGAAGCAGAGTGAAGAGATCCCCCACCAGCCCGTAGTCCGCCACCTGAAAGATGGGGGCATCGCTGTCCTTGTTGATGGCCACAATCACCTTCGACTCCTTCATCCCCGCCAGATGCTGGATGGCCCCCGAAATGCCGACCGCGATATAGAGCTCGGACGCCACCACCTTGCCGGTCTGCCCCACTTGCAGATCGTTGGCAACATATCCCGCATCAACGGCGGCTCGCGATGCCCCCACCGCCCCACCCAGCTTGTCGGCCAGCGCCTCAATCAGGGCAAATTGCGCCTTGGAGCCCAGAGCCCGGCCACCGGAGACAACTACCCGGGCGGCGGTCAGTTCGGGCCTGGTGGAGCGCACCGCGCGGCGCTCCACCAGCCGGGTACGACCAGCGAATTCAGGCACGGCCAAGTGCTCGATGGGAGCCTGCCCGCCTGTCGCCGCCTTGGCAAACGCGGTGGCCCGCACCGTCATCACCTTGACGGGCGCCGAGCTTGCCACTCTGGCGATGGCATTGCCCGCATAGATGGGGCGCAGGAAGGTGTCGCTGCTCTCGATAGCCGTCACCTCGGAGAGCATCTCCACCCCGAGCCGAGCCGCTACCTGTGGCAGCAGCGCCTTGCCCATGGTACTCGCCGCCATCAGGCAGTGGCTGTAACCTTCGCACCAGCTGGCCAGCAGCTTGTCGACCCCATCCAGCAGCCCGTCGACCAGCAGGGGATGCTCGGCAAGCAGAACCTTGTCGACACCGCTGAGGGCTGCCGCCTGTTCACCCGCCTCGGTCAGCCCCTGACCCAGCAACAGCAGGTCAACTTGACCGCCGATGGATCCGGCGGCGGTCACCAGTTGTGCCACGTTGTCGGCCAGATGGCCCTGATGATGTTCGGCAATGATCAGCACGCTCATGGCAGCACCTTCGCTTCGTGTTTGAGTTTGTCCACCAGCTCGTCCACCGAGCCCACCTTGATCCCGGCGCTGCGGGCTGGCGGCGCCATCACCCCGAGCAAACGGGTCTGGTTGGCCACCTCAACGGCGAGTGTCGAGAACGGAGCGCTATCAAGCGGCTTGCGCTTGGCCTTCATGATGTTCGGCAGCGAGGCAAAACGCGGTTCATTCAAACGCAGATCGGCGCTCACCACCGCAGGCAACGGCATGCCCAGGGTCTCGAGGCCACCGTCGATTTCGCGAGTCACCAGCAGTTCTCCCGCTTCCACCTTGAGGGCTGACGCGCAGGTCGCCAGCGGCCAATCATTTAGGGCAGCCAGCATCTGGGCCACCTGATTGTTGTCTGAATCGATGGACTGCTTGCCAAGCAGCACCAGATCCGGCTGCTCCTGCCCACACACCTTGTGCAAGGCGCGGGCAACCGTCAGCGGGGTGAGCGTCTCATCGGTGACATAATGCAGCGCCCGATCCGCCCCCAGCGCCAGCCCATGGCGCAGTTGCTCGGCGGCAGCGTCAGGGCCGAAGGTCACCACCACCAGTTCGCTGGCAACCCCGGCTTCCCGCAGCCTGACCCCCTCCTCCACCGCAATTTCACAAAAGGGGTTGATCCCCATCTTCACATTGGCGAGCTCCACGTCGGAGCCGTCTCCCTTCACCCGGATCTTGACGTTGTAGTCGACTACCCGTTTGATCGCGACCAGCAGCTTCATGGGGTCATGCCTCGTCTCTTTGGATTGAATTCATTAGTGTGCCTCTGCGTTTGTTGCAGTACTCTCTTCCCTGATTTTTTGCTTTTTCTTGCTCAGCTTTGCTTACAACTGCTTTACGTTTACGTAAACTACCAGCATTACCCTAGGCCAACCAGAGCGCAGAGGCAAGATGGAACGGGAAGCAATGGAATTTGATGTCGTCATCGTCGGCGGCGGTCCGGCGGGGCTCAGTGCAGCCATCGCCCTGAAACAGCAGGATGCCACTCTCTCTGTCTGTCTGCTGGAGAAGGGGACCGAAATTGGCGCCCATCTGCTCTCCGGCGCCCTGTTTGATCCCGTCGCCTTGCAAGAGCTGCTGCCGGATTGCTGGCAGCAAGCGCCGCTCGGCGTACCGGTCAACGACGATCAGGTGCATCTGCTGCAAAGCGAGCAACGCTCCCTGCAACTCCCCGCTTGGGCGGTGCCGCCCCGGATGCACAATGAGGGTTGCCATGTGGTCAGTCTGGGCAATCTCTGCCGCTGGCTTGGCCAACAGGCGGAAAAACTGGGAGTCGAAATATACCCGGGATTTACCGCCAGCGAACTTATCATGGAAGCGGGCCGGGTCAAGGGGGTCATCACCGGCGATCTGGGGCTGGATCGGGCGGGCAATCCAAAAGCTGATCATGTGCCCGGCATGGCACTGCTCGGTCGCTACACCCTCTTTGCCGAAGGGGCCCGCGGTCATCTCGGCAAGCAGCTGATCGCCGACTTCAACCTGGCCAGCCCTGCCCAGCCCCAGCACTATGCCATCGGCTTCAAGGAGCTGTGGCAACTGCCTGCTGGCCAAGGCAAAGCGGGACAGGTGCTACACGGTAGTGGCTGGCCCCTTGGCAAGCAGGGGGGCGGCAATAGCCACGGTGGCTTCTATCTCTATCACATGGAGGGGGATCAGGTGGCAGTAGGGCTGATTGTCGATCTCAACTACCAGAATCCCTGGCTCAGCCCGTTCGACGAATTCCAGCGCCTCAAGCATCACCCGCTTATCGCCGGCGTGTTGCAAGGGGGTGAACGCATCAGCTATGGCGCCCGCGCCATCACCAAGGGGGGCTGGCACGCCCTGCCCCGTATGCACTTCCCGGGCGGCCTGCTGATCGGCTGCGATGCCGGCACCCTCGACTTTTCCCGCATCAAGGGGATCCACACCGCCATGAAATCGGGGATGCTGGCGGCAAAAACCGTCGCGATGGCGCTGCGGGGGGGCGATGAAGGGGGCCGGGATCTGGCCCAGTATGGTGACGAGCTGCACCAGAGCTGGCTGGCCCGCGAACTCAAGGCGGCGCGCAACTTCGGCGCGGCTCTTCATCGCTATGGTCCCTGGTTGGGCGGTGCCTTCAACTGGCTGGAGCAACGGCTGTTTGGCGCAAACTCGCCCTTCAAGCTGCTCGATAAGGCTCACGACTACCGTCAGTTGCGCGTGGCCAGCCGCTGCAAGCCCATCCCTTATCCCAAACCCGATGGCAAGCTGAGCTTTGACAAGCTCTCGTCTGTGTATCTGGCCAACACAAGTCACGACGAGGATCAACCTTGCCACCTCAAGCTGCAGGACGAGCGCATTCCGGTCGAGGTCAATCTGCCCACCTGGGCCGAACCCGCCCAACGCTACTGCCCGGCAGGGGTGTTTGAAGTGCTTGAAATGGAAGGCGCGCCCAAACTGCAGATCAACGCCGCCAACTGCATCCACTGCAAAACCTGCGATATCAAGGACCCCAGTCAAAACATTATCTGGACGCCGCCACAGGGGGGCTCCGGGCCCAATTATCCGAATATGTGATGAAGCGGGGCAGCGGCAACAAGCAGCCCCAGCTAGCCCTCCCCCAGCCAAAGGCTGGGTTCTACCCCGCATAGCCACTCAGGTGATCCGACCTCGCTGTTTTTTTGAACAAACAAGCTGAATCCCTGATGAATAGCCCCTGACAAGCGCGGCCCGCCCCTGTATAGTTCGCCGCATTCAGGTTTTCCATCGGCCCGATCTGCTTATCCACGGGATCGCCTTCTGCAGCGATCTAAGGCCGCATGACCTGTGCAACCATCCCTGATTACCCATGACTTTTTAAGGGGGGACAGATGATCACCGCCTACATTCTCAATAACAAGGTGCTGGACATAGTCACGCTCGGGCCTGACGACATAGTACCTGACAACACGGTCTGGCTGGATGCCTATAAGCCGGACACGGCAGAGCGAGAATGGTTGACGGGCCTGTTCCTGGAAGAGGTCCCCGACAAGGAAGAGCTCGACGACATCGAAGCATCTGCCCGTTTTTACTGGGATACCGATGGTCTGCACATTCACTCCCTGTTTCCCCAGCGGATCGGTCGTGACACCAAGGGTGTCCACGTCTCCTTTACCCTGCGCAACAACCTGCTGATCAGCATTCGTGAAGATGACATCGGGCTGGTGCGCCTGCTGCGCCACTATATGCGCCAGGATCGGCTGGAGGTGGAGGATGCCCTCGACATCCTGCTGGAAGTGCAAAACCTCAAGGTGGAGTACCTCTCCGACCTTATCGAAGATGGTTACAAGACCTTGGAAAACACCGCCGATCAGATCTTCGAGCCGGATCAGATCAACCCCATGCTGAAAGAGTTGATGGCACAGGAAGAGGCCAACGGCCAGATCCGTCTCTCTCTGCACGATACCCGCCGCGCCCTGCGCTTCCTCAAACGCAGCCTGCGCCAGCGCATGAGCCTTGAGCAGAACAAGTGGATCGACGAGATGCTGCACGACGTGGAATCCCTGTTGCCCCACACCCAGTTCCTGTTCGACAAGATCAACTTCCAGCTGGAGGCCTCCATGGGGGTGACCAATCTGGAGCAGAACAAGGTGATCAAGATCTTCTCGGTAGCCGCCGTGATCTTCCTGCCGCCGACCCTGATCGCCAGTATCTACGGCATGAACTTCGGCCGCATGCCGGAGCTCGCTTGGGAGTATGGTTATCCCATGTCACTGGTGCTGATGGTGATGTCATCGCTCGGCACCGGCCTCTTCTTCAAGCGCAAAGGCTGGCTGTAACGCCGCCGACGCGCGCTGCGATATCTGAAGAAACCGATTGGGGGGCATGGCCCCCCGATTAATTTGCGCCACGCCCAACGCCTTGCAAAGGGCGCTTCGTCGCCCCATATCCCCTTCATCACTCAATTCAAGTGGATAACGGGCAACCATGACCCTCTACCCCGAACACCGATATGACGATCACGGCCAGTTGCGCCCGCCCCTCTGGTTCTGGCCCATCGCCCTGTTGCTGACCCGCTCGGTCTGGCTCTTTTTGATGGCAGGGGTCACCCGCGAGCGCGGCAGCGAGATCCTGACCCTCTTCTATCCAGACAAGATCACCCTCTACATCAGCCTGCTGACCGACGTGCCCGCCATCCTGGCGTTGCTCGCCTGCGGCGGCACCTATCAGCAGACCCAGAGCATTCGCGCCAGACTCCGGCGCCACAGCCCGCTGCTGCTGCTCTGCTCTGCCGTCAGCGGCCTGCTGATGCAGTTGCACAGCCTCAATCTGCAGAAGTGGTCATTCAGCTGGCCCACCGCACTGGTGCTGGTCGCCAGCCTCTGGGCGCTCTGGTATCTGCTGCGCAGTCGCCAACTGCGGGAATATGCCGCAGATCAGCCCCACTGACGGGGCTGACACCTATTGACGAGTGACCCGGATCTGCAGAGTCTGGCGCTCGCTCTGGCTGCCTCGCCCCCCCTGTAGCTGGGTACCGAGGCTGCTCCCCTGATCCGCTGAGCTGGTCGAGAGCTCCCCCACCGTCAGCCACTGGCCCGGGGCCCCGCTCACCTCGGTGGCACTCTGCCCACGATTGATGGTGCCCTGATCCAGCCTCGCCTGTTCACTGCTCAGCGCAATCTGCACCCGATCGCCAATCAAGGTGGCCGTGGCATAGAGGCCGTTCACCAGCGGCATCATCCCCACTACGGCGCCCCCGTTCCACTGATAGAAGGTGACCGGCTGATAGGAGCCCATCTGCAGCAGCACGGGACGACCCGACAGCCCCCGCACCTGCCAGCTGTCGTTCTGGCTGCGCTGGTACTGCCGGGCGTTGCCATCGAGCAGCCACTGCCGTTTGGCCTCGTCGCGACTGATTGAGCCCCCCAGTTGCTGACTGCTGGCAGCGCCCTCCACCCGCCACTCGATAAGCAGACTTTGCGGCGGCTGATTGACCTGCGCCAGCGTGGCTTCGGCCTCCTGCAGCTGGGCTGGCGTCCCGCTCAGCACCAACTGGTTACCCATGGCGCTGACCCCAAGCTGGGGATAGATCTCCTTGAGGGTCTGCACCGCCGCCTGCGCCTCGAAGACCGGGATCACTTTCACCTCGGCCCACAGCAACGGGCTCCACAGTCCCATCATGCAGCCAAGCCACAGCAGCGCCCTGCGACCAACCTTGCCCATCCGAACCATTGCGATCTCCTCGTTCTCTGTGCTCTTCTCGCTCTCTGTTCTCTCTCTGCTCAGGCGTAGACCCACACCCGCAGCAAACAGCTCTACCTTATTCCGCTCACTCGTCGATGATGAACCCGGCGGTTGCCAAAAAACAATCGGGAATGCAGCAAGTCCGTGATTTCCCAGGGTATGAGGCTCTCATTCCACGCCCGTTATCGCGTAAGATAGCGCCATCATAGTTGCCCAAGCGGAATCCATCATGTTGAAACAGCTGTTGTTACTCCCCCTCGCCCTGCTGCTGGGGGCCTGCTCCCTGACCCAGTACAACGTCAGCGAGGCCGAAATCAACCAGTACCTCAAAGATCAGGTCTCTTTTGAAAAACAGCTGGGGATCCCCGGCATCATGTCGAGCAAGATCCGTCTGGACGAGATGCATAGCCGTATCGGCCGCAAACAAGCAGATCGCATCGAGCTGGACGCCGCTGGCGACCTGCAGGTGAGCAGCCCCCTTGGCAGCCAGCAGATGAAGATCCGCTTTGCTTTGAGCGCCCGTCCGGACTATGTGGCCGATCAAGGCGCCATCTATCTGCGCGACCTTGAGCTGGTCTCGGTCAAGACTGAGCCGGCCGATATCGGGGCCGCCCTCACCCCGCTGCTGCCCACCTTCAATCAGTCGCTCTCCCTGTTCCTGTCGCAGACCCCGGTCTATCGCCTCGACAACAGCCGCAAGAACGAAGCCAGGATCAAGGAGAAGGTCGAAGCCCTCAAGGTGGAGCCAGGCCGTCTGGTCATCCCGTTCAAGCTGCTCTGACCCCCGCCGCACCGGCACTTTCAGCGCAATAAACAGATAACCGTCCTCTTCGACAGCGCACGTCTGCTTTAACGTGCTACCGATCAGGGCGGTTTTTTACTTCTCAAGTCCCCCTCAACACAGCATAATGCAGACCATTCTCATTTAGATTCGTCATGAGAAGCGTCAATAATAAAACCAATGGTGAGAAGGGACATGAGAAAAACCGTACTGGTTCAGGCGATTGCCTGCGCACTGATCAGCGGCGCCGCACACGCTGCCGTCAAAGTCGAAGACAAGACATTCAATACCGCCGCCAACATGCTGGCCTATACCGAATTCGAGCTCTCCGGTGAGCCGCTGGCCGAAGCGCTGGGGCTGGATCTGGATGTGCTGGATGCCAACCGTGCCGATGAGCCGACCCCGTTCGACTTCGCTGCCGGCATCGAATCCTACGAATACTCCGAAGAGGCGATGTACGCCCTCAACTACCAATCCGGCATGGGCCCGCATCTGGTAAACGGGCCGCAAAACCTGGCTCGTGGTGGCACCATGGCCTCTCTGGGGCAACGGGTGCTGGCCATGGCCGATGCCGTTGGCTTCCCGGCGGATGAAGTGCCGCAGGGCATGTATCCCCTCTCCCTGCCCTACGCCTCCGCCAATCCTGAGTTTGCCCAGGCAGTGAATACCACTCCGGTCAATGGTGACCAGATCACCATCAAGACCGCCAAAGGGACCGAGAAAACCGTCAAGACCCAGGTGCCCGCCTACTTCCGCGACTACAGCACCCTGCGCTGGAGCGGCAGCGACAACCTGCTGGTGCCCGCAGCGGTGGGCGGCATCCTGCTCAAAGAGGTGATGTGGTCGCAAGACTTCCTCGGCGGCATGCACGTGGCCGAGACCGATGAAGAGGTAGAAGCCGCCTCCGCCACCATGGATCAGGATGGCAAGCACAAGCTGGGCGTCTCTGCCGCCGATGGTTTCAACGGCATGATGCTGACCGAGCAGTCCATCGACAAGCTGGCCATCATGCAGAACCAGCTTGGCTTCGATGGCAAGCAACTGGGCGCCAAAATCACCCCGCAGTACGATCCGGCCAAGGGCGTGATTTACTTCCCCCATCAGGTGAAAGTGACCGAAACCAGCAACAACGATGCCGGTGCCATCGGCAAGCTGGAGGTGGTGGATGGCTCCGCCCAGCTGCGCGATGCCTGGATGATGCTGTGGCCGCTCTCCGAGTTCTATGCCTTCAGCGATCAGCGCAGCGCCAACACCAACCAGAACCCGGCCTTCCACGCCGTGTTTGACGGTGCGCCGTTTGCCGCCGCTCCGGCTGCCAACAAGACCAATGACCTGGGCAAAGCGGTCGCGGGCAGCGATGCCTTCTCGCTGGCGATCAATCTCTCAAACCTCACCTTCAAGAACCTGGTAGCCCTGCACTTTGATACCAAGGCTGGCACCCTGGTCGACAGCTGGCAGGCAGGCAAACAGGGCAAGCACGTCACCACCTTTGACGCCGCTTACGCACTGGTCGCCCTGCAGATCTTCCAGCGCGCTCAGGACGCGCTGCCGGTCGGTTACGCCGCCGGTGACAATGGCGAGCTGAACCTCAAGACCAGGCAGGGTCAGCAAGCGCTTGAGCTTATCCGCAAGCAGGCCGATTTCATCCTTGCCAACCTCAAGGGCAAAAATGGTCTGGTGCATGACGGCATCACGCTAGGTGGCAAGCTCGATGCCGGCCACTCCATCGATGCACAGTTCGCCGCCATCCGTGGTCTGACTGCCGCGTTCCTCGCTACCTCCGATGCCAAGTACCGCACTGCTGCCCGCGAGCTGTTTATCGCCACCGACAAGGCCTACTTCAATGCCAAGGCGGGCACCTGGCTGGCGGGTAAACAGGGTGAATACACTCCCTGGACCCAAGCTGCCATCTCCGGCGCCCTGCGCTCAGCCATGCTGAACCTGCGCAACGAAGGGGCCGAGAAGGCGCCCGAGCTGGAGCTGGCCAAGCTGACCGGTCAGTACGTCAGCTGGTTCCGTGGCACCGTCAACGGTGGCATGCAGATGGCCGAGTGGATCGGTGACTCCGGCGAGAACATCATCGAAGGTGCTGGCAGCGACACCGATGAAGATGGCGTACCGCAAGTGACTGCCGCCGGTGGCAAGCACGGCACCGCCATGGTGATGGCCGCTAAAGCAGTGGTTAGCGAATAATCCTCGCCATTCACCAGCATGAAAAAGGGAGCCACTATGGCTCCCTTTGCATTACAACGTCTGACACAGTTTCAGGGGCCTTTCTCAAACCAGCTTGTCCAGCATCTCCTTGGTCACCAGCACAATCCCCTGCTCGGAGCGGTAGAAGCGGCGGCTATCCTCATCGGCATTCTCGCCCACCACCAGCCCATCGGGTAGCACACACCCTTTATCCACCACCACCCGGCGCAGACGGCAACCGGCACCAATCTCTACCCCGGGGAAGATGATGGCCTGATCCAGGGTGCAGAAGGAGTGCACCCGCACATTGGTAAAGAGCACCGAGTTGAGCACAAATGACCCACTGACGATGGTACCGCCCGAGAACATGGAGTTGATGGTCATGCCATGCTGACCATTGCGATCCTGCACAAACTTGGCCGGTGGCGTCAGGGTCTGGCTGGTCCAGATGGGCCAGTTCTGATCGTAGATATCGAGCTCGGGCAGCACGGAGGCGAGATCCATGTTCGCTTCCCAGAAGGAGTCCAGCGTACCCACGTCACGCCAGTAGGGCTTTTGCCCCTCGCGCGCCCCGACACAGGACATGTTGAAGGGGTGAGCAAATGCCATCCCCTCCTCCACGATGCGGGGGATCACATCCATCCCGAAGTCGTGTTTGGAGTCCTGATTATGAATATCCTCCTCCAGCAGTTGATAGAGGTACTCCGCCTCGAAGATATAGATCCCCATGGAGGCCAGCGAGCGATCTTCGCAACCCGGCATGGCGGGCGGATTGGCCGGTTTTTCGACGAAGGCGCGGATCTTGCGCTGCTCGTCGATATCCATGATCCCGAAGGCGGATGCCTCAGCCCGCGGCACCTCGATACAAGCCACAGTCACCTTGGCGCCAAGGCGCACATGGTCGAGCAGCATGGCAGCGTAATCCATCTTGTAGATGTGATCCCCCGCCAGCACCACCAGGTATTTGGGGCCGTAGTCACGGATGATATCGACGTTCTGATAGATGGCATCGGCGGTGCCGCGATACCAGTGCACCTCGTCCACCCGTTGCTGGGCAGGGAGCAGGTCGATGAATTCGTTCATCTGGTAACGCAGGAAGGACCAGCCCGATTGCAGGTGACGCAGCAGACTGTGAGACTTGTATTGGGTGACTACACCAACGCGGCGGATCCCCGAGTTGATACAGTTGGAGAGCACAAAATCAATGATCCGGAATTTGCCACCGAAATGGACGGCAGGCTTGGCGCGGTTGTCAGTCAACTGCTTCAGGCGACTGCCACGTCCACCCGCCAGCACCAGTGCCATACTCTGGTTCAATAATTGTCGTGCTTTGGCACTATTTTCGGGCTCTAACAACATGATTTACCTCTGCCTTGTTTGATCTATTTTCAACTCATCTTCGCCTGTTTCGGCACCTGTGAAAGTGGTTTCACTCACATTTAACCGATCTCAATTGACCCTTTTCACCGAGTTGCGAGGAATAGCATGCTTTGCTCCGCCAGCTTGGTTAAAATTCCCCCACAAAGCAGCCACTTCAAGGATGACAAGATGGTTCACAAGCTCGGACGTACCCTCTTTCTGATCGCCACCATAGTGACCATACCCCTGCTGCTCCTGCAAGCAGTTTGGTTAGCCCTGCAGAGCACACCGCTCACTTTGGCCATTATTCTGGCCACCACACTGCTTTGCATGATCCTGCTGTTGATGCTGGCCATCCGCACCATGGATGGCATGCTCCAGCATCAGGAGCTCACCTGGGTCAAGGCGATCAGGGGGCGGGACCCCTCACAACTCGATGAGCCCGCCTCCCAGGAGGTGCTGCAACAGCTGCTGGAGCAGTTCGAAAGCGCCGAGCAGAGCGCTCATCGCCAGCTGACCGAGCTCAGCAACCTGGCCACCACCGACGAGCTGACTCAGCTACTCAACCGCCACGCGTTTCGCCGCGACATGACCGAGTTGCTGCAGCGGGATCAGGACACCCAGACCGCGACCCTGGTGCTGATCCGTGCCACCGAGCTTGGCAAAATCAACGCCCAGCGCGGCTTCCAGTCTGGTGATGCCTACATCAAGGACATGGCGGCCCTTATCAAGCGGGTGGTAAGCCGCTTCCCGGGCAATCAGGTCTACCGCATTTCGGGGGCCGATTTCGCCGTACTGGTGCAACCGGTGGCCAATATTCCTCCCCATCTGCTGGGGCAGGATTTGAAGGTGGCCTTCGATCACTATCAGGATCAGCACGAGCTGGAGAGCACCGGTTACTCGGGGCTGACCAAGCTCAGCAGCGGCCAGAAAATTGAAGCCGTGCTGGCCAGAGCGGATCTGGCTCTGGCTCGCGCCCAGACCGAAACCATCAACGGCTGGGCCATCCAGCAGGATGACAGCGCCTCCGATCTGCAGGGGCAACACCACTGGCGCGACGTGCTGACCGAAGTGCTGGCGCAGGAGCGCCTCAGCTTTACCTATCAGCCGATCCAGCCCCTGCATCGCAGCATGCTGGCTTACAACGAGATCTACACCCGCTTCAGCGGCAATGACGGCACCGCCCTGCCCACCGACACCCTGTTTGCCATGGCCCAGCGGCTGGATATGGTGATGCGGCTGGAGCAGCTGGTCATTACCCACATCATGCGTCAGTACCGGGCCTTTGGTGCCAACCAGAGTCGCTGGGGGATCAACCTCTCCCCCAACCTGCTGCAAAACAGCGCCTTCCTGATCTGGCTTGACCGCCAGCTGCTCAAAGATCCCAATACCAGCGCCAATCTGGTGTTCGAACTGGATGAAGAGCATCTGGAACGCAACCTGACCGGCGCCAAGAGGGTGTTTGAACTGCTGCGCCGCAACGGCAGCCGCTCGGCCATCGCCAATTTCGGCAAGGGGATCGGCTCATTCACCCTGTTTCGCGAGCTCAAGCCCGACTACATCAAGCTCGATCCTGCCCTTATTACCGGGCTGGAGCAGGATCAGACCAACCAGCAGTTCGTGCGCATGATCGTTGATGTATCACATCGGATGGGATGTCAGGTGATTGCAGAAGGGGTAGAACAGCTTGGCCAGAAACAGCTGCTGCAGGGGATGTACGTGGATGGCTTGCAGGGTTATCTGATCGCCCGGCCGCAACCGCTGCGACCGGATATCAGCCAGCTGGGGCTCTTTACTGAGGATGCTTCAGCTTCAACAGGGTCAGAATGATGTCATTGAGCTGGCGGTAACGCTCCAGCTCCTTCTGATCGTAACGGGTCGCCAGTGTAGTGGGATTGTGGCGGTTTTTGAGGTAACGGTTGATCTGCAATCGGTTGAACCCCGCCACCTGATAAACCTGGCCAAGCAGGCTATTGAGCTCATCGTGCTCCAGACCTGCTCTGGCCAGATAGTCCCCATCGGCGGGACTCTCGGTATGATGGGTCCATTTACCAATGCGGCCACTCTCCTGCAGATAGCTGAGCCACTGTTCGATATAGAGCGGTTTGCACCCCGCCAACAGGTTGAAAAAGCCCACCGCATCGCAACGACAACCGCTCAGGAGTACGACCGCCAGCTGATCGTCATCGCACTGGAAGGTCACTGGTCCGGCTTGCGCCCAATCCAGCGCCTGCACCCGAATGCTGGCCTTCTCACCCGCAGCTCCCGTTACGTCGAATACAAACATGGCGCTCCTCCCTTGGCAAAAGGTTGATGATGGACCATCCCCCTGACAGGTGCAAAGGCAAATCGGCTTTTAACTCATCAATCGGGCCATTCGACCATAAAAAAGACCGGCACCCTCACGGATGCCGGTCTTTGTCCCGATGGCCTGTGCGTTCAGGCCATCAATGGAGGCGCTTTCAGGCGTCCAGTTCAACCAGTGCCTTGGCCAGCTCGATGGGTTCGAGCTCCTGGCCTTCCAGATCGGCGTTCCAGTTCGGGCCGACCAGCACATCATCTTCATCCAGATCGTTGATCCAGATATCGAGAAACTCTTCCAGATCGATCACTTCCGGCTCGTAATCGGCCCACTCGTCGACGCAGTGCAGACGGGCGTCCTCTTCGGCAGACCAGAGCGGCATCACGTCGGCATCTTCAAATTCGGCGGAGCGGCAGACGACCCAGTCTTCCCCATAGCGCAGACCCCACACCTGACCCGACTCGCGGACTTGTTCGATAAACAGTTGGAAATTGGCGTCAAGGTTGTCGTTAAGCATGCTCATGGGATTCTCTCTTTCTTTCGGGTGCTGCGGCATTGTCGGGCGACAATACGATGGCCAAATGGTGTCGTAAAAGTGACATGGACTCAAGCATATTGGGGTTATTCCGGGAAAAAAGCCGGGATAACTCCCATTTGCCTGCAAAAACGCCTCCCGATGGAGGCGTCTTGCAGATTCAGGAGATCAACGCTCCCAGTAAACCTCTTCCAGGCTGTCCTCTTTCTCCGGCAAACCGCGGGAGAGACGTGGGCTGCTCTGGGCCAACACCTCGTAGCTGACGCGGTTGGCATATTTGCACACCTGGGCCAGTGAGGAGTAAGTCAGGAACTCGGAGATGTGCTTGGCGGAGTTGGGCACATTCATCCGGTGATAGGAGTTCGCCACCATGTCGTGCAGCACGGCGGAAAGGGCGCCATCCCCTGCCCCGTTGGTGTTCTTGATCTTCTCCGGGCCACCCATATACGGGGAGATGTGGGAGTAGATGCGGGCCGGTTTACGGCACTTGGCACGGGCCATCGGGCGGCTGAACTCATACATGTTGAACTCGGGGATAACGCCGGGCAGCAGGGTATGAGTGGTCTCGCGCTTGTAGTCCTCATCGGTGTAGCTCGCCATGTAAAGGCCGATGGGGCCAGCAGTACAGAGCACCATGTCGGCCCAGTCGAGTGCCTTGTCGGCAGCACCGAGCGGATCAGCGATACCGGTCAGGGCTTCACCTTCGTCTTCGTTCATCGCCAGCACAGTCACGTTCTCGGCAATGAAGTCACGCCACCACTGGGGGTTTTCGTCGATGACGAAACGGGTGCCCAAGGTCAGCACCACGGGAATACCGGCCTCTCGGGCATAACGCACCGCGGTCATGGCCGCCTCTTTCATCGGATCACCATCGTCACCACGCACCAGATAGGCGGTGATCACCAGGGCTGACGCCCCTTTGATCACATCCTCCGGAATGTGCTGCACATCCAGCTGGTTCATCTTGCCGGCGTTGATGCCGAAGCTGCGCTCGCCGCACTCGGTGATGAAGGTGAAGCAACGGCCGATGGGGCCATCAACCGGCTGCAGATAGTCCAGATTGACGCGGGAAGAGGTGTTGCACAGATAACGGTAGGCGTAACAGCCGATGCGAATATCCTGACTCATCACACCCAGCAAAATGGAGTGGGAATCGGCCAGTACCGAGTAGTTGTGTACCGTGTTGCCGATGGTGCCACCGGCAAACTCGCTCACTACCATGTTGTTGGCCTTGAGCTCGTCATAAATCCGTTCGGCTACATCGTCATTGATAACGACGGAGTGCCCCTTGCTCAGACCATAACGGGTCAGAAAGTCTTCATCCACATGGGCTTCAATATCAACCAGGGTCTGATCAATCCCGACCACGTAGGCTTTGCCCAGCTCGGTTAACAGGGGATTTTGCGGAACCAGGGGATCGCGTCTGTCGACAGGGAAGTAGTGTTTGGACTTGCGCTGACCGGGAAATTTCATGGCAATGTTCTGTGCTCTGGGGGAAAGAGGGGCGGGATTTTAACACAATCCGCCGCCCCGAAAAGTCGCCCTGTTTAAATAATGGAGTCAGTATAGACAAGGCTTGCAAGGAAAAACGTTTGCCTTTTCACCATAAAAAAACCACCCCGCCCGGGGTGGCTCTATAGCATAAAAAAGCGTCGGTTTTCAGGCGGCCGCCATGCCCTGCAACAGGGCCAGCAGCGAGAAGAGGCCGAGGGCGAGCCAGAACAGCAAGGTGCCCAGAAAACGGGGCACATTGGGGGCTTTGGGGATCTGGATGCCGATGGCATGCAGGATGCGGCCGACCAGCAGCATGGCGCCACCGGCATGCAGCCAGAACGCACCGGCACCGGAGAGCTCGCACAGCGCCATCAGCAGCAGGGTCAACGGCACATACTCGGCAAAGTTGCCGTGGGCCCGGATCGCCGCCAGCAGCTCGGGGGCCTCCCCCTGCCCTATCATCACCCCGAACTGGGCGCGGCGTTTGACCACCCAGAAGGAGAGCCCCAAAAACAGCAGCCCCAGCAAGCCTGCGTAAATCAGCGTGATATGCACCATAAGACGGCTCCTTGTTTGACTGGCTGCAGGTCACTCATGCCAATTCGCGGCAGATGAGTGAGACCATCATCCTGATGTGGGCCTGATCGCTGTTGAGGGCCGGAATATATTCAAACCGCTCGCCACCGGCCTCCATGAAGATCTCCCGGTTTTGTACCTGAATTTCCTCAAGGGTTTCGAGGCAATCGGCGGCAAAGGCGGGGCAAATCACATCGAGCCGCTTGATGCCCGCAGCAGGCATACCGGCGATGGTCACGTCTGTGTAGGGCTTGAGCCACTCCTCCTTGCCGAAGCGGGACTGGAAGCTGGCCGTCCACTGCCCGGACTCCAGCCCGAGCGCCTCGGCCAGCAAGCTGGCGGTATGGCGACACTGGTGACCATAGGGGTCCCCTTCGTTCTCATAGCGCTCGGGAATACCGTGGAACGACATCAGCAGGTGATCACCCTGGCCGTGCTGCTCCCAGTGACGGCGCACGCTCATGGCCAGCGCCTGTATGTATTCGGGATGGGCGTGATAATCACGAATGAGCCGTACCACCGGCAGATTGCGCTCTCTCTTCATCGCCTTGCTCCAGGCATCGAAGACCGAGGCGGTGGTACTGACCGAATATTGCGGATAGAGCGGCAACAGGATCACCCGGTTGACCCCTTTGGCCTTGAGCGCCTGCCAGCCATCATTCACTGACGGGGAACCATAGGTCATCGCCAGCTCCACCGGCACATCGACGCCCTCCCGCTTGAGCTCATGCTCCAGCGCAGCACGCTGCTGCTTGCTTATCACCATCAGCGGCGAGCCCTGCTCGGTCCACACCTGCTGATAGAGCTTGGCCACTTTGGGCGAGCGCGTCGGCAAGATGATGAAGTGGAGCAGCGGACACCAGAGGTAACGGGGCAGGTCCACCACACGGGGATCGTGCAAGAACTGGCTGAGGAACGCTTTGACGGCAGCGGTGGTCGGTGCGGCTGGGGTACCCAGATTGACCAGCAATATTCCGGTTTTCGTGGTCACGTTGGCTTCCTGTCTATCTGTCATTATGCAAAAAGGGCCCGACAGGGCCCTTCTCTTTATTTATCTGATGGCACGGGAAACAGTGCCGGCAGCAAAGATCAGCCCAGAATGGTGGCAAGCTGCTTGCTGACCAGATCAACCGGCTGGGTGCCGTCGATCTTGACGTAACGGGTGTGGCCCGCTTCCGCCTCTTTGCCGTAGAAACCGATCAGCGGCGCGGTCTGCTGATGATATACATCCAGACGCTTGCGTACTGTGGTCTCTTCGTCGTCGGCGCGGATCACCAGATCTTCACCGGTCACGTCATCCTTGCCTTCCACTTTCGGCGGGTTGAACACCACGTGGTAGGTACGGCCGGAGCCGGAGTGAACGCGACGGCCGCTCATGCGCTTGACGATCTCTTCGTCCGGCACATCGAACTCCAGCACGAAATCAACCACGACACCGGCGTCCTTCATGGCTTGCGCCTGGGGAATGGTGCGCGGGAAACCGTCCAACAGGAAGCCTTTGGCGCAGTCCGGCTGAGCGATGCGCTCTTTGACCAGACCGATGATGATGTCGTCAGAGACCAGCTGACCTGCGTCCATCACAGCTTTGGCTTTCAGACCGAGCTCGGTGCCCGCTTTGATCGCCGCACGCAGCATGTCGCCGGTGGAGATCTGGGGAATACCGTGTTTTTCCATGATGAACTGAGCCTGGGTACCTTTGCCGGCGCCCGGAGCCCCCAACAGAACAATGCGCATACACGCTCCTATTGATTGGTTATTCAAATCTTGCGAAGGCAAAAAAGTACACGGTTTCGCCCGTTTCTACAAGGGTGAGCCACCTGAATGAGCACTTTATCACCACAATAACCGGCTGATCGAACAGGATTTCATCGCAAGGGGAAGACGCAAAAATAGCCAAGGATTCAGCATAGAGCGCCAAAAGCAGGAAGGAGGTACGACAGAAAAAAAGATCCCGGCTCAGGGCCGGGAATTGCGCTCAAAAGTAACTACTTGTCGCTCGTAGTAGGAACAGGGCAATAGTAGTTTGCCCCCTGTGCGTCAACAACTGTCAGATGTGACAGGCAGGCCGCTATGAAACCGGAACTGGGGATCCGGCGAGCAGATTAGCTCGGCTTCCAGCTTGCCAAAGAAGGCTATCCGTTCGCTGATATCCTCCCCTGCGTACTGTTCGGCCAGGCTCAGGTAATCCTGATAGTGGCGCGCTTCGGAGCGCAGCAAAGAGACATAGAAGCGGCTCAGCTCCTCGTCCAGATGGGGCGCCAACTTGGCAAACCGCTCGCAGGAGCGGGCCTCGATATAGGCGCCGATGATCATCTTGTCGACTATGGTGGCAGGCTCATGGGTGCGCACATGCTGCATCAACTGGCGGGCATAGCGGGAGGCCGTCACCGGCCCGTATTCGATGCCGCGGGCCTGCATGATCTCCAGCACCTGCTCGAAGTGGTGCAGTTCTTCCTGAATGAGCCGCACCATGGGAAACAGCAGTGGATTGCGTTCCAGCTCGGCAAAGACGGTGCGATCAGACTCCCCCATGCTGCGTTTGCCCAGGATCTCGGCCTTCTCCGGAATGGCATCCAGCTCGCGATAGAACTCCAGCTTAGGCAGCAGATGGCGCTTGCCCTTGGGCAGGCAGTAGCGGCGCACCAGACTGTGGGCGGTGAGTGCGGCCTTGGTCTCGCAGTTGGCGTGATCAATAAGCAGGGTCGGTAAACGGGCCGGATCCCGCGCCATCTCTACCCACTCATCCGGGGTCTCGCACTGCAAAAACTGGCGCACTGGGGCTAGCAGATCATCCATCTGAACTCTCGTCTCTTAAAAGCGTATCGATCATATATGTTGCCGCCTATGCTAGCGGATCCCGCTGGCCATGCCCATATCCGGCAAGATAAATGGATGTTTTTCAAACAGATATCCCCTCCCCTTCTGCCCGTGCGAGGTAGAAACGACAATGGGGGCCACTGGCCCCCATCTCGCTATCCCATCCGGCAAAACCGCAAACGTTTAACTGCCTTCGTTAAAAATTTCCAGATTGCTGGTGCCTTCCTGCCATTCACGCACCGCTTTGGTGTCATCGTTGCGCAGGGCGTTGAGGTGATCCAGATAGGACTGGTCCACGTCGGAGGTGACGTAATGGCCATTGAAGACCGAGGTCTCGAAGTGACGCAGATCCGGGTTGATCTCCCGCACGGCGGCTTCCAGATCTTCCAGATCCTGGAAAATCAGGCCGTCAGCGCCAATCAGCTTGCACACCTCTTCCACTTCGCGGCCATGGGCGATCAGCTCGTTGGCGGTGGGCATATCGATGCCATAGACGTTAGGGAAGCGAATTTCTGGAGCCGCCGAGGCGAAGTAGACCTTGGCTGCCCCCGCTTCACGGGCCATCTGGATGATCTGCTCGGACGTGGTACCACGCACAATGGAATCGTCCACCAGCAACACCTTCTTGCCCTTGAATTCGGAGCTGATGGCGTTGAGCTTGCGACGCACCGACTTCTTGCGCTGGGTCTGGCCCGGCATGATGAAGGTACGGCCGATGTAGCGGTTCTTCACGAAGCCCTGACGGTATGGCAGGTCGAGGGTGTGAGCGATCTCCAGCGCCACGTCGCAGGAGGTCTCGGGGATGGGGATAACCACATCGACGTCGAGATCTTCCCACTCGCGGGCAATCTTCTGACCCAGCTTGCGACCCATGTTGAGGCGGGCGGCGTAGACCGAGACCTTGTCGATGCACGAATCGGGACGCGCGAAGTAGACGTATTCGAAGATGCAGGAGCTCATCTGCGGGTTCTCCGCACACTGCTCGGAGAAGAGCTGGCCCTGCTCGGTGATGTAGATGGCTTCACCCGGCGCAATATCCCGCACCGTCTCGAAACCGATGGCGTCGAGTGCCACGCTCTCGGAGGCAAGCATGTACTCCACCTGACCTTGCTCGTCCTGACGACGACCGAGGATCAGTGGGCGAATGCCGTTGGGATCGCGAAAGCCGATAAGACCATGGCCAATCACCAGCGAGACCACCGCATAAGCGCCGCGGATCTGCTGATGGGTTCTGCGCACCGCGGCGAAGATATCTTCGGGGCGCAGCGCCATCTTGTCACAACGATCCAGCTCGTGGGCCAGCACGTTCAGCAACACTTCCGAGTCGGAGGTGGTGTTGATGTGGCGACGGGCGACCTTGAACTGCTGCTCCTTGAGCTCCTTGGCGTTGGTGAGATTGCCGTTATGGGCCAGCACCATGCCGTAGGGCGAGTTCACATAAAAAGGTTGGGCTTCAGCGGCACTTGAGCTGCCTGCGGTGGGGTATCTGACATGACCTATGCCGATGTTCCCTTGCAGACGCTGCATGTGGCGCACTTCAAACACGTCCTTCACCAAGCCATTGGCCTTGCGTTGCCGGAAGTTTCCACTATCAATGGTCACGATCCCGGCGGCATCCTGTCCCCTGTGCTGCAACACCGTCAAGGCGTCGTAGAGGGCCTGATTGACGGGGGTGGTGCCAACTATACCGACAATACCACACATGTCTTTGCTACCTCGAAGTCACTATACCTGTTTAAGAAAACTGGATGAGTTCAACATGAACCCGAAAAACCACTGGATCACCGGCTTGAACTCCGGCACCAGCTTGGACGCCACCCACCAGTCGCTCTGGGAGAGGCTGGTGAAGGTATCCATGAAAAAAAGCAGGGCACTGACGATCAGCACCCCGCGAATTGCACCGAAGCAGACCCCCAGCACCCGATCGGTACCGGAGAGACCCGTCTTGTCCACCAACAGGCCCACTACATAGTTGACCACGCTGCCGAGGATCAGGGTCGCCACAAACAGCGCCGCGATGGCCAGACCGTTGCGAACCAGCGCGTCGGAGAAGGAGGTGAAATAGACGGCGAGATCGGGATAGAAATGGCTGGCAATAAAGAAGGCGACGAACCAAGTGACAAGAGACATGGCCTCCTTGACGAAGCCGCGCACCAGGCTGATGAGAGCAGAGAAACCGACGATGCCGATGATGGCGTAATCAATCCAGACCATAGAAAAAGATGTCCTGCGAAATTGCGGCGCAGTCTAACAAAAACGATTGCGCATTGCTTGATAAAAATGTGTTAACTGTTCAAAGCGACGCCGAATAGCCGCATTTTTTCAGCACTAAAACGGTTGATCGGCGCCAGAATGCACAACGCCATGGCAATGCCATGGCGTTGTGGTCTGCGGTGTGAGCTTACCCGATGTGGGTCAGGCCACCCATGTAGGATTGCAGCGCAGCCGGGATGGCGACGCGGCCATCTTCCTGCTGGTAGTTCTCCATCACGGCAACCAGGGTACGACCCACAGCCAGACCGGAGCCGTTCAGGGTGTGCAGCAGCTGCGGCTTGCCGTCGATACGCACGCGAGCCTGCATGCGGCGCGCCTGGAAGTCGGTGCAGTTGGAGACAGAGGAGATCTCGCGGTAAGTGTTCTGGGCCGGCAGCCACACTTCCAGATCATAGGTCTTGGAAGCGCAGAAACCCATGTCACCGGTAGAGAGCGCCATCACGCGATACGGCAGCTCCAGCAGTTGCAGCACCTTCTCGGCGTGACCCACCATCTCCTCCAGCGCATCCCAGGATTTCTCCGGGTGAACCAGCTGAACCATTTCGACTTTGTCGAACTGGTGCATACGGATGAGGCCACGGGTATCACGACCGTAGGAACCCGCTTCAGAGCGGAAGCAGGGGCTGTGGGCGGTCATCTTGATCGGCAGCTCTTGCGCGTCAAAGATCTCGTCACGGGCCATGTTGGTGAGCGGCACTTCAGAGGTCGGGATCAGGGAGAACTTGCGCAGCTTGCCCTCTTCTTCCCCTTCGCCTTCGATACCGGTATTGAACAGGTCCTGGGCAAATTTCGGCAACTGACCGGTGCCATAGAGGCTGTCCGGGTTCACCAGATAGGGCACGTAGCACTCGGTGTAACCGTGCTGCTGGGTGTGCAGATCCAGCATGAACTGAGCCAGGGCTCGGTGCAGACGGGCAATCTGACCCTTCATCACCACGAAACGGGTACCGGAGAGTTTGACGCCATTCTTGAAGTCAACGCCCTTGGCCGCTTCGCCCAGATCGATGTGATCGCGTACCGGGAAGCTGAACTCGCGCGGGGTACCCCAGCGGCGCACTTCCACGTTGTCGTTCTCGTCACGGCCCACCGGAGTGGTCTCGCTCGGCAGGTTGGGGATGGCGTCGGCAATGGCTTTCAGCTGGGCCAGCAGGGCATCCAGCTCGACCTTGCTGGTTTCCAGCTCGTCGTTGATCTTGGTCACTTCGGCCTTGAGCGGGGCAACATCTTCACCACGACGGGCAGCTTCACCGATGGATTTGGAGCGGGCGTTGCGCTCGGCCTGCAGCTCCTGGGTACGGGACTGCAGATCCTTGCGTTTCTCTTCCAGAGCGTTGACAGCCGCTACGTCCAGAACGTAGCCACGTGTCGCCAGACGAGCGGCAGCCTCTTCGATATCGCTGCGCAGATATTTGGGATCCAGCATGGTTTACCTACTTTTTTAAAATGGGATCTGGGCCTGAGTCGTCATGACGGGCTGGGAAACAGATCCGGAAGTTAACATCGGTTGGCGCACCCCAATCGTCTTCAGAATCGGGCCTCAACAATCAGGCCTTCGAGATCAAGAAGATGGCGCAAGGCCAAGACAAGCGGGGTCAGACGGGCAGTGTAGCAGACCGCCCCCCCGCCCGAACAGGGACTATTTGTGTCGTTTTTACCGACTTTGGCACGCAAACCGTCCTGCATATTCAAACGCCTGACCAATTTTCAGCCATGCGAGGTAACAAAGGGGCTATTTGCCCCGTTGCTGCGGACTTTGCCTGTCCAGTTCATGGAGGTAATCGAGCTTCTGGCCAATCTGCTTTTCAAGGCCGCGATCGGTGGGCTGGTAGTACTGCTTGCCCGCCAGCTCGGGCGGAAAATACTGCTCGCCAGCGGCATAGGCGCCCGGCTCGTCATGGGCATAGCGATACTCGGCGCCATAGCCCAGATCGCTCATCAGCTTGGTCGGCGCATTGCGCAGGTGTACCGGCACCTCGAAGTCAGGGAGGTTTTTGGCATCATGAAGCGCCGCCTTCCAGGCGGTATAGACCGCATTGCTTTTCGGGGCGCAGGCGAGATAGACGATCGCCTGGGCGATAGCCCGCTCCCCTTCCGCCGGCCCAATCCGATGGAAACAATCCCAGGCCGACAGGGCGACCTGCATGGCACGGGGATCGGCATTGCCCACATCTTCCGAGGCAATCGCCAGCAAGCGGCGGGCAATATAGAGGGGATCGCAACCGGCGCTCACCATACGGGCGTACCAATAGAGCGCCGCATCCGGCGCCGAGCCGCGAATGGATTTGTGCACCGCCGAGATGAGGTCGTAGAAGTGATCGCCCCCCTTGTCGAAGCGGGCCACATGCTCCCCCACCACGGCGGCGAGCAGGGCACTGTCGATCACCCGCGCCCCTGTACTGTCGGTTTCGGCCATGTCGGCCAACAGCTCCAGATAGTTGAGGGATTTACGCCCGTCCCCATCCACCGCCTTGGCCAGCGCCTCTTTGACGCCGGGGGCGAAGGTGAGTGCCGGATCATTGAGACCACGGGGATCGGTCATCGCCTGATCGAGCATGGCGAGAATATCGCTCTCCTCCAGTCGCTTGAGCAGATAGACCCGGGCTCGTGAGAGCAGTGCGTTGTTGAGTTCGAACGAGGGGTTTTCAGTGGTGGCACCGATAAAGGTGATGGTGCCATCTTCGATGTGAGGCAGGAACACATCCTGCTGGCTCTTGTTGAAGCGGTGCACCTCATCCACGAACAGAATGGTGCGCACTCCGCGCCAGCTGTTCTCTTTGGCCTTGTCGATGGCGGCGCGGATCTCCTTGATGCCGGAGGTGACCGCAGAGAGTCGCTCCACTTCCGCCTGACAGTAGTGAGCCATCAACTCCGCCAGCGTAGTCTTGCCGGTACCGGGCGGTCCCCACAGGATCATCGAGTGGCAGTGACCAGCCAGAATGGCTTTGCGCAGGGGCTTGTCAGCCCCCAGGATATGTTGCTGACCGATATACTGGTCGAGGTTTTGCGGCCGCATCCGGGCCGCCAGCGGACGAAAGTCCGACGAGAAATCCAGCGACAAGTTACTCATCTGTATTGACCACCCAGCGTCACGCCACTCGCCTTTGACTGGCGCGGTGGCGAGCAATCCAACGACCGCTTGCTCATTAGCGCTGGTCGTCCAGCTCTACCCCCTTCGGGATCTTGAAAACAAATTCGTTGCCCTTGAGCACCGGCTTGCGGTTGAAGCTGCTCAGGGTGAATTCACTCCACTGCCCTTGCGCCTCTTTCACATCGAAACGACTGATGTTGTCTTGTCTGTCGAAGGTGACACGGAAGGAGGCGATCAGCTCATCCTTGTTGCGGCTGGTGACGGTGTAGACATCGCCCTGCTGGGTCACGTCATAGTTCTTCCAGAACTTGTCGTCATTACCGGCGATCAAGATAAAGGGGGTGTTGAGCACCGCATCTTTCAGCTTGAGGGCAGTGACCTGCTCGACGAAGGGATCATAGACCCAGACATCCTGACCATCTGCCACGATCAGGCTCTCGTCCGGCGAGGTAGTGTGCCAGTTGAAACGGTTTGGCCGCTGCACCAGCAGGTCGCCGCTGGCCTTTTGCAGCTCCTTGCCCTTGCTGTCATAGACGGTCTGGGCAAATTTGGCGGAGAAGAGGCTCACCCCCGCCAGCTTCTGTTTGAGATCGCTGGCCGCATCGGCCCACACCTGGCTGCTGGCCATCAGCAGCACGGTACCCATCAACAGTTGTTTTTTCATCACGCTCTTCATAAAGACGCTCTCGATAAAAGGCCACGCCCACGGAGGGCATGGCCAGGGATAGTATGAAACGGTGAGGCTTAGTCCCGCACCGGCGGCGGTGCCAACACGTCGCGCTGACCATTGCCACCCGGTGAGCTAACGATGCCCTGATTCTCCATCTGCTCGATGAGACGGGCTGCCCGGTTGTAACCAATCTTGAACTTGCGCTGGACGCTGGAGGTCGAGCCACGGCGGGACTCCACCACAAAAGCGACCGCTTCGTCGAACAGGGGGTCGAGCTCTTCATCGCCACCACCGCCATATTCGCCGCTGCCACCTTCGCCACCCGACTCACCGGAGAGGATCTCCTCGATGTAGTTCGGCTCGCCGCGCAGTTTCCAGTCCGCCACCACCTTGTGCACTTCGTGATCATCGACGAACGCACCGTGTACCCGGGTCGGGTTGGAGGTGCCAGCCGGCATGTAGAGCATGTCACCCATACCGAGCAGGGATTCGGCGCCGCCCTGATCGATGATGGTGCGCGAGTCGATCTTGCTCGACACCTGGAACGAGATCCGGGTCGGGATGTTGGCCTTGATAAGACCGGTAATGACATCCACCGACGGACGCTGGGTCGCCAGAATGAGGTGAATACCGGCGGCCCGCGCCTTCTGGGCGATACGGGCGATCAGCTCTTCCACCTTCTTGCCGACGATCATCATCATGTCGGCAAATTCGTCCACCACCACCACGATGTGAGGCAGTTTCTCCAACTCTGGCGGCATCTGATCCATGGAGTCACCCGGGCGCCACAACGGATCCAGCAGGGGTTCCCCCTCCTCGATGGCAGCCAGTACCTTGTCGTTGTAGCCCTTGAGGTTGCGCACCCCGACTGCCGACATCAGCTTGTAACGGCGCTCCATCTCGCCCACACACCAGCGCAGGGCGTTGGCGGCATCCTTCATGTCGGTCACCACCTCGGTCAGCAGATGCGGGATCCCTTCGTAGACCGAGAGTTCCAGCATCTTGGGGTCGATCATGATGAAGCGCAGATCATCGGGGGATGACTTGTAGAGCATCGAGATGATCATGGTGTTCACCCCTACCGACTTACCGGAACCTGTGGTACCGGCCACCAGCAGGTGCGGCATCTTGGCCAGGTTCACCACCACCGGCTCGCCGGCGATGTCCTGACCCAGGCCCATGGTGAGCGGGTTGCGGCTATCGCGGAAAGCATCGCAGTCAAGGGTTTCGCGCAGATAAACGGTCTGACGCACCCGGTTGGGCAGCTCGATCCCCACATAAGTCTTGCCCGGGATCACCTCAACCACCCGCACGCTGCTTGCAGACAAGGAGCGGGCCAGATCGCGCGAGAGGTTGGTGATCTTGCTCGCCTTCATGCCCGGCGCCAGATCCAGCTCGAAACGAGTAATGACCGGGCCCGGATAGACACCGACCACCTTGGCCTGCACGTTGTAGTCGGCAAGCTTGGCCTCCACCAGACGCCCCATGCGATCCAGCTCATCCTTGCTCATCATCTGGGTCTTGGCTGGCGGTCTGTCCAGCAGTTCGATACTCGGCAACGGCGGCATTGTTGACTGCGGACGACGCTTGGGCTTGGTTGGTGCGACGACTACCGGCGCGGCGACCTCGTCGTCCCCTTCGGCCCACGGCAGATCCAGATCGTCCTCATCATCGTCGTCGGCCACAGCCAGTACCGGCTGGCGGCGACCATTGGCGGCCGCCACCGCACGTTTCGGCTTGGCAGCCGGAGTCGGCTCGTCCTCTTCATCATCAAACTGTGGGTCGAACTCGAAGGTATCGTCGTCGAGTTCCGGCAGCCACTCTTCGGCGGCAGCCTTCTGATTCTTGGCCTTGGGCTTGCGAGTCCAGCTGGTGTGCGGCTCATCTTCCTCATCATCAAACGCGATGGCCCCTACCCCGCCTTCCAACAAGGGATCCGGCCCCTCGTTGCGAGGTTGACGCCAGCCACCGGTCAGCCAGCGGCCGAGGGTGGTCGGGAAGTGGTAAACAGCGCTGACCGAACCGGTACAGGCCGCGCCGATCTGCTCGACGATGGTGAGCCAGGACCAGCCGGTAAACAGGGTGATGCCGGTTGCCACGAAGCAGAGCAGCATCAGGTTGGCCCCGACGCCGCCAAACAGCGGCACCACTGCAGAAGCGATCACATCCCCCACCAGACCACCGGCGGAGAAGTTTTGCATATCGTTGAAGTTCATGCTGGCAATTGCCGACATGCCGAGCACGGTCAGGATAAAGCCGATGATCCGCACCCCCAGGGTGAGGTAATCCACATCGAGCAGACGGCTCGGGCGCCAGAACAGACTCCAGCCCAGCAGCACCACCAGCGGCGGCACCAGATAGGAGAAGGCACCAAAGGTAAACATGGTGATATCGGCGAGCCAGGCACCGGCACTACCGGCGAGGTTCTTCACCTCCCCTTGCCAGGAGGTCTGGGACCAGCCGGGATCAGCGGGATGATAGGACAACAGGGCAAGCAGAAGATAAGCAGCCATCAGGGTGATGGCGATCAAGACGGCTTCGAAGATCCGTTGTATACCTGATAAAGGAGTAAACAGCTTTTTATCGGCCAAACTCCGGCTCCTTTCTGAAAACATGTAATGCAGGAAATAAGGGGGCCTAGTATCCCCGAAAAGCCCATCGATTGTCAGCCAGAGCCTGATGGGACGGGGCCATATTTGCAATTATCTTTACAAGAAGAAACGAGCGGACCGGCCGCTCGTTTCTGACTGTCATGGTGTCTCATATGGAAAAGACACCACGGCATAACCTGCTTTATCGGGTGCTGATCACCAGACGACTGCTCTGCTTGACCTCTTCCATCACCACATAGGTGCGGGTGTCATTGACACCGGGCAGACGCAGCAGGGTTTCCCCCAACAGACGGCGGTAAGCCGACATGTCGCTGACTCGGGTCTTGAGCAGATAGTCGAAGTCACCGGAAACCAGATGACACTCCTGGATCTCTTCGAGTACCTGAACAGCCTTGTTGAACTGTTCAAACACATCAGGCGCCCCGCGATTGAGGGTTATCTCTACAAACACCAGCAGAGATGCGTCCAGATAATGAGGGTTCAGAATAGCGGCATATCCTTCGATATAACCTTGTCGCTCGAGGCGACGAACCCGTTCCAGACACGGTGTAGGACTCAGGCCAACTCGCTTGGACAACTCAACATTCGAAATCCTGCCATCCTTTTGCAGTTCATTAAGAATGTTGCGGTCAATCCTGTCCAAATCCTTTAGCCGACTCTTAGCTTCCATCATTTTATTCCATCCTTTGGCTATTTTTTGGTAAGAATCACCAGTCATTTTATAATTATGGTCACAAATCCTGTCAATACCTGAATATACTAGGCGCAAATGTTGGTTAACATTTTGGCAACATGAAACACCAATCTATAGACGAGGGATAGCATGATTATCGGTGTACCTAAAGAGATAAAAAACCATGAATACCGCGTAGGCATGGTTCCGGCCAGTGTACGTGAACTGACAGCACGAAACCATACTGTTTTCGTCCAAAGCGGTGCCGGAAACGGCATTGGCTTCAGCGATGCAGATTATATCGCTGTTGGCGCCGAAATTTTGGCCTCTGCAGCAGAGGTTTTCGCCAAAGCCGAGATGATCGTCAAGGTCAAGGAACCTCAGCCTGTCGAATGTGCCATGCTGCGTCCGGGTCAAACCCTGTTCACCTATCTGCATCTGGCGCCAGACTTGCC
Source organism: Aeromonas sp. Y318-3 (assembly GCF_027706185.1). NCBI lineage: Bacteria > Pseudomonadati > Pseudomonadota > Gammaproteobacteria > Aeromonadales > Aeromonadaceae > Aeromonas > Aeromonas sp. Y318-3. The sequence goes on from NZ_JAPDCN010000023.1 coordinate 47,873, forward strand.
CCAGACCGAAGCCCTGCTGAAAAGCGGCGCCATCTGTATCGCCTATGAAACCGTCACCGACGGCCGTGGCGGCCTGCCCCTGCTGGCCCCCATGTCGGAAGTCGCAGGTCGCATGTCTATTCAGGCGGGTGCCCAAGCGCTGGAAAAATCGCGCGGTGGTAGCGGTGTGCTGCTCGGCGGCGTACCCGGTGTCGAACCGGCCAAGGTGGTGATCATCGGTGGCGGCGTGGTCGGCTCCAATGCGGCCCGCATGGCCATTGGCCTGCGCGCGGATGTCACCATCCTCGATAACAACGTCGATACCCTGCGCCGTCTCGATAACGAGTTCCAGGGAGCGGCCAAGGTGGTCTACTCCAACAGCGAGACGCTGGAACGCCATCTGCTGGCGGCCGATCTGGTCATCGGTGGCGTGCTGGTACCGGGTGCCACTGCGCCAAAACTTGTCCGCCGTGACCACATTGCGCGCATGAAGCCGGGTTCTGCCATCGTCGATGTGGCCATCGATCAGGGCGGCTGTGTGGAAACCTCCCACGCCACCACCCACCAGGATCCGACCTATATTGTCGATGAAGTGGTGCACTACTGTGTCGCCAACATGCCGGGGGCGGTGGCCCGCACCTCGACCGTGGCGCTCAACAATGCCACCCTCCCCTTTATCATCAAGCTGGCCCAGCAAGGGTATCGTCAGGCACTGCTGAGCGACCCCAACCTGTTGCACGGGCTCAACGTGATGGAGGGCAAGCTCACCTGCAAGGAAGTGGCCGTGGCACATGGCCTTGCCTACACGGATCCCCTGACCCTGCTGAACTGATCTGCGCTGGCCTGCGCCAGTTGGAGATGAGTGAAAATCCGCCCGCGATGGGCGGTTTTTTTATTCCTTTATTTTGCATGTCACCCCTTGTGAACACGATTAGTGCAATCGACTCACCAGCCTTTGACCCCGGATCACGAATTACCTACAATCGCGCAAACTCATCACATCCCGGAAATGACATCATGAGCCAAGTCACTCACAGCAAATTGCTGATCTTAGGGTCAGGCCCGGCCGGTTACACCGCGGCCGTCTACGCCGCCCGCGCCAACCTCAATCCACTGCTCATCACCGGCATGCAGCAAGGGGGTCAGCTGACCACCACCACCGAAGTGGAGAACTGGCCAGGTGATCCGGAAGGGCTGACCGGCCCTGCCCTGATGGAGCGCATGAAAGAGCATGCAGAGAAGTTCGACACCCGCATCCTGTTTGATCACATCAACAGTGTCGAACTGACTCAGCGCCCGTTCCGCCTCAAAGGGGACAACGGCGAATACACCTGCGATGCCCTGATCATTGCGACCGGCGCCTCCGCCAAGTATCTGGGCCTGCCCTCCGAAGAGGCCTTCAAGGGGCGCGGCGTCTCCGCCTGTGCCACCTGTGACGGTTTCTTCTACCGCAATCAGGAAGTGGCGGTGATCGGCGGCGGCAACACCGCTGTTGAAGAGGCCTTGTATCTGGCCAACATCGCCAAAAAGGTGCACCTGATCCACCGCCGCGACGAGTTCCGTGCCGAGAAGATCCTGATCAAGCGTCTGCACGACAAAGTCGCGAGCGGCAACATCGTGCTGCACACCCACCAGACCCTGGACGAAGTGCTGGGCGATCAGATGGGGGTCACCGGTGTGCGCCTGCGCAACACTCAGGACAACAGCACCAGCGAGCTGCCGCTGATGGGCGTCTTCATCGCCATCGGCCATCAGCCCAATACCCAGATCTTCGATGGCCAGCTGGAGATGCAAAACGGTTATCTGAAGGTACGTGGCGGCCTCGACGGTTTTGCCACCCAGACCAGCATTGAAGGTGTCTTCGCTGCCGGCGACGTGGCCGACCACAACTACCGTCAGGCGATCACCTCTGCCGGTACCGGCTGCATGGCAGCCCTCGATGCCGAACGCTACCTCGACGCGCAATAAACAAGCGCAGATGTGATATAAGGCATACCAGTCGGTATGCCTTTTTTATTTAAAGGAGTCTAATGAAACAGAAGATATTGATTGTCGAAGATAGCCTGACCATCCGCCGTATGCTGACTCAGGCCATTGCCCAGCAGACAGGCCTCGAGATTGACGCCTTCGATACCCTCGAAGGTGCCCGTCACTGCCGGGGCGAGGAGTATGTGGTCGCGCTGGTGGACCTGACCTTGCCGGATGCGCCCCGTGGCGAAGCGGTCAACGAGCTGCTGGCTCGAGGTTTGCCGGTGGTGATCCTCACTGCCGACATCAGCGAGGATAAACGTGCCGCCTGGCTGGAAACCGGCGTGCTGGACTATGTGATGAAGGATTCGCGCCACTCGCTGCAATATGCCGTCAGTCTGGTGCACCGCCTCTATCTCAACCAGTCGATCGAAGTGCTGGTAGTCGACGACTCACGCACCTCCCGTCACCGCACCATGGCCCAGTTGCGCAAGCAGTTGTTGCAGGTGCATGAGGCCAGTCATGCCCGTGAAGCGATGGCGATGCTGGAGCAACACCCGGACATCCGGCTGGCACTGGTCGACTACTATATGCCGGATATCGATGGCATCAGTCTGGTGCGGATGCTGAGAGAGCGTTACAGCAAGCAGCAGCTCGCGATTATCGGGATCTCGGTCTCGGACAAGCGCGGTCTCTCTGCTCGCTATCTCAAGCAGGGCGCCAACGACTTTCTCAACCAGCCGTTCGAGCCGGAAGAACTGCAGTGTCGGGTCAGCCACAATCTGGAAGCGCTCGAGCAGTTCAACAGCATTCAGGAGTCAGCCAATCGTGACTACCTGACCGGTCTCTACAATCGGCGCTACTGGTTCAACGAAGGGCAAAAATGGTTTGAAGAATATCAGCGCCAGCAGACGCCTCTTGCACTCTGTGTGCTCGATGTGGATCACTTCAAGCAGGTCAACGATCACTGGGGCCATGCCATCGGCGATCAACTGCTCTGCCATCTGACCCGGCTACTGACCCAGTTCTTCCCCGATGCCATGATCGCCCGGTTTGGCGGAGAGGAGTTTGCCATGATGGTGCCTCACTGTACCGTCCCCGTGTTGATCAAGCGTCTTGAAGGGCTGCGTCAGCAGCTGCGCCAGCAACCCTTGTCACCGGAAACCCCGCTCTTTGTTCGCGCCAGTTACGGCGTGATCAGCGTCGGGCGGATATCCATGGACGAGGCGCTGAGCGTAGCGGATCGGCTGCTCTATCAGGCAAAGAACACCGGTCGCGATAAGATAGTCTCTCAAGAGACAGCTATCTGAATCCTCAGGGCATCAGTCCCGTGTATTACCGCCCGACAGACTTTCCGACAGGAGAGTCTGCGGGTTCCTTCCCTGCCACAGTCTCCCCATCACCATGACTATCGAAAGTCAGTAAGTCTTGTCGACCCGCACCCCATCATCGAAGTAGAGAATGCGCACCTTGTCCCCATTGGCAAAGACCATGGCGGGATCATAATCCTGGATCACGTTGATAAGGGCATTTTGCTCGTTGCGGATCAGCAGCTCCACCAACTTGTTTTCCACCACGGTTCCCTCGGACTGGTATTGCTGCGCAGCTGCAGCCCCCGCAAGCGCGCCGACGGCGGTGGCGATTTCACGGCCATGACCGCCGCCAAACTGGTTGCCCAGCAGACCGCCCAACACGGCACCACCAAGCGTCTTCCAGCCAGAGTGCTCGGACTCCAGGATCTGGCGCTGGGTAATATTGCGCACCGTTTCGACCTGACCAAACACCACCTGATTGACCGGCCGCGCGGTATTGCGCTGGTAGACCTCCGCCCCGGCGGGCGCCGTGACAAAGCAGAGCAAGCTGGATACTATCAGGATAATGGCCTTCATCTATGAACCTCGTTGCCTTATGTCTCGCTATCTTACCCAACTGGATGATGAGCTTTGCTGGTTTCCCGACCCCAGCCATGCGCTGGAAGAGCCCAACGGCTTGCTGGCGATCGGCGGGGATCTCTCCCCGGCCAGATTGCTGGCAGCTTATCACAAGGGGATCTTTCCGTGGAATGAACCCCACCAACCGACCCTGTGGTGGTCACCGGATCCCCGCGGGGTGATCCGTCCCGACCAACTCCATGTGGGGCGGACACTGCAGAAGATTATCCGCCGAACCCCATTCGATATTTCCGTCAATCGCGCCTTTAATGAAGTCATTACTGCCTGCGCCGCCCCTCGTCGCACTGCCGATGGCACCTGGATCAGCCAACCCATGATCGATGCCTACCAGCAGTTGCACCGGCTGGGTCATGCCCACTCTATCGAGATCTGGCAGGAGGGAGAGCTGCAAGCGGGACTGTATGGCCTCTCTATCGGCCGACTGTTTTGCGGTGAATCCATGTTCAGCCGGATTGATAACGGTGCCAAACTTGCCATGGTGGCACTCTGTCGCCACTTCGCCCGCCATCACGGCGCCCTCATCGATTGCCAGATGCAAAACCCGTTTCTGGCGACCCTGGGTATCGAGGAGTGGCCACGGGCCCGTTTTCTGGCTGAGCTCGCGCGCCTTGGCCATCAACCACTATTGGCTTCCTGCTGGCAAGAGGGGGAGATCAGCTTATGACTGAAGAAGTGATCCTCAAAGTAGGGCTGACCCCCAAGCATCCCTGCAGTTATCTGGACCATGAACAGGAGCAGTTGCTGGTGCTGATGGATCACAATCTGCTCAACGCCAACGGTTACGAACGATTGTTGACTGCCGGTTTTCGCCGCAGTGGCAACGACATCTATCGTCCCCACTGCCCGGCGTGCCATGCCTGCCAATCCCTTCGTATTCACAGTGAACACTTTCGTCCCAGCCGCGGCCAGAAGCGGATCCGCCAGCTCAACAGGGATATCGAGATCGTCCTGAGCTACGATGACAAACCCGAGTATTACCTGCTCTACGAACGCTATATCCGCGAACGCCACCACGATGGCAGCATGTATCCCCCCAACCGCAGCCAGTATCGCGGTTTTCTCCATTGTGACTGGATGCCGCCACTCTATCTGGAGATGCGCAAGGAGGGCCGTCTTATCGGCGTGGCCACCACAGACCTGCTACCCCACTCCTTGAGCGCCATGTACACCTTCTTCGATCCGGATTATGCCGATCGCTCCCTGGGCACCTTTGCCATCCTTTGCCAGCTCGATCTGGCCAGGCGAACCGGGCGAAGCTGGCTCTATCTTGGCTATCTGGTAGAGGCGTGTCGCAAGATGAATTACAAACGCAATTACCTCCCTCATGAGCTGTTAATTCAGGGGGAATGGAAAAATATCGACACCAAGCCCGAGTAAACTTTACACATAGCCTTAAATCCGGCATGATCCAGCGGTTTTTTGTTGTGGCTTATCAAGAGGATTCAATGGCTAAAGAAGACAGTATTGAGATGCAGGGCACTATTCTCGAAACCCTGCCCAATACCATGTTCCGTGTGGAACTGGAGAATGGTCACGTGGTTATCGCTCATATTTCAGGCAAGATGCGCAAAAACTACATTCGTATCCTGACTGGAGACAAAGTAACGGTAGCACTGACTCCCTACGATCTCTCCAAGGGACGTATTGTTTTCCGCTCTCGCTAAGCCAGGAATTCAGCAAAAAACCCCAACCTTTCGGTTGGGGTTTTTTGTCGTTTTCTGATCACTGACGCTTAGTGGGAAACAGCTTCAACATTGACCTGAAAATCAAAGCTGAGGCTGTCATTTACCAACTCAACCTTCACTATTCCCCCGTCAACCAGTGAACCGAACAGGATCTCGTTGGCCAGGGGTTTCTTGAGGTGCTCCTGGATTACCCGACCCATCGGTCTGGCGCCCATGGCTCTGTCATACCCCTTCTCCGCCAACCAGTGGCGAGCACGCTCGGACACCTCGAGAGAAACTCCCTTCGCATCCAGTTGAACCTGCAATTCGACAATGAACTTGTCGACCACCTGATGGATCACCGTCATATCCAGATGGTTGAACCAGATGGTGTGATCAAGCCGGTTGCGAAACTCCGGACTGAAGGTCTTGTTGATCACCGCCATGGCATCGTGGCTCAAATCCTGTTGCTGGAAGCCAATCGATTTACGCTGAGTCTCCTGCACACCTGCGTTGGTAGTCATGACCAAAATCACGTTACGGAAATCCGCCTTGCGCCCGTTGTTGTCGGTCAGGGTGCCGTTGTCCATCACCTGCAACAGCAGATTGAATACGTCCGGGTGAGCTTTCTCAATTTCGTCAAGCAACACGACGGAATGAGGATGCTTGATCACCGCATCAGTCAGCAGACCACCCTGCTCAAAACCGACATAGCCGGGAGGCGCACCAATCAGACGAGAGACGGTGTGACGCTCCATGTACTCGGACATATCAAAGCGCAGCATCTCGACACCCAGCGCCTTACCAAGCTGCTGGGTGACCTCGGTCTTGCCCACCCCGGTCGGACCAGCGAAGAGGAAGCACCCTACCGGGCGACGCTCGTTACCCAAACCTGAACGAGAGAGGCGAATCGCATCGGTCAGCACCTCGATGGCTTTATCCTGACCAAAAACCACCATCTTGAGATTGCGCTCCAGGTTCTTTAGCACCTCTTTATCCGAGGAAGAAACTGATTTCTCAGGAATGCGGGCGATCTTGGCTACGATGGACTCAATTTCTTGCACATTGATCACTTTCTTGCGCTTGCTCGCCGGCAGCAACCGCTGACCGGCACCCGCTTCGTCGATCACGTCGATCGCCTTGTCGGGTAAATGACGATCATTGATGTACTTGGCAGAGAGCTCGGCAGCTGCACGGATCGCCTTGGCGGTATAGCGCACGCCGTGGTGGGCTTCGTAGCGACTCTTGAGCCCCATCAGGATGCGCGTGGTGTCATCGATAGTCGGCTCAACAATATCGATCTTCTGGAAGCGACGGGCCAACGCACGGTCTTTCTCGAAGATCTGGGCGTACTCCTGATAAGTGGTGGATCCCACACAGCGGAGCAAACCATTGGAGAGCAGCGGCTTGATCAGGTTGGCCGCATCCAGCTGACCACCGGATGCCGCACCGGCACCAATGATGGTATGTATCTCGTCGATAAAGAGAATGGCCCCTTCCTGACGCTCAATCTGCTTGAGCAGTACCTTGAGGCGCTTCTCGAAATCACCACGGTATTTGGTGCCCGCCAGCAGAGACCCCATATCCAGCGAATAGATGGTACTGCCCGCAATCACCTCGGGGACATCCCCCTTGACGATTCGATAGGCCAGACCTTCGGCAATGGCGGTTTTACCCACGCCTGCTTCACCCACCAGCAGCGGGTTGTTCTTGCGACGGCGGCAGAGCACCTGAATGGTACGATTGAGCTCCTGATCACGGCCAATCAGCGGATCGATGCGCCCTTCCAGCACCAGCTGATTCAGGTTGGTGGCAAAGCTCTCTATCTGGGCGGCCGAAACATCATCATCAGACTCGGGATTGTTATTGCTGCCGAGATCCGGCTTGCTGTCCTTGCGAACCCCGTGGGAGAGGAAATTGACGACGTCGAGACGGCTGATCTCGGCTTTTTTCAGGAAATAGGCAGCTTGTGACTCCTGCTCACTGAAGATAGCGACCAGCACGTTGGCGCCGCTGACTTCGGTATTGCCGGAGGATTGCACATGGAAGACGGCACGCTGCAACACACGCTGGAAGCCCAGTGTCGGCTGGGTTTCACGATCTTCATCATCGCGCGGTATGAGCGGAGTAGTTTGGGTGATGAATGCGCGGATCTCCTTGCGCATCTGCTCAACATCGGCACCACAAGAGCTCAGCGCCTCATGGGCTGAACTGTTATCCAGAAGGGCTAACAACAGGTGCTCGACGGTCATGAATTCGTGGCGCTCGTCACGGGCCAGTTTGAAAGCCTCGTTCAGCGTCTTTTCTAGATCTTTATTCAACATAGGCACCTCCCCTAGTACAGCTACAATGTGGTGTCACACTCGCCATCAAGTCATCAGATTCAAGCCTTTTCCATAGTACAGAGCAGTGGATGTTCGTTGTTACGTGCATAGGTGTTGACCTGGACAACCTTGGTTTCGGCGATCTCTGCGGTAAACATGCCGCAGACACCCTTACCACTATAATGCACACTCAGCATGACCTGAGTCGCCTTGTCCAAATCCATACCAAAGAACTTTTGCAGCACCTCCACCACAAACTCCATGGGCGTGTAGTCATCGTTGTTCAACACAACCTTATACATGGGTGGCGGCTGCAGCTTTGTTTTCTCTGCTTCTGCAATCTCTTCATTAGCAAAGAGTTCTTTCTGCTTGCTCATAATCGCGCTTTGGTACCTCTAGATTACTACCGTCTAACACAAGGTTGTCAATAGACTTGTTAACCAGATCACATCAGCTGTTAACAACTTCTTGACTCGCTCAAAAGTTAGACTAGATTGGTTACTTGCTAATCTGTGCCCGTCTGCTATGGGCCCATGTCCCTAGTTATAAAGGGCTGGCGCAGGTTACTCAACGACTTCTGGGTAATCAATAAAAGGATGTAGAAGTATGGCAACCGGCACAGTTAAGTGGTTTAACAACGCAAAAGGATTTGGGTTTATCTGTCCGGAAGGGGGCGGTGAGGATATCTTCGCTCACTACTCCACGATTCAAATGGAGGGCTACAAGACCCTGAAAGCGGGTCAGGCTGTCAATTTTGAACTGCAACAGGGGCCGAAAGGAAATCACGCCTCTGTGATTGTGCCAAACGAAGCACAAAATATGTAAATAACGCCCGTTGGATAAATAAAAAACCGGTTCCTCTCTGAGCAACCGGTTTTTTATTGTCAGATTTCTGGCGAATCCTGCCTCCTCACGGGATCACAGGGTTATCACCAGCCATGATCAGTCGTGATATTCACTACAGGCGATCAGGGTATTTTCCATCAGGCTGGCGACCGTCATTGGGCCGACGCCACCGGGTACCGGGGTAATGAAGGCGGCATGGCTGCGCGCCGTCTCAAACTCCACATCCCCGACCAACGAGCCATCAGCCAAGCGATTGATGCCCACATCGATTACCAGTGCCCCCGGTTTGATCCACTCGCCAGGAATGAAGTTGGGCTTGCCGACAGCAACAACCAGCAGATCGGCACGGCGAACCTGCTCTTCCAGATCCCGCGTAAAACGGTGACAGGTCGTGGTTGTGCAGCCCGCCAGCAACAATTCGAGGGTCATGGGACGCCCCACTATGTTGGACGCTCCCACCACGACCGCATGCAGACCGTGCGTCTTCACGCCGGTGGTCTCGATCAGCGTCATGATCCCTTTCGGAGTGCAGGGGCGCAGCGCCGGAATACGTTGTGCCAGACGGCCGACGTTATACGGGTGGAATCCATCTACATCCTTGTCAGGCTGGATCCGCTCCAGCACCTGAGTGGTATCAAAGTGATCCGGCAACGGCAACTGAACCAAAATGCCATCTACGTGGCTATCCGCATTCAGCTGATCAATCAGCGCCAGCAGCTCTTCCTGACTGGCAGTGGCACTCAGGTCATAGGAGCGGGAGAGAAAACCCACCTCCTCACATGCCCGGCGTTTGCTGCCGACATAGACCTGAGAGGCGGGATCCGCCCCCACCAGAATGACTGCCAGCCCTGGAGCCCGTTTCCCTGCCGCCAACCGCTGTTGGACTTGCGCCGCGACCTGGCTGCGAATCGTTTGCGCAACCTGTTTTCCATCTATGATTTTGGCAGACATCGTTCTCCACTCACCATGTGTTCAACTGCCGCGCATTGTCGCATTTTTTTAGCCGGGATGTTAGCGGCAGACGCACACCAGACCTGTAGCGGGCAATAAGTAGGCACTTGAATTTACTGGGGGAAAAAGTCGTTGACGCTGCCCCTTACGCTTGGCTATGATGCCCGCCCGTTGCCCAGTACGACTCTTGTCGATATGCTGGTCAGGGATTTTCGGTGATTAGCGCAGTCCGGTAGCGCATCTGGTTTGGGACCAGAGGGTCAAAGGTTCGAATCCTTTATCACCGACCATGTTCATCGACTCGTCCCTAAGACGTGTTGATACAAAGCGCCCTTAGCTCAGTTGGATAGAGCAACGGCCTTCTAAGCCGTGGGTCGCAGGTTCGAATCCTGCAGGGCGCGCCATTGATACTCTCCTTTTCTTCTGGATTGGCGAGTGTTGATGAAGATTTTAGTGGTGGCTGTAGCTCAGTTGGTAGAGTCCCGGATTGTGATTCCGGTTGTCGTGGGTTCGAGCCCCATCAGCCACCCCATTATTCTGTCGATAATCGCCGCAAGGTGATGTCCATCGACCTGGTGCAGTGACTTCTGGTCTGCTCCACGAAAAACCGGCCTTGGCCGGTTTTTTTGTTTTGCGCTCCACAGCGCCTTGCCTTGTCTGCAAGGTCATCCTCCAGCTCGATAAACGCGGCTCCGCCCATTTGTCACGATGGCTTCTCCCCATCGATGACACAGCCACGCTCCCCCGCACATCAGCCTGCCCGGTTCTTTTTCTGTATTTCCCAAGCGCCATTGATATGCTGATCGCTCTTCTTCTCTCCTGCTTTCCGTTGGAGCTTTTCTATGCAACGCATTCTTTTTGTCGAAGATGATCCCGAGATTGGCCAGCTCATCAGCAGTTGGCTCGGTCGCCACGATATGGACGTGATCCTCGAGCCCAGAGGGGACATGGCGCTGGCCCGGGTCGAGGCCGAACAGCCCGATCTGGTGCTGCTCGATATCATGCTGCCAGGGCAAGATGGCATGTCCCTCTGTCGGGATCTGCGGCCGCGCTTCGACGGCCCCATCGTGATGCTCACCTCGCTTGATAGCGACATGAACCAGATCCTGAGTCTGGAGCTGGGTGCCAACGACTACATCCTTAAAACCACCCCGCCCCCCGTGCTGCTGGCCCGACTTCGGGTGCAGTTTCGTCAGCACCAGCAAACATCAACTCAACCTGCCGCCACCAGCAGTGCTCCCCAGCAGCTGCAATTTGGTCGGCTGCGGGTGGATGGTCCGGGACGAGATGTGCGCCTCGATGGCGAGAGCATTGCCCTCTCGACCGCCGACTTTGATCTGCTGTGGGAACTCGCTTGTCACGCGGGCCAAATCTTGAGTCGGGAAGCCCTCTTTCGCAGCTTGCGCGGCCGGGAGTACGACGGTCAGGATCGCAGCATGGATGTGGCCATCTCCCGCCTGCGCCGCAAACTGGGTGATAACCCCGACAACCCGGCCCGGATCAAGACAGTGCGTCAGAAAGGCTACCTCTTCGTCCCCCACGCCTGGGAATAACCCTCTTTCGGGAGCACCGCCATGCGCCGTCTCTTTATCCAGTTCTATCTGTTGCTGATAGGCTGCTTCACCCTCGCCATCCTGCTGGTGGGTGTGGTCTATCAGGTGACCGCCGAACGGGCGGGTGATCGCTATCTCGAACGCATGATGCAGGGATCCCTTGGCCTGTTGACCGGCGAGTTGGCAAGAACCCCGCCCGAGCGCTGGCCCGCTCGTCTGGCCGAGCAGAGCAGTCAGTTTACCCTCCCCCTCAAGATCGGCGAGCTGGTGCGCCAGCCCCTGACCAGCGAGGATCAGGCCTTTCTGGCCGCCGGCAATATTGTCATCGTCGAGGAGGATGACACCTTCCTGCAGCGCATCCCCGATACCGATCGGGTGCTGATTGTCGGCCCTGTACCCTACCTCTCTTACCTGCACGAGCTGCACTGGGTCGATATAGGGCTGTTGCTGGTGATCGGCCTATCCCTCGGACTGCCCATTCTGCTCTGGTTGCGTCCCCACTGGCGGGGTTTGCAGCAGTTGGAGCAGACCGCCCGTCGCGTAGGCGATGGGGATCTCTCCTGCCGAACCAATCTGCCACCGGGCAGCAGTCTGGTCCGGGTGGGACGCACCTTCGATCAAATGGCGACCCAATTGCAGGCCATGATTGCCAGCCGCAAGCAACTGACCGATGCCATCGCCCACGAGTTGCGCACCCCGCTGGTCCGGTTGCGCTATCGGCTTGCCATGCTCGATCCTGCCCCTGCCGAGCAGGAGCAGCAGGCGCTGGAGCGAGATCTGGGAGCGCTGGACGCCCTGATCGAAGAGATGCTCACCTACGCCAAGCTGGACAGGCCGGAGTTGCCGTTGCAACAGGACGAGCTGGAGCTCAGCCACTGGGCACAAGTGCATCTCGGCGACTGGCAAGCGCTGGCCCCCGAAAAGAAGCTCACCCTCGATCTGCCGCCACGTCACATGCCCTGGTGCGGCGATCAGCGTCTGCTGACGCGCGCGGTGGAGAACCTGATCGGCAATGCTCTGCGCTACGCCGAGAGCGAGGTTACCCTCTCCATCTCGCGGCTGCAGGAGAACTATCTGCTGGAGGTGAGCGACGATGGGCCGGGGATCGATCCGGCGCTGGCGCCCCAGATCTTCGAACCATTCGTACGCCTTGATCAGAGCCGGGATCGTCGCACCGGCGGCACCGGGTTGGGGCTGGCCATCGTGCGCAGCATTGCCCGTCATCACGGAGGGGATGTGGCGCTGCTGGCCAGTGACCACGGCGCCCGCTTCTGCCTCACCCTGCCTGTACATTTGGATACAAACCGTCACCAACCGCTCACTGAAGGGCCGCCGCAACCGTCATAGGATGACTGTCATGGAGAACGCTCCATAACATCAACCCGAATAAGGAAATTGAACATGAAAAAGATCATTCCCCTGACCCTGGCTGCCGTCTTCGCCCTCACCTCCGGTTTCACCATGGCGGCCACCCCGACCAAGACAGCCACACCGCAGGCGACCCAGACCAAGGTGGTGAAAAAACACCATAAAGCCACCCACGCCAAGACCCCTGCCGTCAAAGTCGCACCGAAAACCAAGTGATCCAACCGGTCACTGGATAGCACAGAGGGAGGCTGACGCCTCCCTTTCCATCTCTTCCCGAAATTTTCCTGACGAGCGCCTCCCTCGTCCAAACCGGATCCACGACCCGGCTCCCCCTTTGCGGGAAACGGTCAATGACCACAGGAACATGGCATGTGGCGTCATCTGCTTAAATGGCTAGGCCCCTTGTGCAGCTTGCTGCTGCTCGGCACCGCACTGACCGTGCTGTATCACCTGACTCAGGCATGGCACTGGCACGATATTCGTGTGGCCATCTGGTCCCAACCCCTGCAGAGACTGGCGGGCGCCCTATTGCTGACCCTGCTCAGTTATGGTTGCCTCTGTAGCTATGACATGCTGGCGCTCCATGCGCTGGGCAAGCACCTTCCCTGGCAACAGGTCAGCATCACCTCCTTTATCGCCTACACCTTCTCCAACACCCTGGGATTTGCCCTGCTGACCGGCACCTCGGTACGCTATCGCCTTTACTCCGCACTGGGGCTCGCCACCGGGGAAGTGGCCCGCGTGGTGCTGTTCTGCTCCATCACCTTCTTCCTCGGCCTGCTGGCGTGGGGAGGGGGCGCCCTAGTGACCTGCGATGTATCACAGCTGCTGCCTGACTGGCCGCAATGGGCAGATACCCTGCTCAGGCTGGCGGGCGTCATGGCTCTGCTGTTGGTGGCCTGCTACCTCTGCTGGCCCACACACCGTCTCTCCTGGCGAATACACACGCTGACCCTGCCCGGCTTCAAGGTTCGTCTGTTGCAGCTGCTGGTCGCGCTGGCCGACTGGATGGCCGCCGCCGCCGTGCTGTTTGTGCTGTTGCCTGCAGATAGCGTCCCCTACCCCGTGCTGCTCAGTGCCTTCGTGCTGGCCAGCTTCCTCGGGGTGCTGGCCCACGTGCCGGGCGGGATTGGGTGTTCGAAGCGAGCATGAGCCTGTTGCTGGCTAACTATCTGCCAACCGACAAGCTGCTCGCCTCGCTGCTGCTCTATCGCTGCATCTATTACCTGCTTCCCTTTCTCTGTGCCCTGCTGCTCTTTGCGAGTCAGGAGATGCTGCAACAAAAAGCGCGCTGGCAGCGGCTACAGGGGCTGATGAGCGCAGTGCGCGAATTTCTTCCCGCCCTTATCAGCATGGGAACCTTCGCCGCCGGTAGCCTGCTGCTCTGCTCGGGCATGATCCCGACCATGCGCAGCCACATCGAAGTGTGGCTGCAGGTGTTACCGCTCCATCTGCTGGAGCTCTCCCACGTGCTCGGCAGTGTGAGCGGTATCCTCCTGATCCTGCTGGCGCGCAGCCTCTACCGCCGTCACGACGCCGCGTTTCGCATCACCCAGCTACTGCTGGCACTGGGGATCGCCTTCTCCCTGCTCAAGGGCGGCGACTGGGAGTCCGCCCTGCTGCTCGGCAGCTTCCTGCTCATCATGACCCCCTGCCGCTCCCTCTTCTATCGCAAGGGGTCGCTGCTCTATCCCCAGTACACCCCAGGCTGGCTCATTTCAGTCGGCGCCGTGCTGCTGGGTGCGCTGTGGCTGCTGCTCTTCTCCTACCGTCAGGTGGAGTATGACCACGCCCTCTGGTTCCACTTCTCGCCCCACGGCGGGGCTGCCCGCGGCCTGCGCGCCATGGGGAGTGTAGTGGCCGTGCTGGCCGTTGCGGGGGTTGCCCAGCTGCTTGCGCCGCTGCGCATGGTCGGTGAAAAGCCGGACAAGGAGACGCTTACGCGCGCTCAGGAGCTGGTGGTGCGCGAAGGGGGGCTCCACGGCTACCTGGCCCAGTTGCAGGACAAGTCCCTGCTGTTCCATCCCGCTGGTGACGCCTTCCTGATGTATGGCATCGAGGGCAGCAGCTGGATTGTGATGGGGGATCCCATCGGTCGCCCCGAACAGATCGAAGAGCTGCTCTGGCAATTTCGCGAGCGATGCGACGAGCACGACGCCAACCCGGTCTTTTATCAGGTCTCGGCCCGCTATCTTCCGCTCTATCTGGAGCTGGGGCTGATCCCCTTCAAGCTCGGTGAAGAGGCGATGGTCGATCTGGCTACCTTCGATCTGGCGGGCAGCCGCCTGCGCAACCTGCGCCAGAGCCACGCCAAGGGCAAACGGGAAGGGTTGACCTTCGAGGTGGTCGAGGCAAGTGCCGTGGCCCCCCTGCTGCCCAGATTGCAGACCGTCTCCGATATCTGGCTGCAGAGCAAGATGGGCAAGGAGAAGGGCTTCTCGGTCGGCCGTTTCGAGCCTGACTACCTGACCTTGAGCCCGGCTGCGCTGGTGTGGCACGAGGGGCAGATCGTCGGCTTTGCCAACCTCTGGGTGAGCGATAACAAGGAGATGCTCTCCATCGATCTGATGCGCTACAGCCTAGATACCGGCACCGCCCCCATCATGGATTTTCTCTTTGTCGAGCTGCTGCTGTGGGGCAAGGCGCAGGAGTACGCCAGCTTCAATCTGGGGATGGCCCCCATGTCCGGCTTCAACGATCATCCGCTCAACAGCTACTGGGCCCGCCTTGGCAATACCCTGTTTGTGCGTGGCAGCCGTTTTTACAACTTTCAGGGGCTCAGACGCTACAAGGAGAAATTTTCGCCCCGCTGGGAACCCCGCTACCTGCTCTGCGGCAGCAAGCTGGTACTGCCCAGAACCCTGACTCACCTGATCACCCTGATTAGCCGCGGCCCGCTGGGGCTGATCAAGAAATAGGAGCATGGCCAATGAGAGCCCTGATATTGCTGTTACTCAGTCTCGTACTGCCCGTTTCATCTTTTGCGGCGCACGCCGCCCAAGTCAAGGATGACCTGAGCCTGATTGAGCTGCCGGTCAAGCAGCCATCCAACGCCCCCATGGTGATCTTTCTCAGCGGCGATGGTGGCTGGGCGGCCCTCGACAAGGGGTTGAGCGCCCAGTTTCAGCTGCACGGCATGCCGGTCGTGGGCTGGAGCTCCCTCACCTACTACTGGAAGAAGAAAACCCCGGAGCAGGTGACCGCCGATCTGGAGCGGATCCTCGATGATTATCAGGCCCGCTGGCAACACCCCCGCTGGCTGCTGGTCGGTTTCTCGTTTGGTGCCGAGATTGTCCCATTCGTCATCAACCGGTTGCCGGAGCACTATCGTCAAGGGCTGGTCGGGGCCGTGATGCTCTCCCCCTCCACCAGCTCGGATTTCGAGATCCACGTCAGCGACATGCTGACCCACAAGGCCCGCAGCTACCCGACCGAACCGCAGGTGAAAACCATCCGGGATCTGCCGATGGTCTGCCTGCAAGGTGCCGATGATGATGACGACGACCGCCTCTGCCCCCATCTCAACCAACCCAACGTCACGACCGTCACCCTGCCGGGTGGCCACCACTTTGAGGATGATTACCCGGTGCTCTATCAGGCCATCACCAAGCATCTGAACCTGCCCCCGGATCCGCAGCCTGTGGAGCATTAACCAGTATCACCACGGAATGCCTTTCAAGTACCGAGCAGGGCAAATCAGCGAGCAATGAAAAGGGCCTCTCTTGCGAGAGGCCCTTTAACTGAATTCGACAGCAAGTTTGACAGGATCAGGCTTGGGTTCGGCAACAAGATCATTGCGGCTATTGGCCAATCGGCTCAACCAGATGCTGGGCTATCAACAATGAGGATTTGCAGTCCTATGCTGACAACCGCTCGGGATTGCGCCAGAAAGCAAAAAGCCCTGATGTTTCCATCAGGGCTTTGCAATTTGGCGGTGAGGGAGGGATTCGAACCCTCGATACGTTGCCGTATACACACTTTCCAGGCGTGCTCCTTCAGCCACTCGGACACCTCACCAAATTTTTGCTCACTGCTTTATGTGCTTGAGCTGCACATTCGCTGGCGGACCATGCCGCGGCGACGGGGCGTAATGTAAGGGATACGATGGCTTTTGGTCAATGCAATTTTTTACTTTTTGCGTTCGTTTGCTCAATATCCGAACCAAGTGACCAAAAATATGCCGTTTCGTATCCCTTTCAATCAATTTACTGCCGCTTCGTGCAAATGTTCACCTTTGAGCGCCTCTTCCAGCGAGCCGTAAAATTCCAGCTTGCCGGGCTGCGGCCGTACCTTGGCGCGTGCCAGGGTCTTGAGCGGTTGGAACTGCAACTCGGCCACCCGCAACTCGACACCGGCTTTAGCCATCTGCTTGCCAAAGTGGAGGAAGGCAGACAGGCCGCCCGCATCGAGGATGGAAACCGCCTCCATCTGCAACACCAGCACCTGGTGCCCTTTCACTTGTGATTCCAGCTCGGCAAAGACCCGTTCGGCCGCTGCGAAGAAGAGCGGGCCGTTGATCTTGTAGAGCAGGCCGTTGTCCGGCACCTCGTGGGCATAGCGTTTGTGCTCGGCCAAATCGTGCAGTTTGGTCATCTTGGCGATTTCGCGCATAAAGAGCAGGGAGGCCAGGATCACCCCGAAAGTGATGGCGATGACCATGTCGAAAATGACGGTGAGCGACAGGCAGACCAGCAGCACCAGCACATCGGATTTGGGCGCGCGACGGATCAGCTCCACCACCTTGTGCGCTTCACTCATGTTCCAAGCCACGATGAGCAGCAAGGCAGCCATGGCCGAGAGCGGCAACCAGGAGAGCCAGGGGGCCAGTACCAGAATGGCGGCCAGCACCACCAGCGCATGGACGATCCCCGAGATGGGGGACGTAGCACCGGCACGCACGTTGGCGGCAGAGCGGGCGATGGCGGCGGTGGCGGTAATGCCGCCAAAGAAGGGGGCGAAGATGTTGCCAAGCCCCTGCCCCACCAGCTCGGCGTTGGAGCTATGTTTGCGACCGGTCATGCCGTCGAGCACCACGGCGCAGAGCAGCGACTCGATCGCCCCCAGCATCGCCATGGAGAAGGCGGCAGGCAGCAGCCGCTCAACAGCCGCCAGGTTCCATTCAACCGGCAAGCCATCCGGTCCGGGCAAGGCCCAGGGCATCACCAGGGTCGGCGCGATGGGCGGGATCCCCATCCCCTGGGTGCCATCGGCCAGGGTATAGCTGAACTTGCTGCCGATGGTAGCCACATCCACCCCAAAGTAATGGAGGCCAAAACCCAGACCCACCCCGACCAGCACCGCGGGCAAGTGGCCGGGCACAGGCAGACGCAGGCGCGGCCAGAGCAGCAGCACGGCCAGCGTTGCGACCCCCACCAGGGTATCGCCCCACTGCCAGCTTGGCAGGGCGGCGGCCAGCGCCTCGACCTTGCCCAGATAGGTTTCCGGCATCTCGGGCACGCTTAGGCCAAAGAAGTCCTTGATCTGCAAGGTGGCGATCACGATGGCGATACCACCGGTAAAGCCCAGTGTCACTGACGGGGGAATGTACTCGATAAGGCGGCCAAGACGGGCCATCCCCATCGCCACCAGAAAGAGGCCTGAGATGAGCGTCGCCATCAACAGACCGCCAACCCCGAACTGCTGGGCGACCGGGTAGAGGATCACTACAAAGGCAGCGGTCGGGCCGGAGATGGAGTAGCGGGAGCCACCGGTCACGGCGATCACGATACCGGCAATGATGGCGGTATAGAGACCGTGTTGCGGCGGTACACCGCTGGCGATGGCCAGTGCCATGGCGAGCGGGATGGCGATGATGCCCACCGTCACACCGGCGATAAGATCACGGCCGAAGCGGGCCATGCTGTAGGGTTCATCAATACAGGACTGGCGTAAGGCTATGGCGAGCTTCACGCTATTTAAAGAGGCTTGCTTGTGCATGTATATCGTAATACCAGAAGAGGGAGATAAAGGCCGGAGAGATCCGGCGCCCGATCATCATCAAGGGCCGGCAGGGCTGTCGACGCGGCGATGGTATCCTGCGTAACCTTACTCCAGACGGGCCATTTTTTCGATGGGCAGGATCAATGAAACGCGCGCTCACCCATTATTTGGCCTATTTGCCGCCAAATCGCCGATCTTGGCTCCTGCTCTCCCCCTTTTTGCCACAAAGATTACCATTTGAGCCTCGCCTGGTTACCAGCACGTTCGCGACATCATGCTGGCATCATCAGGTTGATGCGAACCGAGCCAATAACCCCTGCGTCGGTTGGGGGCGGTGATGGCAAGAGACTGATTGTGCTGAAAATAAACCGCAAAGCACAACTTTTGGGCAAACAGTCCGAAAATCCGGTTTTCGGGAAATTCACGGGTTGACACCCGCCGCCCTGGTCATTAATATTCGCCCCGTCTTAACGAGACAGGCAATTCCTCCTTAGTTCAGTCGGTAGAACGGCGGACTGTTAATCCGTATGTCACTGGTTCAAGTCCAGTAGGAGGAGCCACTTTTCCCTCGTAGTTCAGTCGGTAGAACGGCGGACTGTTAATCCGTATGTCACAGGTTCAAGTCCTGTCGAGGGAGCCACATTTGAAGCCCAGTTTTCGAGCTGGGCTTTTTCATATCCATCTCTCCATTGTTTCAAGCTGAGCCAGCTCCCCCTCACCGCTTGCTCTGCCACATTCCCCTCGCAGTGAACGATCCACTCTCCCTGTTTTCTCTCAACTCAAATTCGACTAACTTCCAAAACGTCCAACTACAGCCAAGTAGCAGGTTCCTTGTGCCTTGGTTACCTCGCCACCGGCAGGTCCTCCCAGCGTGTGGTGTAACAGGGGCTCAGGTGCTCTTGTCGCATCATCCACTCAGGCGACCCCGTGCCTTGGCTGGCAAAGCCTACGCGCCCCAATCCCTTGGCTTTGATCTGGTCCATCACTGCCATCAGCGCGTCCGATT
>NZ_JAPDCN010000024.1:0-55118 GCF_027706185.1 Aeromonas sp. Y318-3
TCATGCTGAACCTTATCCCTGATGCCAAGTGGGGCTCATGATCTCACATCAGGGACTTGTTCGCACCTTCCCTAGCATTACTTCCAATACTTATGACGATGAATCAAGCACTGTATTATCAATACCTGTAAGCAAAAGAGACTTAGGTGGCTTTATAAGTGATCTGCTAGGTCAAAAACAATCTCTTGAAAGAACTTACGATGTTACATTTGAAATAGATCACTCATGGCTTATAAATTTACATGAGATGATAGATCAACGTATTTCACAACAAGCAAACTCACATTTAATAAATTTTACTGCTGTTGTTTACTTCGACAATGGGGTAAAAAGAACTATCACAACAGTTGACTCATTTCGCGCTTATAATGAAACAAAACCAGAAATTTCAAACGGTGTGAAGATTGTCTGGGAATATCTTGTTCAATTTCCTAACCGGCCTCACCCAGAAAAACAACAAATTTCGTTTACTGCCTTAATTTACAATAAAAAACCATCAGAGAAATCTCTACTCGTCGAGAGGTACACGGATCTTTTCCTATTTAGCACTAAAGATTCCCTTATTAATATTCAGATTGACCATACAGAACGGACATGGGGTGATGATATAGAAAACATTATTTCCACCTGTATTAAAGAGGTCACAGAATCTCGCCGTTTGAGAGATACGATAGTTGAATTATCCCGACTAATTATGGCATTGGCTATATTCGGACTAATGACATTTTATCCTATCTATAACGAAATAAATTCTGGAAATGATGCACTACATACCCTACAACAAGAATACCAATCTCTTATAAAAATTGAAAATATTGATATTTCGATCATAAATAAAAAACTAGACACTATATTTGATGCTGTCTCTCAGATTGAAGCGTCAAAAAGATCAAAGACTCTTTGGTGGCTGGCCTGCCTATTTTTCGCACCGATAATCACTGCCTTGTTTTTAGCTTTCACTCGTAGCGCACGACAATCACATGTATTACTTTCCAGCAAAGCAATTAAGTTAAAAGACTCTATAGATAAGAAAAGTAAAAACACTACGATAATTATAATATTTTCATATGTTGCAAGTATTGCCGCTGGAATTATAGGTAACTATGGCTTCATGTTTTTGACAAAATAACTTCAATGGTAATATACACTCGTAAGCTGGTGTAAAAAAATACCTGTACAGTTCTAGTTATCACCTAACACCGGCCTCAAACCGGTGTCTTGTTTACGCTACTATTAGTGCGTGGTGCGCACTTCCTTCGGTATCAATTTCAGACCCTTCTTGAACATGCTGTAGGGGGTTTGACCCTCCATCATCCTGCCCTGATGTGGCCGCTGGGTGTTGTAGTGCACCAGATAGCTATCCAGCTCTGTCTGCATCTGCTCTACCGACTCATACCAGGTCGTCCTCCCCTTGATGCGGAAGTGTTCATCCAGCAAGGTTCGATGCAGCCGCTCGATAAAGCCGTTGCTCTGCGGCCTGCGCACCTTGGTTGTCCGGTGCTCAATCCCCTCCAGTTGCAGGAACAGCTCGTAGGGATGGTGGTCTGGGCGCCCACAGAACTCGCGCCCGTTATCTGACAGGATGGTATAGACCCGTGCCTCATGGGCCTCGAAAAACGGCAGCACCGTTTCATTGAGTGCATGCACCGAGGTCACCGGCAGCTTGCTGGTGTAGAGCCGCCACCAAGCGTGACGACTGTAGCAGTCCAGCACGGTTTGCAGATACACCTTACCGACCCCTTGAGCGCGCCGACGAAGAAGGTGTCGACCGCCACCAGTTCCCCGGTGTAGTGGACCTCAATCTGACGTTCGCGAAACTCGGGGCTAAAACGTTCTAACAGGCGAATTTGCTCGTCATTGAGCTCAATGGTCTACTCACGGTGAGTTTTCTCAAGGCGCAAAAAGCGGTCGTGTTTGGAGAGCAAGTCGTGACGTTGCCACACGCCACGCACCCCACCGGCACTGACGTTGATGCCTTGCAGAGCCAGTTCTTGTGCGACCCGCAGCTGGCCATGGGTTGGTCTGGTGAGGGAGTAATCGAGGATGGCCTGTTCAATCTCGGGCGCAACCCGGTTGGGATGAGCCCCTTTACAGCCGGGTAATTTATCGAGCAATCCCTCGGCGCCATAGGTCTGGTAATTACGGCGAATTTCGTAGAACTGCTGACGGCTGTAGCCGATGAGCTTGCAGGCTTTGCTGACGTTATTGAGCTCTTTGGCGAGCGCTAGCAGGCTGAGTTTGCGACGTGCTACTTTCTCGTTGGTGGTCATACGGTGACTCCAGATAACACGGTAGGGGTACCGTTTTGTTATCCGGTTTGAAGCCGTATGACCACTCCCTACCATCTCCATACAGACCACAATTAAGCATTTCCACTGTTTTACCATTTTTGTTGTGCATTGATGTCACAGAATTCCGTAACCTCCCTCCCCCGCCAGCAAGCGGGTCGCAGGAAAACGCTGCGCGGGATCCTGGCTAAAGAACTGGCTCAGTTGCCGGTATACCGCGGGATAGACCTGCTGCAGCCGCAGCGGATCGGTAAAGAAGCACTCGCAGCTGACAGCAAAAAACTCG
Organism: Aeromonas sp. Y318-3; assembly: GCF_027706185.1. NCBI lineage: Bacteria > Pseudomonadati > Pseudomonadota > Gammaproteobacteria > Aeromonadales > Aeromonadaceae > Aeromonas > Aeromonas sp. Y318-3. The sequence goes on from NZ_JAPDCN010000024.1 coordinate 2,575, forward strand.
GCAGGGTGTTCGGCAGCATAGGGATCGATGGCGGTCACTTCGTCCCGGTCGAGTTGCTGGCACAGCTCATCGAAGGCGGCCTGAAAGGCCTGCTGCCACAGCTGGCTGCTCATCGGCCCCGGCAACGGCGGCGCACCGTCCGCCTCACCGCCCAGCATATCGAGCTTATGGGCCAGCTCGTGGATCACCAGATTAAAGCCGTCCCAGTCGCCATCCTGCTGCAGTTCGCTCCAGGCCAGCACCAGCGGCCCTTGCGGCCAGGATTCACCGGCGTTCTCCTCTTCAAACTCGCTCACCAGCCCGAACTCATCCTGCACCTCCTGGCGCCGGGTGACGGGCTCGGGAATAATGATGACTTCGTGAAAGCCGCAATACCAGTCAAGGCCAAGGTGCAAGATGGGCAACGCCGCCTGCAGCGCCAGCACCGCCTGTTGACGGCGGCTGAGCTCGACCCCGATCAGGGTCAGGGTCTTGCGCTTGAGCAGCTGTTGCCCCAACCCGATAAGCGTCGTCTGCTCGGTGTCGCTGAGCCCTTGCAAGATGGGCACAGCCGCCAGCGCCTGACGCCACAATGCCAACTCATCCTCACTCATGGACGTTTGCGGGCGACCACCCAGCCATTTGAACCATCCCAGCACGCCGACTCCTTCTTTTGATGCAAACAACAGGTCACAACAGTTTGACGAACCGTTTCGGCCGCTCCTGATAATCCTGCGCCAGATAGAAACGGTGGGCCGCCTCGCGCTTGAGGCTGCTGGATAGCTCCAGCTGGGCGCAACCTGCGGCCCGCGCCATCGCTTCTGCTCCTTTGAGCAAGGCTGCGCCCACTCCCGCCCCTCTTGCCCCTTCATCGACAACCAGCGCCGAGATCAGGCCCCAAGCTGGTGCAACATGCAGCGGTGCCAGCTTGTGCCACACCAGCACGCCGACCACCTTGTCGCCCTGGGAGGCGAGCAGCACAACGCTCGCGGGATCCGGCGCCAACAGGCGCGCCGTCACGTCAGCGCCTTCGGCAGGATACCCCAATTGGGTGAACAGGTGGGCGATGGCGCTCCCGTCGTCGGCCTCAGGGGGACGGATCGTCAACGTCTCAGGGTCATTTTTCATTGTTGGCCTCATGTTTGCTTTCCATTGTGTTACGCCCGTCACATTGTCCGGCGCAGATCAACAAGGAGGATCTCATCTTTACTCATAGAAAACGCTGCCTGCCATTATCCCCACACCCTTGTCAATTCACAAATTTGCAACAAGGCAACATTTTTCGCTGGGAAGCACCGATACAACTCGATATGTTACAAGCCATGCATGGCGCGTGTTTGCGCTCTGCTTACCCCCTCAACCTCGCGCTCATTTGTTAACTGGATTGTTAACAAAAAAGGGCCGAAAACAGTGACAGAGAGCGAGGCCAAGATCTCGCCAAGACAGCGCCACAAACACAACAAAGGAGTTGTTGTACATGAATGAAATCGTCAATGCCATCAATGGTGTAATCTGGAGCCCTGCGCTCATCTACCTGTGTCTGGGGGTCGGTCTTTACTTCTCCCTGCGCACCCGTTTTTTGCAACTGCGTCATATCAAAGAGATGGTGCGCCTGATGTTTGATGGCAAGAGCACCGATGCCGGTGTCTCCTCCTTCCAGGCGCTAGCCATGACCCTGGCCGGTCGCGTGGGTACCGGTAACATCGCAGGTGTGGCCACCGCCATCACCTTCGGTGGCCCGGGTGCCCTGTTCTGGATGTGGATGGTCGCCTTCCTCGGCGCCAGCTCTGCTTTCGTGGAGTCCACCCTGGGGCAGGTTTACAAAGAGAAGATCAACGGTGAATACCGCGGCGGCCCGGCCTTCTATATCGAGAAGGGACTTGGCATGAAGTGGTACGCCTGGACCTTCGCCATCGCGACCGTCTTCGCCTGTGGCGTGCTGCTGCCGGGCGTGCAGGCCAACTCCATAGGTTCAAGCCTGCAGACCGCCTTTAATATCGATCCGAATGTCACTGCCGCCGGTCTGGCGCTGCTGCTCGGCTTTATTATCTTCGGTGGCGTCAAGCGTATCGCCAACTTCGCCAGTACCGTAGTGCCCTTTATGGCGCTGGGCTACATCATCGTGGCTTGCGTCATCATCGCCCTCAATATCGGCCAGCTGCCGGGCGTGATCCTGCTGATCTGGAAGAGCGCCTTCGGTCTGGATGCCGGTTTCGGTGCCATTCTGGGTCTGGCCATCATGTGGGGGGTAAAACGCGGGGTCTACTCCAACGAAGCGGGTCAGGGTACCGGGCCGCACGCCTCCTCTGCTGCGGCAGTGAGTCACCCTGCCAAGCAGGGTCTGGTGCAGGCGTTCTCCGTCTATATCGACACCCTGTTCGTCTGCTCCGCCACCGGCTTTATGCTGCTGATCACCGGTCTCTATAACGTACAAGGGCCGGACGGCGCCGCTATCTACACGGGTATTGCCGGTATCGCAGCAGGCCCGGGCTATGTGCAGACCGCCATGGAGAGCATGATGCCGGGCTTTGGCAGCATTTTCGTGGCTATCGCGCTGTTCTTCTTCGCGTTCACTACCATCGTTGCCTACTACTACATCGCCGAAACCAACATCGCCTACATCAACCGCAAGATTAATCGCCCCTGGCTCACCTTCTTGCTGAAAATTGCGCTGATGGCTGCCACTGTCTACGGCACCGTCAAGACGGCGGATCTGGCGTGGGGCATGGGTGATATCGGGGTCGGCCTGATGGCATGGCTCAACATCATCGCCATTCTGCTGCTGCAAAAGACCGCCTTCACCTGTCTGAAGGATTATGAAGCGCAGCAGGCACAAGGGATTGACCCCGTATTCCACCCGGAGAAGCTCGGCATCAAGAACGCCGATTACTGGGTGGGCAAACGCTCCGAAGAGAACCTGGAGCGGGAGAAATCGGGCCATCAGTTCGAGCCGGATCAGGATCGCAAAACCTCCTGAACCAGAACGACATAAGACATCAATAAAAAATGGCAGCCTCGGCTGCCATCTTTATTTCTTTAATTTCAATTGTTTACATCAAAACCAAGGAGTTAAGTGCCACATAAGGGGACACTTTGGGACGTGAAAAGACACCAAAATTGGCAAAATGTGGACACTTTTTTCTGCCGATTCTCGGGGAAGATCAAGCTGGTTGAAGATGGTTTTCCAACGGGTTAAAGCGAACCGCGTCATTGAGATAATCCGGTGCAAAGTGGGCATACGTCATCGTCTGATGAATGTTCTGATGCCCCAGAATTTTTTGCAGCGCAAGGATATTGCCACCCGCCATCATGAAATGAGAAGCAAACGTATGGCGCAGCACATGAACCGCCTGCCCTGCTGGCAAATCAGGGGCCACTTGCTTGATCACATCACGCACCAGCAGATAGTCAACGTCGTGAAATAGCAGGCCGCGGTGAATACCCTGGGTGATCTCCTTTGCCAGGGCGGCCGAGATGGGTACTGTCCGGTTCTTGCCGTTCTTGGTGTTGATGTAGGTCACCCGGCTGGCAATCACATCATCCCGTCGCAGTCCTGTCGCCTCGCTCCAGCGCGCTCCGGTGGCCAGACACAACTTGACCACCTTCAGGTTGTCACCTGTCAGCGCGGCCAGCAGGCGACCAATTTCCTCATGGGTGAGATACCCCATCGCCCGGTCTACCTGTTTGACCTTTTTCAGCCCTTTAAGCGGGTGCTCGTTGTGGTAGTGCCCCAATGCGATCAACACCGAAAAGACGCCGCTGAGCCTGTCCTGCTCCCAGTTGAGCGTACTGGGCTGGCAACCGGCTTGCAGGCGCTGCGCCCGATACTCTGCAAACAACAGGCGGTTTATTTGCCGAGCTTGAGGATAGCCCAACGCCGCATCCAATTTGCACAGTCGGGTAATGGCATTTACCCCCGACTTCAGCGTCTGGCCATGGTAGCGCCACCAGAGTTCGATAAGCTCGGTGAGCGTCCGGTTATCTGCTGGGCGCTCCACCCACTCTTTATTGTGTTCGGTGGCAATCACCCAACGCTCGAACTGCTGGGCCTCGGACTTGGTCTTGAAGCGCTTGCGGATCCGCTTGCCTTCCCTCCCCTGCGGACGGATATCGACTAGGTAACCCTCGGGCGTGGACTTGATGCTCATCGCCCCCCCTTATACAAGAGGGCACCCACCCATCTCCGCTCCCCATTGCTCGACACTACACCCAATCGCAGCACTCTCACTATCATCACCCCTTCATCAAATATACTGTTATTTTACACAGCACTTGACACTACTTTAGCAGTGTTTAATTGAGGTGATTACATATATATGGATATCGAAGCACTGGACTATCGGCTGAAATATACAAAACCATTTGGGAGATATTACGGGAAAATGTCATCGAAACACGGAATAACACACGACATGAAAACATTACTTGAGAACACAAAAGCCCCCATGAAAATGGGGGCTAATCGTGATATTAGGCTATCTATTTCAAAGAAACATAGCGTCTCTTATTCAAGTTACAGCTACATGCACTATAGAATGCCTACCATAAAGTCTCTTACCTAGATAGCCTTGAAACTTCAGCACTTGCTAGTTCAATCAAGTTTGTAACTTTCAAGGATATATTTTGATAATCTTCTGTAATTTGTTCTTGGCTTTTATTTGCCAAGAAGAAAAGCTGGGCTCCAGTATTTTTCACTAAGCACACAAGTGTTGACGAATCGTCTAAGGAATTATTTTTCACCCAACGGTCAATAGCACCAGCAGATAATCCAAATAACTCTTCTTTTAACTGCAGAGCATTTACAACGTTCAACATTTTGCTCTGAGCTTTGATTCTATTCAAAAATTCACTCATAGCAAACACTCTCCGTTAGTTTCCTCACCCATGATTCTATCACATAAATATGATTTTTTACAATTTCAATTTCATCTTGCGAAATTATATCACCAACCCCCCTAGTTGAAAGTACCCTTGATTTTAGCAAAATGCGGTATACATCTTCATCTAAATCAAGTTTAGGTGTAACTAGATATGGTGAACTTCTTGAAAAAATAGGTTTCTTTTGATGCAGCGAATAGCATGTTGCTATATTTCTAATTGCTAAAAAAACACAAGACAAATAAAATACTGAACTTGTTCCTTCGTTAATTAGCAACGATGAATACTCATCGAATAACGCTTTAAACTTTAAACAATCAGATTGGGCATTACTGTAAGGATTAGGCGCTCCTAGTTCTTGAATAAAATCAGTCCCGTCAGAAGAAAAAATCAATTTAGATTCAAGATATAGATGCCACGCAAAGGGATTTCCCTGCTGCCAAAGCTCCAACAGTCGTTGATGCTCATAGATTGAAAATTTGCTGGGTTCAAAATGTGATTCATTTTCAGATCCAGACATACAAACAAGCAAGTCAATATCTGAATTTGATTCGTATTCCCCTCTGCAAATAGAACCAAAAGCATAAATATGAGTTGTCATCTTTTATTGAGCCTTTTAACAAGAAGCGCAGTGAAAAAAGCCAACAAAATCAATCGCATAACTACCAATACACATTTGAGATAATCTGGGTAAGCGTGCTCGACACCAGCCAATGTTATACCAAAAATTTCAGCAAAAGAATGTAGAATGCCATTGGCGTAAGCACTTATACTGTCCGGCATATTATGATAGTGAAGGTTATCCCATATACCTAACACTACTAGTAATGTTAGCATTAGGTACACTGGGCGGCTTGGCTTTTCACCATTACCCCATAGATAATCTAAACACTTAAACTTCAACCACCCCTTGAACTGACAAAACCTGTCATTATTTTTGTATTTTTTACGGTAATATTCTTCATCAGAAAACCACCCTTTTAACAAATGCGCTTCTGTTGCTTCCAACTCTAAAGCTACCGCTTTGTTAACCGACTCAGCATCACCTATTTGTTGATAGTTGACCTTTAGACTTCTTGCGAAAGCCATTTTTAAATTTTCTTCTGCAGGTGCTTGCTTTAAAATATCGTTATCGACGATTGTCCGCTCAAACGTTGCATACTTAAATGATGAGCCAGGAAACGTTGTTCCTCTAAAATTACATCCAATGAACTTACACCCATTGAATGAACAAGTATCAAAAACACTTTTGTGAAAATAGCAATTATCAAAAATACAATGGTCGAATACTACGCCAGCCACCCTTGTATTAGCATAACAATTCAAACGAATAAACACCTTGAATTTAAAATCATGCCTATTGCCAATAAAATCATTACTAATAACATGATCTTTAACCTCAACTCGATTACCTGGGATCACGTTAAATGACAGGGTTTGAGCTGGATTTACTTCAACAGGTTCATTGTTCGGTGGACTATTATCTTCGGTCCGGGCCACTGTGGACATCTGCATTCCTTCCTAACATGTAACATGCCTAAAACACACGGCGTAAAACATCATCACCCAATTTGTCTTTTTCTATATGATCTGTGTTCTACCATCACGCCGATGATCTGGATGTGCTGTCGGTCGGAATGCATGGTGGGGTAATCATCATTGAGGGGGACCAGTTCAAACACCTCTTGGCCGCTCTCGTCTATGCCACGGGGCCGGTACTTCTTGAATGTAGCCTCATCGCTACCATTTTTGGCCACGACGTAATCTCCAAGCTGAGGTGACTCATCAGGATCAACGATGATGAGATCCCCGTCCTTGAATAACGGCAACATGGAATCACCCCGTAACCACAGGCCAAAGCCGTATGGGCCGATCTCGCCCCCTGCTGATATATATTCGACATTGCCATCGAAGGTGGTGGCTTGCTCGCACATCTCGCGCCAGTTGCCAGCTTGGACATAGCTGAGGATCGGAACCCTGTTACCTTGCGGGATCACTGCAGGTTCCACGTTCGAAAGCTCAGGGGAACCCTTCCCTGTAGCAAGCCAATGTGCGGACACTCCAAACACCTTGGATAACTGGGCCAAGTTGTCGCCACTGGGAGAGTGCTCATCATTCTCCCACTGAGAAATGGATGACTTTTTTACACCAATGAGTTCACCAAGCTTTTGCTGGGTAAGTCCATGCTTTTTCCTGAGTTCTCTAATACGTTCACTTTTCATAGTTCAGTAATCTAAACAATTTTCAGCCTAAAGTGCTTAACCCAAAAGTCCAGACTATTTAACTTCACGTAAGATTAAGTCATTTGAACCCCGTTCAGCAAGCAGAACATTTAAGTGAGCATGAAAACTGAATTAACCGTCGTCTACTTCGGCACCAAGGCAGCCATGGCTAATACCCAGCTCAAAGCGCATTGCGGCGCGGCCCGAAGGGCAGCCGCCAGCGAAACAGGCTGTTAAGGGTGGCCCGCCACTGATTGGGACGTCCCAGGATCTGCTTCTGCAGCCGAGTCTCCTCTTTGAGCATCGCCTCGTCACTACGAGCCCAGGCCTGGCTGTAAAGCTGCTTGATCCCCGCCAGTGCATCGGGCGACTTGGTGATGAGGGTGCGGGCAAACTCTCGCGCCTCCACCAGCGGATCGGCGCAAACACGGCTCACCAGCCCGAGGGATTTCGCCTCGACGGCATCCAGCTCGCGCCCGCTCATGGCCAGCTCCATAGCGGTATCCAGCCCCATCAGGTTGCGCATGGTGACGCTACCGCTCATATCGGGAATGATGCCCCACTTGATCTCCATCACCGAGAAGCGGCAATCAGGTGTGCTGAAACGAAAATCGGCCCCGAGCGCAATCTGCAAGCCACCGCCAAAACAGACTCCTTGGGTCACCGCAATCACCGGCACAGGCAGCTGATGCCAGCCATAGGCGACCCGCTGGGCCAGATTGGTCGCTTCGTCTGCTTCACGCTTGAGAATATCGAGCGCCGCCACCGGCTGGCGCAGCATGGATTTCACATCCAGCCCGGCGCAGAAGGCCCGCCCCTCGCCATGCAGGATCACCGCCCGCAGCCCCTTGTGCCGGGCGAGCTGCGTCAATGTCTCGTCGATGGCACTGAACATGGCGCGGTCCAGCGCATTGAGTTTATCCCCCCGCGTCAGCATCACTTCGGCAATCCCGTCGTGGATCTCGCACTTGACCCTTGGTTTTTCCATCTCCCTTATCCTCTCCTTGATCCCTGAAACTGACCCACTGGTCATACCACCACGTTATCAGAGTGTGAACAGGCGGTACAGCTGAGACTAAAGTCGGCTGGTCGCCTCCCCCTCCCTTTGTCACACTGGGAGCTGCATGAGTGCCGCAAGCCAGCAGAGGACGCTGTCATGTCAACCCTGTTCAATTTTGCCAGACCACCGTTCGACCGACTGGGCGAGGAGGCGCGCGAACGGCTCTCCCGTCACCTCTCGCTCTGCTATTTTCGGGCTGGCGATATTCTGCTCAAGGAGGGGGACGAACCTCCCGGCCTCTATCTCATCATCAAGGGGGCGGTGGAAGAGTCTGCCCCTCACCACCAGTTTGGTGATTACGGGGTCGATGACCTGTTCGATGTGCGCGCCCAGTTTGACGGCCGCTGCCGCCACCGCTTCACCGCGCTGGAAGATAGCCTCTGCCAGCTCATCCCTCGCCACACCTTTCTGACGCTCTGTGAGCAGGATCCGCAGTTTGCCAGCTACTTCACCGCCAATCTGGCCGAGCGCCAGCGCCAACAGGAGCAACGCGAACAACTTGGGCAGAAGAATCTGGCTGAATTTATCCTGACCCGCATCGAACCCGGCCACCTGCAGGCACCGCTTATCGTCGACAGCAAGCTGTCACTGCTGGCGGCCACCGAAGCCATGGTGAGCAAGGGGACCGATTGCCTGCTCTACCCGGCCCACGACGGCTCCCTCACGCTGGCAACCCGCAAGACCTTGCTCCACGCCCTGACCCTCAAGGGATTGCCGCTGACGGCCCCGCTCTCGGTGCTGACCCCCACGCCCCTGATTGGTCTGCCGCTGGAGAGCTATCTGTTTGATGCCCTGCTGCTGATGACCCGCCATCGCATCAAGCGACTGGTGGTGTGGCGCGGCAATGAGGTGGCGGGGATCCTGCAACTGACTCAGGTGCTGGGGCTCTTCTCTACCCACTCCCACGTGCTGACGTTGCGTATCGCCCGCGCCGACAGCCTGCCGGCGCTGGAGGCGGTCGCCCGCGAGCAGCAGCAATTGACCCGCTCGCTGTTTGCCCAAGGGATCCACACCGCCTTTTTGATGAAGCTCATCGCCACCATCAACGAACAGCTGATCGCCAAAGCCTTTGCGCTGGTGATCCCCCCCGAGGTGCAGGATAAGGTCTGCCTGCTGATGCTGGGCTCGGAGGGGCGCGGCGAGCAGATCCTCAAAACCGATCAGGACAACGCCCTGATCCTGCCAGAGGGGCTGGCATGGCCCACCCAGGCAGCCGATCTGGCCAAATTCAGCGTCCTGCTGGAACGCCTCGGCTACCCGCTGTGCCCCGGGCAGGTGATGGTGAACAATCCGGCCTGGGTAAAAACAGGCAGCGAGTGGCAAAGCGCCATTGCCAGCGCCTGCACCACGGCAAAAGAGGATGAGCTGCTCTGGCTCGCCACCTTGGCCGATGCTCACCCCATCGCGGGGGATCGACAGCTCCATCTGCCGGTTGCCAGAGCGCTGCGCGAGCAGTTGGCGGACAGACGGGATCTGCTGGCGGAGATGGTGCGACCGGCAGTGGCCTTTCATGCCCCCCTCACCCTGTTTGGCCGGCTGGAGCAGCCACCGGAAGGGCTGGATCTGAAGCGGGGCGGCCTGTTCCCGCTGGTGCACGGTATCCGCATGTTGGCCCTTGAGGCAGGCATTCTGGAAACTTCAACCCTGGGGCGTATCGACGCACTGGTGGCCGCCGATCGGCTCAGTGCCGACTATGGCAGCAATCTGGCGGAGGCGTTCCGGCTCTTTATCCGGCTGAGGCTGCGCAGCCAGCTAAAGGGAGGCAATAGTCGGGTGCAGACAAGCGAGCTCAGCCACAGCGAGCGGGATCTGCTGCGCCAGGCGCTGCATCAGGTGAAGAAGTTCCAGCAGTGGCTCACCTTGCACTTTCGTCTGAGACAATAGCCATGTTGAACCGCGTTCGACGCTACTGGTATGGCCGTGCGTTCCGAACGGGCGAGTTCGCGCCGCTCTTTGCCACCCCACCGGAAGATGAACGGATCGCCCTCGATTTCGAGACCACCAGTCTCGATCCCGAGCAGGCCGAGATCGTCTCCATCGGGGCGGTGCGCATTCAGGGTAACCGGCTGCTGACCGGCGAGGCCCTCGCCATCAAGGTACAGCCACCGGCCAGCCTGACCAGCCAATCTGTGGTGATCCACGGTCTGCGCCATCAGGATCTGCAACAGGGGATGACGCTGGAAGCCGCGCTGCGCCTGCTACTCGACTTTATCGGCCCCCGTGAACTGGTGGGCTATCACGTCGCCTACGACCTGCGCATTCTCAATCTCGCCTGCCAGAAATTGTGGGGATTGACCCTGCCCCAGCGAGGGATCGAGGTGAGCCAGCTTTATCACGACCACCTCTATCGCCGCTATCCCGATGCGGCCATTGACCTCCACTTGAGTGCCATCTGCCGTCACTTGGCCCTCCCCTCCCTGCCCGCCCACGACGCCCTTGCCGATGCCACCACGGCCGCGTTCATCTATCTGCGCCTGACCTGTGGCTCGCCACTGGCTTATCCCAAAGTCTAATTGTCGACAAATAACATTTAATTCACATTTTGCTTACATGAGCAGATTGCCTGCTCGTCGGGGTTACCCCATCCACCGCTGACACTCATGTCATGGAGAACTGCAATGGAACAGCAAAGCTATCTGAGGATCCAGCAAGATCCCAACTTCCAGGAGCTGGTCGCCAAGCGCCAGCGTTTTGCCTGGGCCCTCTCGGCTCTGATGCTGGGACTCTACCTGGCGTTTATTCTGCTCATCGCCTTTGCCCCCGGTTGGCTCGGCACCCCGCTCAGCGACAGCACCACCGTCACCCGTGGCATTCCGGTCGGGGTGGGACTGATCCTCTCCTCCTTCGTATTGACCGGCATCTATGTGTTTCGGGCCAACGGCGAGTTTGACGAGCTGAATCAGAAAATCCTCAAGGGAGTGCAGTCATGAGAGCAAAAAGCATGAAAGGCAAGTGGCTGCTGTTGGCCTCACTGGCCTCCTCCCCCCTGCTGGCAGCGGATGCGCTGACCGGCGAGGTACAACGCCAACCCCTCAATGTGTCGGCCATCGTGATGTTCGTGGTCTTTGTAGCCGCCACCCTGTTCATCACCTACTGGGCCTCCAAGCGCAACCGCTCGGCTTCTGACTACTATGCCGCCGGTGGCCGTATCACCGGCTTCCAGAACGGTCTGGCCATCGCCGGTGACTATATGTCAGCCGCCTCTTTCCTCGGGATCTCCGCGCTGGTCTACACCTCCGGCTACGATGGTCTGATTTACTCCATCGGCTTTCTGGTGGGCTGGCCCATCATCCTGTTCCTGATCGCCGAACGGCTGCGCAACCTCGGCAAATACACCTTCGCCGATGTCGCCTCCTATCGTCTCAAACAGACTGAAGTGCGTACCCTCTCCGCCTGCGGTTCGCTGGTGGTGGTCGCCCTCTACCTGATCGCCCAGATGGTCGGTGCCGGCAAACTGATCGAGCTGCTGTTTGGCCTGCAATACCATGTGGCCGTGGTGCTGGTCGGCATCCTGATGGTGCTCTACGTGCTGTTTGGCGGCATGCTGGCCACCACCTGGGTGCAGATCATCAAGGCAGTGATGCTGCTCTCCGGTGCCAGCTTCATGGCCATCATGGTCATGAAATCGGTCAACTTCGATATCGGCGCCCTGTTTAGCGAAGCGGTCAAGGTGCACGAGAAAGGGATCGCCATCATGAGCCCAGGTGGCCTGGTTGCTGACCCCATCTCCGCCATCTCGCTCGGCCTGGCATTGATGTTCGGTACCGCTGGCCTGCCCCATATCCTGATGCGTTTCTTCACCGTGAGCGATGCCAAAGAGGCGCGTAAATCGGTGTTCTACGCCACCGGCTTTATCGGCTACTTCTACATTCTCACCTTCATCATCGGCTTTGGCGCCATCTTGCTGGTGAGCACCAACCCGGCCTTCAAGGACGCCACCGGCGCCCTGCTGGGCGGCACCAACATGGCGGCAGTCCATCTAGCCAATGCGGTCGGTGGCAGCCTGTTCCTCGGCTTCATCTCCGCCGTGGCATTTGCCACCATTCTGGCGGTAGTTGCCGGATTGACCCTGGCCGGTGCCTCTGCGGTCTCCCATGACCTCTATGCCAGTGTGCTGAAGAAGGGCAAGGCCAACGAGACCGATGAACTGCGTGTCTCCAAAATGACGACTCTGGTGCTGGGTGTGGTTGCCATTGGTCTGGGGATCCTGTTCGAGAAGCAGAACATCGCTTTCATGGTGGGTTTGGCCTTCTCCATCGCCGCCAGCTGCAACTTCCCGGTACTGTTCCTCTCCATGTTCTGGTCACGCCTAACAACCCGTGGCGCCGTCTACGGTGGCTGGCTGGGACTGGTGAGCGCAGTGACCCTGATGATCTTGGGTCCGACCGTGTGGGTGAAAGTGTTGGGCCATGCCCAGGCCATCTTCCCTTACGAATACCCTGCCCTCTTCTCCATGGGGTTGGCCTTCGTCGGGATCTGGTTCTTCTCCATCACCGACAGCTCCCAGAACGCCGCCGACGAGCATGCCAAGTTCCTGCCGCAGTTCGTTCGCTCCCAGACCGGGCTGGGTGCCTCTGGCGCCACCTCCCACTAGCAGATCAAGTTCATCCTTCCAAGCCGGCTTCGCGCCGGCTTTTTTTATTGCCCATCAATCGGCTGCACGCCCCGCTTGCCCCGATCAAGATCACACTTCTCGCTAAAACTTTCGGGGGATCTGTGCCATAATGCGCGCCATTTGACAGACCAATCGGGACACATACCTTGTTAAGTAGCAACAACATCACCATGCAGTTCGGCGCCAAGCCGCTGTTTGAGAACATCAACGTCAAGTTTGGCGGCGGCAACCGCTATGGCCTTATCGGCGCCAACGGCTGTGGCAAGTCCACCTTTATGAAGATCCTCGGCGGTGATCTGGAGCCCACTGGCGGTAATGTGAGCCTGGACGTCAACGAGCGCATCGGTAAGCTGCGTCAGGATCAGTTCGCCTACGAAGATATGCGCGTACTGGACGTGGTCATGATGGGTCACACCGAGCTGTGGGCGGCCATCGCCGAGCGCGATGCCATCTACGCCAACCTCGAAGCCACCGACGATGACTACATGAAGGCCGCCGAGCTGGAAGGTCTGGTCGCCGAGTATGACGGCTATACCGCCGAATCCCGCGCAGGCGAACTGCTGCTGGGTGCCGGTATTCCCATCGAGCAGCACAACGGCCCGATGAGCGAAGTGGCCCCTGGCTGGAAACTGCGGGTGCTGCTGGCACAGGCGCTGTTCTCCAACCCTGACATCCTGCTGCTGGACGAACCGACCAACAACCTGGATATCAACACCATTCGCTGGCTGGAGCAGGTGCTCAACGAACGTGAAAGCACCATGATCATCATCTCTCACGACCGTCACTTCCTGAACTCCGTCTGTACCCACATGGCGGATCTGGACTACGGCGAGCTGCGCGTCTACCCGGGCAACTACGATGACTACATGCTGGCCGCCACTCAGGCGCGCGAGCGTCTGCTGGCCGACAACGCCAAGAAGAAGGCCCAGATCGCCGATCTGCAATCCTTCGTCTCCCGTTTCAGTGCCAACGCCTCCAAGTCCAGCCAGGCGACCTCCCGCCTCAAGCAGATCGACAAGATCAAAATTGAGGAAGTGAAGGTCTCCAGCCGTCAGAACCCCTTCATCCGCTTCGAGCAGGAGAAGAAGCTCTACCGCAACATTCTGGAGATCGAAGGCCTGTCCAAAGGTTATGGCGAGGCTCCCCTGTTCAAGGGCCTCAACATGATGCTGGAAGTGGGTGAGAAGGTCGCCATTCTGGGTACCAACGGTATCGGTAAATCGACTCTGATCAAGACGCTGGTCGGGGATCTGGCACCGGATACCGGTACCATCAAGTGGTCCGAGAACGCCCAGATCGGTTACTATGCTCAGGATCACGCCGAAGATTTCGACACTGACCTCAACGTGTTCGACTGGATGGCCCAGTGGAAACAGGATAACGAAGACGAGCAGGCTGTACGCTCCGTACTGGGCCGTCTGCTCTTCTCCCAGGACGACATCAAGAAGCCGGTCAAGGTGCTCTCCGGTGGTGAACAGGGCCGCATGCTGTTCGGCAAGCTGATGATGCAGCGCCCCAACATCCTGATCATGGATGAGCCGACCAACCACCTTGACATGGAATCTATCGAATCCTTGAACCTGGCACTCGAGATGTACAAGGGCACCCTGATCTTCGTCTCCCACGACCGCGAATTCGTCTCCTCTCTGGCGACCCGCATTCTGGAGCTGAGCGAAGATGGTATCCGCGACTTCGGCGGCACCTACGAGGATTACCTGCGCACCCAGGGCGTGGTATAACCCCGCTCCTGCGCAAGTGCGCAATGCAAAACCGGCACTCAGGTGCCGGTTTTTTTATATCCCGTTTTTAGTCGACTGAGATGGCGTATAACCGCGGAGTGAATACACGCAACAGAGCAGAGCACAGAGCACAGAGCACAGAGCACAGAGCTTGAGTCTCCCCCTCTTGCCCACAGATAAAAAAACGGCTCCATCAAGGAGCCGTTTTCAATGGATTGCGCAGTGCCGATTACTCGACGGTCGCTTCCACACTGGTGAAGTACTCGATCTTGGCCGCTTTGCGCAGCTCGTCGATCAGAGACTTGTAATCCACTTGGGCTTTGCCCTGACCCAGCTGAGCTTGCAGCATGGCGGCCATGCCGGATGCGGCGGCAGGTACGTTGACCTTGTCCAGCGCAACCACAACGCGGTCACCATTGGTCTCGGCAACCAGAGCCACACTCGGCTTGCCGTCGATCGGATGGGGCAGCGTGAACGCCTGAGCAATCAGGTTCTGATCCAGCTCGCGATCGAAGCGGGCAACCCCTTTGTGGGTCTCCACTTTCAGACCGAGTGCAGTCAGATCGGCGGTGATGCTCTCACCGACTTTCAGCTTGTCCAGCAGGCCCTGGGCCTTACCACGGGCCACTTCGCTAGCCTTGTCATGCTTGATGGCGGCAATCACCTGCTCTTTCACCTCGGCCAGCGGCTTGACCGCTTTGGGCTTGTGACCAGTGATGTGCAGCACCAGCGCCTTGCCGTCAGCCAGCTCGATCACGTCGGAGTTGGTGTTGTCATCGCGCAGCTGTTCGGAGAACGCAACTGAGAGCACCTTGGGATCGTTCAGCGGAGCCGGAGCAGTCGCTTGGGTGAAGAAATCGGAAGATTGAACCTTCATCCCCATGGCATCAGCGGTCAGATCCAGCGAGTCCGGGTTTTCGAAGCTGTTGTCAGCCATCTTCTGCTGCTCGGCGAAGAACTTCTCCTTGGCCTTGTCAGCTTGCAGACGAGTGATGGTCTCTTCTTTCACATCGGCAAACGGCTTGGTCTGGGCTGCTTCAACCCCCAGCAGCTTGATGATGTGGAAACCGAACGGGCTCTTCACCACGCCGGAGAGATCGCCAGCCTTGTCCAGGGCGAACGCGGCTTTCTCGAAGGCCGGATCCATCACCCCTTTCTCGAACCAGTCCAGCTCGCCGCCTTTTTTGGCAGAGAAGGTATCGGAAGAGTCAGCCTTGGCCAGCGCAGCGAAATCTTCACCCGCCTTGGCTTTGGCCAAAACGGCTTCTGCTTTCTGCTCGGCCGCTTTCTCATCCTTGCCAAACGGGATCAGGATATGAGCCACATGGCGACGCTCGGCACGCTGGAACAGATCCTGGTGCTGATCGTAGTAATCCTGGGCATCCTGCTCGGTGACCTTGATATCCTTGGCGAGGTTGGCGGCGTCCAGCAGCAGATAGTCGACCTTGACCTGCTCGTCGTTCATGAAACGGGCGCCATTGGTCTTGTAGTACTGCTCCAGCTCGTTGTCGGAGACCTGAACATCAGCCATGTAGTTGGCGGCAGCCAGACGTACCAGACGCAGATCGCGAGTCTGGTTGTAGAGCTTGTCGAGCTGCTCCGCTTCACCCTTGAGGGAGAATTCGGTGCCCAGCAGGGCGCTCATCAACTGTTGACGCACCATGTCCTGACGCAGGGAGTCACGGAACATTTCAGGAGTCATGCCGGCACGACGGATCAGTTGCAGATAGCGGTCATTGTTGAACTTGCCGTTCTCGGCAAACTCCGGCATGGCCACGATGGCTTGCTTGATCTGTTCATCGCTGATGCGCAGACCCAGTTCACGGGCCTTGCTGTCCAGCAGCGCCTGATCGATCAGGCGATCCAGCACACCGCGACGGAACTGTTTCATGTAATCGGGGTTCGCGGCTAGCTGGCTGAATGCCTCTCCCATCTGGGATTCCATGCGGGCGCGCTCGTTACGGTAGGCATTTTCCAGTGCCGCAGCACTGATCTCGGTGCCATTGACGGTGGCGGGGGCGGTACGGGCCGGGCCGTTCAGGTAACTACCTACACCAGCCAAGGCAAAGGAGAGGATGATCAGGCCCAAGATAACCTTGGCTACCTTGCCCTGCGCCCCTTCGCGTAGTTTATCCAACATCATGTTTGTACTTATGCTCCCGAACTCGATGGGCGTAAACAATAAAAAGGCGCACCGATTGCGATGCGCCTTGGTCAATCAGTATGAGAGAAGACTCTCTAACTTGTCTGGTCTGCGACCAAGGACGGTAGCCGACGGATATCAGCGACCGACTTAGTTAACAGCGTCTTTAAGGGCCTTACCGGCTTTGAAGGCAGGAACTTTACCAGCAGCGATTTCGATGGTCGCGCCAGTCTGCGGATTACGGCCTGAACGGGCAGCACGCTCGCGTACAGCGAAAGTACCGAAACCAACCAGAGCAACCTGGTCACCCTCTTTCAGCGCTTCACCAACAGCATCAATGAAGGCATCCAACGCACGGCCAGCGGCAGCTTTGGAGATATCGGCACCGTCTGCAATCTTGTCAATCAGTTGAGATTTATTCACTCTTATATTCCCCTTTTATCAAACACCGCTGCGGCGCTGATTTCCCTGGCCACAACAAGTGGAGGTTTTATAGCAAGCCTCCTGATCAGTTGCAAGTGACAATCTGGCGCAAACCCGCGCCACACAACGCATTGCGACTCATCACGAGTACCCGATCGGTGGTCAAGGCTACTTCCGTTATCGGGCGCATGCAAGCCTTAACCACCCGCCGAATGCGCCAAATTTGCGGCGCATCAACATTTACACGACAGAAACGCGCTCAAACCCCTGTGGATTGTCCTGCAACGCCAATTCCAGCACCTCGTCAATCCAGCGAACCGGATAAATTTCAAGGTCTTGTTTGACGTTTGCCGGGATCTCCTCAAGGTCACGCTCGTTCTCTTTCGGAATAAGCACTCGCTTGATGCCGCCACGGTGGGCTGCCAGCAACTTCTCCTTGAGACCACCGATGGGCAGCACTTCGCCGCGCAAGGTGATCTCTCCTGTCATCGCCACATCAGCACGAACCGGATTGCCGGTCAAGCTGGAGACCAGGGCAGTACACATGGCGATACCGGCGCTCGGACCATCTTTCGGGGTTGCCCCTTCCGGTACGTGCACGTGGATATCGCGCTTCTCGTAGAAGTCGGCGTTGATGCGCAGCTTCTCGGCACGGGCACGCACGACGGTCATGGCCGCCTGGATGGACTCCTGCATCACATCACCGAGAGAACCGGTATAAGTGAGCTTGCCCTTGCCCGGCATGTTGGTGGTCTCGATGGTGAGCAGATCGCCCCCCACTTCGGTCCACGCCAGACCACACACCTGACCCACTTGATTCTGGTCGGTGGCCTTGCCGTAATCGAAACGCTGCACCCCGAGGAACTCCTTGAGGTTCTCCTGATTGACATGAACATGCTTGATGCTCTTGTCCAGCAGGATGCGCTTGACCGCCTTGCGACAAATCTTGGAGATCTCGCGCTCCAGACTCCGCACCCCTGCCTCGCGGGTGTAGTAGCGGATCACTCCGACCAGGGCAGAATCTTCGATGGTGATCTCGGACTCTTTCAGGCCGTTGCGCTGGATCTGCTTGGCAACCAGATGCTGCTTGGCAATGTTGAGCTTCTCATCTTCGGTGTAACCGGAGAGACGGATCACTTCCATCCGGTCCAGCAACGGACCCGGGATGTTCATGGAGTTGGAGGTAGCCACGAACATGACGTCCGACAGGTCATAATCCACTTCCAGATAGTGATCGTTGAAGCTGTTGTTCTGTTCCGGATCCAGCACTTCCAGCAAGGCGGATGCGGGATCGCCGCGCATGTCCGAGCTCATCTTGTCGATCTCGTCGAGCAGGAACAGCGGGTTCTTCACACCGACTTTCGCCATCTTCTGGATGAGCTTGCCAGGCATGGAACCGATATAGGTACGGCGGTGACCGCGGATCTCCGCTTCGTCACGCACCCCACCGAGGGCCATCCGCACATATTTGCGGCCTGTCGCCTTGGCGATGGATTGGCCCAGCGAGGTCTTGCCTACACCGGGAGGCCCAACCAGACAGAGGATGGGGCCCTTGAGCTTATTCACCCGTGCCTGTACCGCCAGATATTCGAGGATGCGATCCTTGACCTTCTCGAGGCCATAGTGATCGGCATCCAGCACCTCTTGCGCCTTGCCAAGATCTTTCTTGACCTTGGATCGCGCCTTCCACGGCACCTGTACCATCCAGTCCACATAGCTGCGAACCACGGTAGCCTCGGCGGACATGGGAGACATCATCTTCAGCTTGGCAAGCTCGGCCTGGGCCTTTTCACGGGCATCTTCCGGCATGCCAGCCTCTTCAATCTTGCGATTGAGGGCTTCAAACTCATCCGGGCTATCTTCCAGCTCACCCAGCTCTTTCTGGATGGCCTTCATCTGCTCGTTGAGGTAATACTCGCGCTGGCTCTTTTCCATCTGCTTCTTGACGCGAGTACGGATGCGCTTCTCAACCTGCAGCAGGTCAATTTCCGACTCCATCATCGCCATCAGGAATTCGATGCGGTCGGAGACCGAGACGATCTCCAGCACCTTCTGCTTGTCTTCCAGCTTGAGCGGCATGTGGGCCGCCATGGTGTCAGCCAGACGCGCTGCATCGTCGATCGCCGAGATCGAGGTCAGTACCTCGGGCG
This sequence comes from Aeromonas sp. Y318-3, assembly GCF_027706185.1. Lineage (NCBI taxonomy): Bacteria > Pseudomonadati > Pseudomonadota > Gammaproteobacteria > Aeromonadales > Aeromonadaceae > Aeromonas > Aeromonas sp. Y318-3. The sequence goes on from NZ_JAPDCN010000024.1 coordinate 21,784, forward strand.
GGATCTTCTTGTTGAGCTTGATATAGCCTTCAAACTGGCCGATGGCGGAGCGAACCAGCACTTCCTGATCCTTCTCCTCAATGGCTTGGGAGGGAATGTACTGGGCCTCGCAGACAAAGAAATCCTTGTCGTCGATCATCCGCTCCAGGCGGGCACGCTGCCCCCCCTCTACCAGCACCTTGACGGTGCCGTCCGGCAGCTTGAGCATCTGCAGAATATTGGCCACTGTCCCGACGGTGAAGATCTCCTCCACAGTCGGCTCATCGGTTGACGCATCCTTCTGGGCCACCAGCAGGACTTTCTTGTCCTGCTCCATGGCCGCTTCCAGACAGCGAATGGATTTTTCCCGCCCCACAAAGAGTGGAATGACCATGTGGGGATAAACCACCACGTCACGAAGAGGCAGGACGGGAATCTCGATGCGTTCTGAACGCTCTAGGTTCATATATGTCCTCTCGGCTTGTTATACCGTTGGCAAAGCGCTTGGCTGAGTATATGGGGGCGCTGAGATGAGATTCAATCGCCGAAACCGTAAAAAGCATGAAAGGGGCAAAAAGCCCCTTCCATTTGATTAAAAATCAGACATTTACTCTGATGCAGCTGCCTGGGTCTCGGGATTTTCGTAAATCATCAAGGGCGCGGAGTCCCCTTTGATCACGGTCTCGTCGATCACCACCTTGCTGACCCCTTCCAGAGAAGGCAGGTCATACATGGTATCCAGCAACACGGCTTCCACGATGGAACGCAGACCACGAGCACCGGTTTTACGCTCCATCGCCTTGCGGGCAATGGCGTTGAGTGCGTCGTCACGGAACTCCAGCTCGACCCCTTCCAGATCGAACAACGCCGCGTACTGTTTGGTCAGCGCGTTTTTCGGCTCTTTCAGGATCTGGATAAGGGCAGACTCATCCAGCTCGGTCAGGGTCGCGACCACCGGCAGACGGCCGATGAACTCGGGGATCAGACCATATTTGATCAGATCTTCCGGCTCTACCTTGGCGAAGGTCTCGCTCAGGGTGGCCTTGGCATCCTTGGATTTTACCTCGGCGCCAAAACCGATACCGGTTCCCTTCACGGAACGCTGCTCGATCACCTTGTCCAGACCGGCAAAGGCACCGCCACAGATGAAGAGGATCTTGGAGGTATCAACCTGCAAGAACTCCTGCTGCGGGTGCTTGCGACCACCTTGCGGCGGTACGGAAGCGATGGTCCCTTCGATCAGCTTGAGCAGTGCCTGCTGTACCCCTTCCCCGGAGACATCGCGAGTAATGGAGGGGTTGTCCGACTTGCGGGAGATCTTGTCGATCTCGTCGATATAGACGATGCCACGCTGGGCCTTCTCTACGTCGTAGTCGCACTTTTGCAGCAGCTTCTGGATGATGTTCTCCACGTCCTCGCCCACATAACCGGCTTCGGTCAGGGTGGTCGCATCGGCCATGGTGAACGGCACATCCAGCAGACGAGCCAGGGTTTCAGCCAGCAGGGTTTTACCGCTACCGGTCGGTCCAATCAGCAGAATGTTGGATTTGCCGAGCTCAACACCACTGTTTTCGCCGCTGTTGCGCAGACGCTTGTAGTGGTTGTAGACGGCTACAGCCAACACCTTCTTGGCGTACTCTTGCCCGATCACATAGTCATCGAGATGAGCGCGGATCTGATGAGGGGTTGGCAGCTCGTTACCATCGCGCTTGGGCGAGATCTCGCGGATCTCTTCGCGGATGATGTCGTTGCACAGCTCGACGCACTCATCACATATGTAGACGGAAGGGCCAGCGATCAGCTTGCGCACTTCATGCTGGCTTTTGCCGCAAAAAGAGCAGTAGAGCAGCTTATCACCCTCACCCTTGCGTTTCTCTGTCATTCAGCAACCTCGTTTTATCAATAGAGGATGGATCGGCCTGTTGAGTTTACAACAGACCGGGACACCCTGCTCAGCTACGCTGGCTCAGGACACCGTCTACCAGACCATAGGCCACGGCCTGCTCGGCGGACATGAAGTTGTCACGATCGGTGTCACGCTCGATGGTAGCCATGTCTTGACCGGTGTGGAACGCCAGGCGCTCGTTCAGGGTATTTTTGATCTTCAGGATCTCCTGGGCGTGGATCTGGATATCAGATGCCTGCCCCTGGAAGCCACCCAGCGGCTGGTGGATCATCACGCGGGCATTAGGCAGGCAGAAACGCTTGCCCTTGGCACCGCCAGCCAGCAGGAAGGCACCCATGGAGCAGGCCTGCCCCATGCAGACGGTGCTGACATCCGGCTTGATGAACTGCATGGTGTCGTAGATGGACATGCCCGCAGTCACCGAACCACCCGGCGAGTTGATGTAGATATAGATATCCTTGTCCGGATTCTCGGACTCGAGGAACAGCAACTGGGCAACCACCAGATTGGCCATGTGATCTTCAACCTGACCGGTCAGGAAGATCACCCGCTCTTTCAGCAGACGGGAGTAAATATCGTAGGAACGTTCACCCTTGGCAGTCTGTTCGACCACGATGGGGACCAGCGCATTGCTGGGAGAATCGGTCATATCGTTATAGTTCTTGTACATAAGGCATTGTCCCTAAAATAAAATGGCCCGAGTGGAGATCACACGAGCCATTATACTTAACAGTCTTGACCTTAAGTCAAATGTTCTTAGGCAGCGGCGCCAGACTTGTTGATCACTTCGTCAAAGGCAACTTCTTTTTCGGTCACTTGCGCTTTGGACAGGATCAGGTCGATAGCTTGATCTTCTACTGCCAGGTTACGAACGCCGTTCAGCATCTGTTCGTTCTTCTGGTAGTACTCGATCACGTCCTTCGGATCTTCGTAGGCAGTCGCCATGGACTCGATGATGCTGTTTACACGGGCATCGTCAGCCTTGATCTCGTTGGTGCGGATCACGTCACCCAGCAGCAGGCCTACGCGTACACGACGCTCGGCTTGAGCCTGGAACAGTTCAGCCGGCAGCTCGGGAGCGTTGCCGCCCTGGAAGCCACCGAAGCGCTGCAGAGCCTGCTGACGCAGTGCGTCGATCTCTTGAGCAACAGCTGCTTTCGGCAGGTCGATTTGGTTGGCTTCAACCAGACCGTTCAGAACCTGCTCTTTCACGCTGTTTTTCAGGGCTTGAGCCAGTTCGCGCTCCATGTTCTTGCGCACTTCGGCTTTCAGCTCTTCAACAGAACCGCTTTCGATACCGAAACGCTTCACGAACTCTTCGGTCAGCTCAGGCAGGATCTGCTCTTCAACCTTGATCAGCTTGGAAGCGAACTTGGCTTCTTTGCCTTTCAGGTTTTCAGCGTGGTAATCAGCCGGGAAGGTCACTTCGATGGTGAACTCGTCGCCCGCTTTCTTGCCCAGGATGGCGTCTTCGAAGCCCGGGATCATACGGCCAGCGCCCAGCACCAGGTTGAAGCCTTCAGCTTTGCCGCCGTCGAACTCTTCACCGTCGATGGAACCGACGAAGTCCATGGTCACACGCATGCCATTGGCAGCGGCAACATCGGCATCAGCCCAGGTAGCGTGCTGCTTGCGCAGGGTGTCGATCATGTTGGCCAGATCTTCATCCTTCACAGTCGCAACCGGCTTCTCGACCTTGATGGTCTCAAGACCTGCAACTTCGAACTCCGGATACACTTCGAAAGTGGCGGTGAATTCGAAATCCTGACCTTCTTTGATCTCTTTCGGCTCCATGGTCGGGGCACCGGCCGGGCTCAGTTTGTTTTCGATGATGGCTTTGATGAAGTTGCTCTGCATCATTTCATCAGCAACGCGGGCGTGAGCCATGGCGCCGAACATCTTCTTGATGATGGCAACCGGAGCCTTGCCAGGACGGAAACCGTCGATGCGACGAGTTTTGGCCAGGCCATTCAATTCTTTACGCACAGCGGCGTCTACGGTAGCGGCCGGTACAGTGATGGTAAGACGGCGTTCCAGACCCTGGGTTGTCTCTACAGAAACTTGCATTCTTCTACCTCGTTCAACTCAGCACTGTGTGCTGACCCTTTATTGCCCCTGGGCAAAGCCCGGAGTCTTCCTGTTTATAAAGACAACGATATGTCTTTGTGATGAGAAAATATGACGCGGCATTATAGCGGCGCACTTTGGTTGAGTCGAGCCACACATCCCCCACATTGAGCGGCGTGCAAGCACAATTCGTGCAAAACTGCCCCTTATATGGGGAGAGAGGTGCCCGACTTCAACTATCCGATGGCAATAATTTTGCGTTTGCTCACCTTTTTTCATCCGAACGCCGCTTTATTACCCATCTTTCGCCGAAAAACAGCCCATCGTTGCGGGCGGCGACTCAATTTGACCAGCCAAATGGCGATTGGACCAATCAACCATTGCGTCCCTACCCCTCCCTCGTTATGGTGGCAACCAAATTGATGATCTGGAGTCACTCACATGGCCTTTTTCCGCTTCTTGTTCAATCTGCTCTGGTTTGTACTGGGAGGTGTCTTTATGGGCCTGGCCTGGTGGCTGGCCGGTCTTGTCTGCTTTATCTCGCTGGTCGGCATCCCCTGGGGACGTGCCTGCTTCGTGATCGGCACCTTTACCTTCTTCCCGTTTGGCAAGCAGGCGGTCAATCGCAAGACCATGACCGGCCAGAGCGATATCGGCACCGGTACTCTGGGGCTGATTGGCAACATCCTCTGGTTCGTGCTGATCGGCGTCTGGCTGGCCATCGGCCACATCGCTTCCGCGCTGGCCTGCTTCGTGACCATTATCGGTATCCCGTTTGGTATTCAGCACCTCAAGTTGGCACTCATCAGTCTGGCGCCCATTGGCCAGATGATTGTGACCAATCAGGAGGCGGAATCGGGCCGCTATATCCGCTAAACACGGGAAATGCGCGGGCAGACGCTGCCCTGCAACGAAAAAAAAGGGCAGACTAGGGTCTGCCCTTTTCTATTCTCTTTTGTTGAGGCCATCATGTTACCCAGCCACTTTTTCGCCAATCTCGCCCGCATGAAACTCATCTACCGCTGGCCCCTGATGCGCAACATCCAGCCGGAAAACATTGCCGAGCACAGCCTGCAGGTGGCCATGGTGGCCCATGCCCTCGGCATCATCAAAAACCGGCTGTTTGGCGGCAGCGTGAATGCCGACCGCGCCGCGGTGATGGCCCTCTACCACGACAGTAGCGAGGTGCTGACCGGCGATCTGCCCACCCCGGTCAAATACTTCAACCCCGAGATCGCCCGCGAGTACAAGAAGATAGAACTGGCCGCCGAGCAGCGTCTGCTTGGCATGCTGCCGCCGGAACTGGTGGAGGACTTTCGCCCCCTGCTCGATTCGGCAGCCCAGGATGACGAGCTGGCCAGGCTGGTCAAGGATGCCGACACCCTCTGCGCCTATACCAAGTGTCTGGAGGAGATCAACGCGGGCAACCGGGAGTTCGAACCGGCTCGCAAGCGCCTTGAAGCCATGCTGGCAGCCCGGATGAGCGATGAGATGCGCTATTTTATCGACACCTTCGTAGCCAGCTTCTCCCTGCCACTCGATGAGCTTAACGCTCACTAAGCCAGTCTACATGACCTGAAAACAGAAGGGCCCGCCGGTTTGCACCAGCGGGCCCTTCGTTCTTTATTGCGCATTAGATGCAACGCATCAGTGACCCAGCTCGCGAGATGGCACCAGACCGCTCGCCCGCCAGGCGGGATAGAGGGTCGCCACCAGACTCATCAGGATGGCGGCGCCCGTCACGATGAGCAGATCCTGCATATGCAACTCGGTCGGCAAAAAGTCGATAAAGTAGATATCCGGATTGAGGAAGCGGTGACCGATGAGCTTTTCGACAACGCTCAGGATCTGGGTCAGCTTGCTGGAGAGCAGCCCGCCCAGCAGGGCGCCGAGCAGGGCACCGGCCACGCCGTTGACCATCCCCTGAATGACGAAGGTGAGCCGGATCTGGCCGGGGCTCGCCCCCATGGTCTTCAGGATGGCGATCTCGCTGCGCTTCTCGTTCACCGCCATCACCAGGGTGGAGACGATGTTGAAGCAGGCGACAGCCACCACCATCAGCATCACCACATACATGACGGTACGCACCATCTGGATGTCCTGATAGAGGTAGCCCTGGCTGTTCATCCAGCTGCGGATATAGACGTGATGAGGGAACTGCTGCGCGGCGGCTACGGTGATGGATTGCGCCTTGAGCACATCGCTCACCCGCAGGCTGAAGCCCTCCACGCCGCTGCCCATGCCGGTGATCGCTTGCGCATCGGCCAGATGCATAAAGCCGAGCAGACCGTCGAGCTGACCACCGATCTCCAGCAGCCCCACCACGGTCAGGGCTTCGCGCCGAGGATTCTTGATCCCCGCCTGATCACCCCCTTGCGGCAGCAGCAGGGCGACCGAATCCCCCACCTTGACCCCCAGCTTGTCGGCGATGGTCTTGCCAAGGATCACCCCACGTTCACCCGGTTGCAGCTCACGCAGACCACGGCCCGTCATGTATTTGCCGGCATCCGACAGATTGGCTTCCAGATCGGGCAGCACGGCGCGCAGTTGCACCCCCTTGAGGGCAGAGCCATGCTCCAGCAGGCCATTGAGGCGAATGACCGGCGCTGCCGCCTCAACGCCCGGCTGGGCCAGCAGGTAGTCGCGCAGACGTGGCCAATCCGGCAGCGGCCGCTCGACGGCGTCCAGCTCACCTTGCGGCACGACCGAGAGCACCCGATCTTTAAGCTCCCGCTCGAAACCGTTCATGGCAGAGAGGCCCAGGATCAGCGCCATCACCCCGAGGGCAATACCGATCAGGGAAGAGGCAGAAATAAAGGCGATAAACCCGTTGCGACGGCGGGAGCGGCTGTAACGCAGGCCCAGAAAGAGGGGCAGCGGTTTGAACATCAGGCAACCTCCGCCATCACGCCGCTCACCAGGGTCACCCGGCGATGGAGCTTGGCCGCCAGGCTCAAGTCGTGAGTCACCACCACAAACGCAGTGCCCAGCTCACGATTCAGTTCACACAGCAGTTCGTACACTGCGGTGGCACTGGCGTGATCCAGATTACCGGTAGGTTCGTCCGCCAATACCAGACTCGGTTCGTTGACCAGCGCCCGGGCGATCGCCACCCGCTGACGTTCGCCACCGGATAGCTCGGAGGGACGGTGATTCAAGCGATGGGAGAGCCCCACCCGCCCCAGTATCTTGGTTGCCTTTTCGGTGGCAACCGCCACTGACTCACCGGCGATCAGCAGCGGCATGGCCGCATTTTCCAACGCACTGAACTCGGAGAGCAGGTGGTGGAACTGGTAGACAAAGCCCAGCTCGCGGTTGCGAAAACGGGCCTGGGTTCGGCTATCCCAATGGTGGATATCCTCCCCCTTGAACAGCACGGCGCCACTGGAGGGGTTGTCCAGCGCCCCCATCAGATGCAGCAGAGTGGTCTTGCCGGAGCCGGAGCTCCCCACCACCGCCAGCATTTCACCGGGTGCGACGCAGAGATCGATCCCCTTGAGCACCTGAGTCTCCAGCTCCCCCTCTTTATAGACATGATTGAGCGCCTTGCAGCGCAGCAGAGGTTCACGGGATACGGCTTCATTCATAACAGGGGCTCCACTTACGCCAGTGACCACAGAGGCACCAGTAACAACGCCGGTACTCGCACCGGAGGTAACAACAGAAGATGTATTATTCACGGCATTACTCATAACGCAGCGCCTCGGCCGGTTTCACCCGTGCGGCGCGGGCCGCCGGATAGAGGGTGGCACTGAAGCTCAGCAGCACGGCGCCCAGCAAAATGGTGATTACCTGAGCCGGCTCGACAATCACCGGCAGGCCACTGCCGCCCGCCGCCATATAGAGGTTGAGCCCCACCGCATTGAGCAGGGGGTTGAGACCCAAGGAGAGCGCAAGGCCCGCCAGTCCGCCAAACAGAGCACCAATCACCCCGCTGGAGGCGCCAAGTACCATGAAGATTTTGACGATCCCCGATTCACTCATGCCCATGGTGCGCAGGATGGCCACTTCGCCCTCCTTGTCCGTTACCACCATCACCAGCGCGGAGAGGATGTTAAAGGTGGCGACGGCGATGATCAGCACCAGCATCAGCCCCATCATCCGTTTTTCCATGGCGACCGCCTGGAACAGCTCGCCCCGCTCGCGGCGCCAATCCTGCCATAGCAAGCCATCCGGCAGCGGCGTCTTGATCACCTCGTCAGCGGCAAAGGGATCATCTAGCCAGAGGCGAATGCCACCGACGGTTTCTGTCGGCAGACGCAGCAGCCGCTGGGCATCCCCCAGCGCGATCAGCGCAATCTGGTTATCCACATCGGCGCCGACCCCGAAGATACCGGAGACGGTAAAGAGGCGCTGGGCCGGTACCCGACCAAACGGAGTGAAGCGGGTCCCTTCGGTCAGGATCAAACGAACCTGATCGCCGATGGAGACATTGAGGCGGCGTGCCACCCCCTGCCCCAGCACGATGCGGTAGTGGCCGGCCTGCAGGGTATCGAGGCGCCCCCCCAGCATCTGGCTGTGGAGGATGTCATCCTTGGGCCACTTTGCAGGGTCGATCCCCTGCACGCTCACCCCGGTCAGCTGGCCGGGGCTTTGCAGCATCCCTTCGCTGTCGAGCATGGGGGCCGAGGCAACCACATGGGGTAATTTGGCCAGATCCGGCAAGCCTTGCGGGTCAGCATCAATACGGCCAGCCTGATTGGTCACCACCACATGGGGGATCACCCCGAGGATGCGCCCTTTGAGCTGCCCTTCGAAACCGTTCATCACCGAAATGACCACCATCAGGGCGGCAACCCCGATGGCGATGCCAAAGGTAGAGAACAGGGAGATAAATGAGACGAAGCGATTGCTGCGCTTCGAGCCTGCATACCGCAGGCCGATGGCCAGCGAAAGGGGCTGAAAAAGTCCGGTCTTCAAGGATATGTACGTTGCCAACAAAATAAGATACCGGATAATAAAGGGAAACCGTCCATGACAACAAGGGATAGCCTCCATGCAGGAACAGTTCTTCAGCGTCACTCATGCCACGCCGGTCAATGTGATCCCCATGCCGGCCGACTTCCACCTCCCCTCGCTGGAGGAGCTGGACGCTGAGCTGCCGGAGCCCTTTCGGATCTCTTCGGCCATTACCTCCATCGATCTGGTGACTACTCGCCTGCTGCGCAACCAGAACGAGTCGATGCACGATCTGATCGAGATCGTCAATCAGCAGTCCCGCAAGATCGACATGATCATGGGCTATGTGCTCTCCCTGCAGGACCATCCGGAGCAGCGCTTCCACACCCTGCGCTTCGGGGCTGGTCAACTCACCTACCTGCACCCCTATCATGGTCACGGGGATGCGCCGCACCTGCACCAGATCGTCCGCCTCAAGATCTTCCTGCGGGAAGAGGCGGCCGCCATCTACTGCTATGGCCAGGTCAAACAGCTCGACGGCAGTGAACATGGCACCCATGTGCAGCTCGACTATGTGCGGATCCGCGAAGATGACCGTGAACTGCTGGTTCGTGCCAGCCTCCACGTGCAATCAAAGCAGCTCAAGCTGCGCGCCCAAGAACGTCAGCGCTAACCAGAGCGAACGTCGCGATAGATAACGTCAACGTTAAAAGAATCGAACCATGCCAATGACACTCCCCGCCTTGCCCGCCAAAGCGGGCCAAAAGATCACACTCGGCCAGCTGGTCGGCAGCAGCCTCTCGCTGATTGCAGCCCGTCTCACCAGTGAAGCCAAGGGGCCGGTACTGCTTATCACCGCCGATACCCCGAGCGCCCTGCGCCTGGAGCAGGAGTTACAGTACTTGCTGGCAGACAAGCAGCTAGCCGATCAGTTCGCCCCCGTATTGCTGTTCCCCGATTGGGAGACCCTGCCCTACGACACCTTCTCCCCCCATCAGGACATCATCTCCCAGCGGCTCGAGACTCTCTACAAGCTGCCGCAGATGAGCAAGGGGGTGCTGATTGTCCCCATCTCCACCCTGATGTTGCGCTGCGCCCCCCGGGTCTATCTCGACAAATACAGCCTGATGGTGAAGGCCGGTCAGCGCCTCAACCTGCAACAGCTGCGCGGGCGGCTGGCCGAGGCGGGTTACGTGGCAGTGGATCAGGTGCTGGAACATGGCGAATTTGCCGCTCGCGGCTCCCTGCTCGATCTCTTCCCCATGGGCAGTAGCAGCCCCTATCGCATCGACTTCTTCGACGATGAAGTGGACTCCATCCGCCCATTCGATCCCGAAACCCAGCGCTCCAGCGAACCGGTCAAGACGGTCAGCCTGCTGCCCGCCAGGGAATACCCTACCGACGAGGCGGCCATCGAACTGTTTCGCGGCCAGTTCCGCGAGCAGTTCGAGCTGTCGCGGGCCGAGGGCTCCGTCTATCAGGAGGTGAGCAAGGGGCGCTGGCCCGCTGGCATCGAGTATTATCTGCCGCTCTTCTTCAACCAGACCGCCAGCCTGTTTGACTACCTGCCGGAAGAGACCCTTCTGCTCACCGTGGGGGATATCTACCCCGCCGCCCAGCGTTTCTGGAACGATATCGGCCAGCGCTATGAAGACAGACGCTGGGACAACACTCGCCCCCTGCTACCCCCGGCCCAGCTCTATCTGCCGGTGGAGCAGCTCTTTGCCTCTCTGGGCCAATATGGCGCGGTGCGGCTGCAAGAGGCCGCCACCGCGGGCGATGCCGGTCAGCACGATCTGCCCATCGAGGCGCTGCCGGATCTGCAACTCGATCACAGCAAGGAGCAACCCCTGCTGGCGCTCAACCAGTTCCTCCAAGGTTTTGCCGGGCGCACCCTGTTTGCGGTGGAGTCCGAAGGACGGCGGGAGGTGCTCGGCGATCTGCTGGCGCGTATCTCGTTGCAACCTAAAGAGTTCCCCTCCCTCGACGCCTTTATGGCAAGCCAGGATCGTCACGGCCTGCTGGTGGCACCGCTTGAACGTGGCTTCCTGTGGCAGGAGGCCGGTCAGGATCCATTGGCGCTGATCACCGAGACCGAACTGCTGGGCGGCAAGGTGCGCAGCAAGCGGGCACGGGAGAAGAGCAAAAACTTAAGCTCCGATGCGGTGATCAGAAACCTGGGCGAGCTGACCCAGGGCCAGCCGGTGGTCCATCTCGATCACGGGGTCGGCCGCTATCTGGGGCTCGAAACCATCGACGCTGGTGGTCTGCCCACCGAGTTTTTGACCCTCGAATATGCCGGCGGCGACAAGCTGTTCGTGCCGGTCACCAGTTTGCACCTTATCAGCCGCTACACCGGCTCTGATAACCCACCCAGCCACAAACTCGGCGGCGAGGCCTGGAGCAAGGCGCGGCGCAAGGCGGCGGAGAAGGTGCGCGATGTGGCAGCCGAGTTGCTGGATGTCTACGCTCATCGCGCCGCTCGCGCCGGTTTTGCCTTCAAGCACGACAAAGAGGCCTATCGCCAGTTTGCCGCCAGCTTCCCGTTCGAGGAAACCGACGATCAGCTCAACGCCATCAATGCGGTGCTGGGGGACATGTGTCAGGCCAAGAGCATGGACCGACTGGTGTGTGGCGACGTAGGTTTCGGCAAGACCGAAGTGGCGATGCGGGCGGCGTTTGTGGCCGTCCACGGCGGCAAGCAGGTTGCCGTGCTGGTGCCCACCACCCTGCTGGCGCAACAGCACTACGACAACTTCCGCGACCGCTTCGCCAACTGGCCGGTGCGGGTCGAGGTGCTGAGCCGCTTCCGCTCCGCCAAGGAGCAGAGCGCTGTGATGAAGGAATTGGCCGAAGGCAAGGTGGATATCATCATCGGCACCCACAAGCTGCTCGGCTCCGAGCTCACTTTCAAGGATCTGGGACTGCTCATCGTCGATGAGGAGCACAGATTCGGGGTGCGCCAGAAGGAGAAGATCAAGGCGCTGCGGGCCGATGTGGATATCCTCACCCTCACCGCCACCCCTATTCCGCGCACCCTCAATTTGGCGATGTCCGGCATGCGGGATCTCTCCATCATCGCGACTCCACCCGCCAAGCGACTCGCCATCAAGACCTTCGTGCGCCAGCACGAACCGGCTGTGGTGCGCGAGGCGGTGCTGCGTGAACTCAAACGTGGCGGCCAGGTCTACTACCTGCACAACGATGTCGAGAGCATCGAGAAGTGCGCAGCCGATCTGGCGGAGCTGGTACCCGAGGCACGCATCGGCATCGCCCACGGCCAGATGCGCGAGCGCGACCTTGAGCGGATCATGTCCGACTTCTACCACCAGCGCTTCAACCTCCTGGTTTGCACCACCATTATCGAGACCGGTATCGACGTACCGAGCGCCAACACTATCATCATGGATCGGGCGGATCACCTGGGTCTGGCCCAGCTGCACCAGCTGCGGGGTCGGGTTGGCCGCTCTCACCATCAGGCCTATGCCTACCTGCTCACTCCCCATCCCAAGCTGATGACCAAGGATGCGGCCAAGCGGCTGGAGGCGATCGCCTCGCTGGAAGATCTCGGCGCCGGATTTGCGCTGGCGACCCACGATCTGGAGATCCGTGGCGCAGGCGAACTGCTCGGCGACGATCAGAGCGGCCAGATCGAATCGGTCGGCTTCACCCTCTATATGGAGATGCTGGAGCAGGCGGTCGAGGCGCTGAAAAATGGCAAGGAGCCGTCGCTGGAGCAGCTGATGAGCCAGCACACCGAGGTGGAACTGCGCCTGCCTGCACTGCTGCCGGATGACTATATTCCGGACGTCAACATGCGCCTCTCCATGTACAAGCGGATCGCCAGTGCGGCGGACGAGCAGGAGCTGCGCGAGCTGAAAGTGGAGCTGATCGACCGCTTCGGCCTCTTGCCGGAGGCAACCAAAACCCTGCTGGAGCTGGCCGCCTTCCGCCAGAGTGCCACCGCCCTTGGCATTCGCCGGGTGGAGATGAGCGAGCGTGGCGGCTATCTCGACTTCACCCAGGAGACCAAGGTCAATCCGGCCTATCTGGTCAAACTGCTCTCCAGCCAGCCAAGGGTCTACAAGATGGACGGGCCGACCCGGTTGCGTTTCCAGGTACCGACCCAGGATCGCGCCATGCGCCTGAAACTGGTGGATGGTTTGCTGGCTGATCTGGCCAACAACAGCCTGTGAATATCTGCAACACTGGCGGCGAGCCAGAGAGATAATGCCAACTAAAACGGGAGCCAAATCGGCTCCCGTTTTTTATTTGCTATCTGACTACTGCGTACGTTCAGCCTTGGTTAGCTGGATCCTCATGGGCGGAGAACTCGCGCATAAAGGCCTCGGCCCGCTCCACCATCTTGGTCGAGCCAACAAAGTAAGGGGTACGCTGGTGCAGCGCGGTGGGCTGGATATCCATGATGCGGCCAAAGCCGTCGGAGGCCTTGCCACCAGCCTGCTCCACCAGAAACGCCATCGGGTTGCACTCATAGAGCAGACGCAGCTTGCCGTTCGGCGAGTTGGTGCCGGACGGATAGATGTAGATGCCGCCCTTGAGCAGGTTGCGATGGAAATCGGAAACCAGGGAGCCGATATAACGGGAGGTGTAGGGTCTGTGGGTCGCCTCATCGCGTTCCTGACAATATTTCAGGTACTTCTTCACCCCGTCCGGGAACTTGATGTAGTTGCCCTCGTTGATGGAGTAGATCTTGCCCTCTTCCGGAATGCGGATGTTCTCGTGGGAGAGGCAGAAGCAGCCAATGGAGGGGTCATAGGTAAAGCCGTTGACGCCAAAGCCGGTGGTGTAGACCAGCATGGTGGAAGAGCCGTAGACCACATAACCGGCGGCGACCTGACGGTTGCCCGGTTGCAGGAAGTCCTCCAGGGTCACCGGCGAACCCTGCGGGCTCAAACGGCGGTAGATGGAGAAGATAGTCCCGACCGAGACGTTGACGTCGATATTGGAGGAGCCATCGAGCGGGTCGATCAGCACTACATACTTGGAGTTTTTGGAGAGCGGCGAGTCAAAGGCGACGAAGTCCTCTTCTTCTTCCGAGGCCATGCCACACACCTCACCGCGCGCTTCCAGCGCCGCCTTGAAGCGTTCGTTGGCGTAGACATCCAGCTTCTGCTGCACCTCGCCCTGTACGTTTTCAGCGCCCATGGAACCGATGATATCCGCCAGTCCCGCCTTGTTGATCTCCCGGTTCACCACCTTGGCAGCAAGGCGGATCGAGCTGAGCAACGAGGTCAGCTCGCCAGTCGCGGTAGGATAATCCGCCTGCTTTTTGACGATGAACTCACCCATGGTGATCATGTTTCGCATTTTTGTTCCTTTAGATCGCATCCGTTGGCGTTGAAAACGTTTGCAGGCATCAGCAAAAAAAATGCCGATCACCGGCGGCCTTGATTTGTAACCTAATGTAACGTCTGTTTTTTGTTTTTGCAGCGAATTAAGCGGCCTATTAAATAGGCTATTTCGCCTCATGTTATGGTAAAAGGCGCGTTTTATTCGGTTTCAATCGATAACTTTCGGCCTCTTAATTCGTGGCAATAACCTGCTGCAAGCCATGAGTTGACTGGCCTTGAGCCATTAAAAATGGAGTCTGATGGGCCTGCCGTTCCCTCAGCCATTGCCTCTTGAGATCCGATCGCCAATCCAGCACACTGATTTCGCTTTGGAAGCAAATAAAACTCAAGGATTATCAATGAACAAGACTCTCATTGCCGGCATGGTAGCCGGACTGTTTGCCCTTCCCGCCTGGGCTGCCCAGGTGCCTGCCGGTACCAAGCTGCTGCCGGATGCCCAACAAATCTACGTGACCAATATCGGCACCGAGCCCACCACCATTGACCCCCAGCTGGTAGAAGAGACCGCCGGTAGTGCCATCGTCAACGATCTGTTTGAAGGGCTCTATGAGCTGGATAATACCGGCAAGATCAAGCCAGCAGGTGCCGTCAGCTACGACGTCGACAAGACAGGTACCATCTACACCTTCAAACTGAGGCCCGAGGCCAAGTGGTCAAACGGTGAACCGGTCACCGCCGCCGATTATGTCTACGGCTGGCAACGGGCGGCCGATCCCAAGACCGCCTCCAACTACGCCTGGTTTATCGAATTGACCGGAGTGGTCAATGCAAGCGAGGTGACACAGGGCAAGAAGAGCCCGTCAGAGCTCGGGATCAAGGCGCTCGATGACCACACCCTGCAGGTCACCCTGAAAAATCCGGTTCCCTTCTTCCTAAAAACGCTGGCCCACTACACCACGTTCCCGGCCCCCAAGGCCACCATTGAAAAATTCGGTAAGGATTGGGTCAAACCGGGCAATATCGTCTCCAACGGCGCCTTTGTACTCAAGGAGTGGACCCCCAACGAGCGGCTGAGCGCCGAGCGCAATACCCACTACTGGAACAACCAGCACACCGTCCTGAACAAGGTGATCTATCTGGAGATCGTCTCGGAAACCGCCGCCTACAACCGCTATCGCACCGGTGAACTGCACTACACCACTTATCCGCTGGAGCAGTACAAGCAGCTCAAGAGCAAGAGCCCGGAAGAGCTGGTCAGCGTCCCCACGCTGGCCAGCTATTACTATGTCTTCAATACCCAGCGCAAACCGTTCGATGACCCGAAAGTACGCAAGGCGCTCTCGCTCGCCATCGACCGGGAGACCATCACCGACAAGATCCTGGGGCAGGGACAAATTGCCGCATATAGCTTCACGCCCCCCATTGTGGACGGTTTTGAATTGAAAAAACCGGCTAGCCAGCTGCAGAGCAAAGAGGAGCGGATCAAGCAGGCCAAAGCCCTGCTGACCGAAGCAGGTTATGGCCCGGACAAGCCACTCACAGTGGACATTCTCTACAACACCAACGAGAGCCACAAAAAGATTGCGCTGGCCGTCTCCTCCATGTGGAAACACAACCTGGGGGTCACTGCCACCCTCAACAACATGGAGTGGAAGACCATGGTCTCGGCACTGAACGAGGGGGATTTCGGGGTTAGCCGCTATGGCTGGAACGGGGATTATAACGATGCCTCCACCTTCCTCGACATCATGACCTCCAGCAGCAGTGCCAACAGCGGCAAGTGGTTCAACAAGGAGTACGACGCCCTGCTGGCCAAGGCCCACGACTCGCTGGATCCCGCTGAACGCAATGCCCTGTATCAACAGGCAGAGGCACTCATTGATGCGGATGCCCCCATCGCCCCCATCTATTTCTCGGTCAAATCCAGGTTGCTCAAGCCTTTCGTGAAAGGCTATCCCCACCTTAACCCGCAGGATGTGGTCTACAGCAAGGAGCTCTATCTAGTTGCCCAGTAACCGGCTAGGAAGATGTAACCATAAAAAAGCGCCTGCATTGCTGCAGGCGCTTTTCATTGGCGGCCAAGCAGGCCACTTGGCCCCTCTACGCTTTCGCGCAAGATTACTCTTCGGGACAGGGTGCCAGCACCACCCGGCGGCGACCCATCACCACCGGACGCACCAGCAGCTGTGCCAGCAAGACACCCAGCAGGGTCAGACCGCCCCCGATCAGGTGATAGCTGGTCAACCGCTCACCCAACAGGGTGATGGCAAGGCCAGCCGTCATCACCGGCAGCAGGTTCATAAAGATGGCGGTACGGTTGGCACCGAGCAGGGCGATACCCTGCATCCAAAGCCAGGGTGAGAGCGCCGAAGTGGGGATACCCGCATAGAGGATCAGCCACAGGGCCCGCCTATCAGGCCACTGGCCATCCACCAGCAAAAAGAAGGGGGTCAGGATCACCACACTGCAGATCACCTGACCGTAGAGCAGCGACCAGTTGTCGAGCCCAAGATCCCACTTCTTGAGCAGCACACTGTAAAGGGCGTAAGTACCCGCCGAAATCAGCATATAGACAGAGCCGATATGAATGCCTTGGGTAAACAGCCGGGTAGGATCTCCCTGCCCCAGCAAGATAGACAAGCCAAGGATGGAGAGCAGCGCCCCCAGTACAGCGCCCCAGGTGGGCCGCTCACGCAGCAGCCAGATGCTGAACAACACGGTCAGCAGCGGCGTCAGTCCCATCATCAACCCCATCTCGGTGGCTCCCAGGGTTTGCGCCGCGTAGTAACCAAAAGTCTGGTTGAGCACCATGCCCAGCGAGGCCAGCATGGCGATCTGCCAAAGGCCAGCGCGCAGACGGGCACGCGCACGCCATACCCGACGGGCCAGAAACGGACTTAATACCAGCGCAGCCACCACCCAGCGCGACCAGGCCAAGGCTGCGGGGGACAACACACCAACCGCCAGTTTGCTGACGATGCCATTGCCAGCCCAGATGGCAATGCAGGAGAAGGGAAACAGAAAGGCAAGGGGCATGAGAGGATCCAGACCGAAGAGACAACAGCGGGCCAGTATAGAGGGCGATGGGAGAGAAACAAAGGTGTGGGCCTGAACAGCCACGCAGTGAACGCCAGTCGCCAGAAACAAATATGCCCACAAAATTGCGGGCATATCAGTGCAGAAACAGGTTCAGAAGCGCATTACGCGGCATCCATGTGCAGTCTGGAGATCAGCTCGTTGACCTCGGTGACTGTCTGGCGATGGGGAATATCCGCCGGATTCGGCATCAGCAACAAACCGGATTGGAAATCAAACCGCCCCCGACCATGGATGTAAATCCGACCTTTAAAGAAGGTTTTGACATGCTTTGCCACCATCAGTGGCAGGTACTTCTTGAACACTCTCATCGTTTGCAACCTCTTGCAGTTGTATCCGTATGACAGCAGCTTCTGCGAATTAATTCCGTAAAATATTTATAAAAATCCGGAAAACTCGCCCATCTCTTCCCAAAAAATTCAATCTATAACTTTTTATTAACTTTTAGCCTATTGTATGCGGCCCTTCGAGCCAGAGCAAGGCTCCTTTGCCATCGTGCCACTCGATACAGGCGATCCCCGAGGTGGCGAACATGGGTGCTCCTGCGGCCGGGCAGAGGCTTTGCACCAGATAACCCACCAGCGGCAGATGGCTGACCATCAGGATTTGGTCATGTTGTTCAGCCAAAGTGGTGAGGTAGCTGGCCACGAAAGCGGGATCACCGTAAGGGGTAATGTCGCCACTCTCTTCAACGGCTGCTGCGTCAGGTAATTCACTGCATATGGCTTGCCAGGTCTGGCGTGCCCGCAGATAGTTGCTGTGGATCACCCGATCCAGCGGGCCAATCAGCTGAGGCGCCAGCCAGCGGGCCATCTGGATAGACTCTTCAATACCCTGCTCGGTCAATGGACGCTGTTCATCTGTTTTCGCATTCATGCCAGCCTGGCCATGACGCATGATATAGATCTTCATTACAACCTCGCCCAACGGGCCTGTTTTGATAGCCGGGGGATCTTACCCCGCCACGGGTGTGGAAACAATTGCGCTACCTCTCAGAAAAGGGTTTGCCTGACGGGATAGCGGGGTCGATAATCATGTTTAAATTCAAATAAATCCAACGTGAGTCACACGCCAATGAGCCCATATGCCAGTCCCAATGACCATCGGCAATACCATTTTCTGGAGCTGGCCAACCGGCTCAGGGTCTTGTTGATTTGTGATCCCGACACAGACAAATCCGCCGCCTCGCTGGCGGTCAATACCGGCCATTTTGACGATCCCGCTGACCGGCAGGGAATGGCCCATTTTCTGGAGCACATGCTGTTTCTCGGCACCTGCACCTACCCCAAGCCTGGTGAGTACCAGCAATTTATGAGCCGTCATGGCGGCAGCAACAACGCCTGGACCGGTACCGAGTTCACCAACTTCTTCTTCGAGATCGACAACGGTTTCTTCGAAGCGGGGCTGGATCGCTTCTCCCAGTTCTTTATCTGCCCCACCTTTGATCCTGAGTGGGTGGACAAGGAGCGCAACGCGGTCGACTCCGAGTATCGCCTCAAGCTGCAGGACGACATGCGCCGCAGCTATCAGGTGCATAAAGAGACGGTCAACCCGGCGCACCCCTTCTCCAAGTTCTCGGTGGGCAACCTCGATACCCTGGCTGATCTGCCGGGACGGGATCTGCGCTCCGACCTTATCCGTTTTTACGAAAGCCACTACAGCGCGGATCGCATGGCGCTGGTGATGATCTCGCCGGAATCCATCGATACCCAGTTGCAGTGGTGCTGTCGCTACTTTGCTCCCATTTTGAATCGCAATTTGGGAACCCCGACCCTCACCATGCCGCTCTACCGGCTCGACGATCTCGGCGTGCGCATCCACATCAATCCGGTCAAGGAGACCCGCAAGCTGTCGCTCAGCTTCCCCCTGCCCAATGTGGACGAGTTTTACGACAAAAAGCCCCTCACCTTCCTGAGCCATCTGATTGGCTACGAGGGGGATGGCAGCCTGCTCTCCCTGCTCAAGGCGAAAGGCTGGGTCAACCAGCTCTCAGCGGGCGGTGGCATTAGCGGCGCCAACTTCAAGGATTTTGGCGTCAACTTCGGCCTCACCCCTCTGGGCCTTGAACATGTGGATGACATCCTCGCCACCCTGTTTGGCTATCTGAAACTGATCGGCCGCGAAGGGCTACAGAGCTGGCGCTATGACGAAAAACGGACCGTGCTCGAATCGGCGTTCCGTTTTCAGGAGCGCGGCCGCCCCCTCGATACGGTGTCGGGGCTGGTGCTCAACCTCTTTAGCTACAAACCTGAGGATCTGCTCTACGGCGACTACATGATGCGCGAATATGACGAGGGGCTGATCCGCCGCTTCCTCGCCAAACTCACCCCGCACAACCTGCGTATCACCATCACTGCGCCGGAAGTGGCGACCGATCGACTGGCCCGCTGGTATCAGACCCCCTATAGCGTGGCGACCATTACCGAGGCCGAGAAAATTCGCTGGCAGCAAAGCGAGCCGGATCCGGCGCTGGCGCTGCCCAAGCCCAACCCCTTTATCAGCAGCCGACTCGATCCGCGCACTCCCGAGCTTGCCGCCGACATGCCCGCCTGCCTTATCGATCGCCCCGGTTTTCGCCTCTGGCACCTCCATGAGCACCTGTTCAGCGTGCCCAAGGGCAATCTCTACATCTCCATCGACAGCGAACATGCGGTCAAAAATCCGCGCAATATCGCCATGGCGCGCCTCGCCGTGGAGCTGTTGGCCGACCACCTCAACGCCCTCACCTATCCGGCGGAGCTGGCGGGGCTGGGCTACCAGATCTATGCCCATCAGGGGGGCTTTACCATCAACCTGAGCGGCTTTGCCGACAAGCAGCCGCTGTTGCTCGACATGATCCTTGGCAACCGCACCCTGGGGTATCCGGATCCGGGTCGCTTCGCCGAGATCAAGGAGCAGCTCATTCGCAACTGGGACAACCAGTCCAAGGCGCGCCCCATCTCCCAGCTCTTTAACCAGCTCACCAGCCTGTTGCAACCCAACAACCCGCCGTTCGAGCAGTTGCTCCGTCACCTGCGCACCGTCGAGCTGGAAGAGATGCCCGGCTTCGTGGCCCAGCTGTTTGGCGAGGTCCATGTCGAAGCGCTGGTGCACGGCGACTGGACTGCCGCCGAAGCACTGGAGCTGGCCGCCCTGATGGAGCGCCACCTGAGCGACATCAATGGCACCAGCAGCAAACCGAGCGGCGAGACCCGTCGTCCGCTCATCTCCATTCAGGACAGAGGCACCCTTATTCGCGAGCAGGGTTGCGATCACGAAGACTCGGCACTGCTGGTCTACTACCAGTCCCGTACCACCCGGGCGCGGGATCTCGCCTGCTTCACTCTGGCGAACCACATCATGTCCTCCACCTTCTTCCACGAGCTGCGTACCCGTCAGCAACTGGGGTATGTGGTGGGTGCCGGCAACCTGCCCCTCAATCGCCACCCGGGCCTGATCTTCTATATCCAGTCGCCGGTGGCTGGGCCGCAGATCCTGCTCGATGCGGTGGAGGAGTTTATCGACCTCTTCCCGCTCGCCATGCTCGAATTCACCGAGCAGCAGTGGCAGGAGAGCAAAGCGGGGCTGCAAGCCCAGCTGAGCGAGCGGGATGCCAATCTGCGCAGTCGCGGCCAGCGGCTGTGGGTCAGCATCGGCAACAAGGATCTGGGGTTTGATCAGCGGGAGCGGGTCTGCGACGAGGTGGGCAAGTTGAGCCGCGCCGATCTGGTGCGCTTTATCACCCAGCTGCGATCGCGCACCTCCGATCGGCTGATCCTCTGCAGCTATGGTCAGGGGCACGAACATGACGAGCGGATCACCGGCCAGTTTATCGATGATCCACGAGCATTTCGGCTCAATGCCGCCACCTTCGAGGCCTGATCAGGCCTCGCACTCCTCCGTTTTTCCTGCCCACGGCAAATCGCAGGCAATAAAAAGCCGACCCATCAGGGTCGGCTGGAAAAACCATAACAATTGCGACCAAAGCCGCCAAAAGTGAACATGAGCGTGAAAATCAGACACTGAGTTGCTGATCAGCAAGCGGGAAAGACCCGATACTCGCTTTGCAATGCCAACAGTGATTGAGAAACAGCCTCATATTAGGCACTCCCCCCGCCAGTCACGTTGATCTACGTCAAAGGAGGTAGCGAAGAGCGCACAGCCCGACGATTTGTCGGCGCAGATCACCCTTTGGCCGCCCGTTAGCTGCCCGTTAGCCACGGCGAGCCAGCCGGTAGGCCACTTCATCGAAGTAGGAGAGCTGACCCGACAGCACCCGCGGGTGATCCACCTCGGCGGCGCGCCCCAGCACCTCGATACGAAAGTCCCGTTCAAACAGGGCTCGCACCTCCATCTCTCCCACCGAGAAGGGGGGCTGACTCTGCTGCTCCGGCTGATATTCGAGGGTCACCAGCAGGATCTGGCCACCGGTCTCGACCAGCGAACTGATCAGGGCCGCATACTGGCGGCGCATCGCGGTCGGCAGGGCGATCAGCGCCGCGCGGTCATAGACCAGCCGGTAACGGCGACCCAGACTGGGGGCGGCGAAAAAATCCCCCTGAAAAATGCGCAGGCTGTCCACCTGATGGCACTGATAAGGGCCCACCTCGCTCACGGTCGCGGCGAGCTGGTTTTCACTGAAGAACTGACTGACGGCAAGGCTCGATAACTCGAAACCGTCGACCGGATGGCCCTGAGCGCTCAGCCAGAGCATGTCGCGGGACTTGCCGCACAGGGGAACCAGTACCGGCTCGTCCGCTTGCTGGGCTGACCACCAGGATTGCAGCCAGTGGTTGAAGTCCGCCTGATGAAAGCCAATCCGGTTCTCTTCCCAACGCTGATGCCAAAACGCAGCTTCCATCGTTATTACCCTTCTGTACTAAAGATGCCTCAATATCACAACTTAACCGGCACCGCGCAACCCTCTGTCCTCCCCTTTTTGCCGCGCAGTCTCTGCGTGTTATCCGGCAAATGACGGGACATCCCCTTGCCGTGCGCCTCGCTGTCACAATGGGCGCTCCTGGATACGTTTATGACGGGCAGAGGCATACCAACCCATGCAAAAACGTCATGGGTGTATGGCGATGAATGAATAAAAGGAATGACGCTAGCAGGCCAAAACGTGCCTGCCAACGCCAGAAAGATCACGACAGTGTGGCGCGAACGGCCGCCAGCTGACGCTCGATATAAGCAAAATCGGGACGATCGGCGGGGAGTTCCGAGAGGCAGGCCGCTTTGAGCTGATGCAACCCATCAAGCGGTGAGTCTTGCGTATCGCAATGGGCCAACAGCTCCTCCAGCAGGCAACCAAAGGCGCGCACTTCCAGTCGCTCAAGGCCCACGGCCCGCTCGCGGTTGCTGCGCTCATATAAAGAAGCGGCGCCAAAATCCCCCAGCAGGGCGCGAGCCGGTGCGTCAGACCAGCGGGTAAACAGGATATTGTGGCCGTAGAGATCCCCGTGCATGATGCCCGCGCGGTGCAGATGGCCCGCCACCGAGGCGATGCCGTGGGCCATCGCCAGCGCATCCGGCACACTCAGATGCAGCCCCTCTGGATAGACATCCCGGGTGCAGGAGTCCAGGCTCGGCGGTCCGGCCAGATTGGCAAAGGCCGGGGCGATCAGCTCCATCACCAACGCCGGAATGCCGGAGGGGTGATCCGCCACCTTGCCTATCACCTTGATAAGGTTGGGATGAGTGCCCGCCGCCAGCGACGCCGCCATCTCGCAGCGAGGCAGCCCGTCGCTGGTCACCGCCCCCTTGAACAGCTTGACCGCCACCTGACTTACATCGCCTCTATCGCTCGCCCGAGTCACTTCATCAGCAGGATTACCCACAAGGGTGGCGCGATGGATAACGCCGGATGCTCCCTGCCCCAGCAGCTCGCCCAGCGCCAGCGTCTCCCAGGCAAGGGGTTCGACATGGACATCATCGATGGCCCGCGCCTCCGCCCCTTCGCTAAAGGGGTTGCCGGAGTAGGCGAGCCATGAAAGGCGCGGCAGCGAGAGCAGCCACTCGGGGAAGCGCTCGATGCGGTTGGCAGCGATGCGCAGCAGCTCCAGATTGCGGCAGTTGGCAAGACTTGCGGGCAGCTCGCGCAGGCGGTTGCCTGCCAGCATCAGCTTTTGCAGGGCGTCGTACTGGCCCAACTCATCAGGCAGGTGCTCAATTGCGTTATCGGTCAGGATCAGCCAGCGCAAACCGGCGGGCAGCGCTTTGGCCGAGACGGTAGCAATCCGGTTGGCCTTAAAACCCACCATGGTGAGCGCCGGACAGCGTCCCAACACCTCGGGCAGCTCGGTAAAGCGGTTCTCGGAGCAGAAGATGATGCGCAGTTTGCCAAACCCGGCCAGCTCGTCAGGGAGCGTGCTCAGCTGGTTGCCGGTGAGATCCAGCACCTCCAGCGTCTCTTTCAGGCTCAAAATCTCGGTGGGGAACTCCGTCAGATTTTCAGAGAGCTTCAGATGGCGGGCACCGCACAGTTCACCTGCGCGCAGCTGTTCCAGAGTATGCATAACCGTTTCTCAATCCTGATGATCTGCCTGATGGCACAGCGACCATCAGCGCGCGCCGAACCCGGGTCCGGCGGTTTTAAAGGGGGGCATTATAAAGAATTCGGGGCGCAGTTCGCCCCTTTTGTTGTCACGAAGGCCTGTATCGACATGTAGCAAAACGACTTGGGAACAAAGAGAGCAAGATTCGGGTCGTTCCAGCGAGGAGTGGTTGCCATAGTGGGGGCCAAACCCAAGACGGTTGGAACCTATTGGGGTTCCAACCCACAGCCAACCCTGTGCCCCACTGATTTGGCGCACAACACACCTGCGAGGGAACTGCCATGTCATTACTGTCCAACAAGGTCGCCATCATCACCGGCGCCAGCTCCGGCATCGGCCGCGCCAGCGCCATCCTGTTTGCCCGCGAAGGGGCCAGCGTCGTCGTCGGCGCCCGCCGCCAGCCCGAGCTGGATCTGCTGGTGGATGAGATCCGCCATGAGGGGGGCCAGGCGGTGAGTCTGGCGGGAGATGTGAAAAGCGAGACTTACGCCCGCGCTCTTGTTGATCTCGCGTTAACCCGTTTCGGCGGGCTCGATATCGCCTTCAACAACGCAGGTATCACAGGCACGCCGGGCAGCGTAGAGGAGCTTGAGCTGACGCAGTGGCAGGAAACGCTGGATACCAACCTCACCAGCGCCTTTGTGGGAGCCAAGTACCAGATCCCCGCCATGCTGGCGCGTGGCGGCGGCTCGCTTATCTTTACCTCTACCTTCGTCGGCCATACCCTGGGGCTGCCCGGCATGGCGGCCTATGCGGCGAGCAAGGCAGGTCTCATTGGCCTGACCCGGGTGCTGGCTGCCGAGTATGGGGCACAAGGGATTCGGGTCAACGCCCTGCTGCCGGGGGGCACCGACACCCCCATGGGGCGGGCTTTTGCCAATACGCCAGAGAGCCTCGCCTTTGTGCAGAATATGCATGCCCTCAAACGGCTAGCCCAACCGGAGGAGATCGCCCGTTCGGCCCTCTACCTCGCGTCCGATGCATCCAGCTTTACCACCGGCATTGCCCTGCTGGCCGATGGTGGGGTATCAATTTGTCGCACATGACCTTGTCGCCCCCAAGATCCTGCGACCGAAACCTTATCGTGAGAGCGCCTTATGTCTGATTACGCCCGTATCGCCGATGCCATCCGTTTTATCGCAAGTCAGGTGGAGCGTCAGCCCACTCTGGACGAGATAGCGGCGCACGTTCACTTAAGTCCCTTTCACTTCCAGCGGCTGTTCAGCCGCTGGGCCGGAGTGACGCCCAAACGCTATCTGCAAGTGCTGACCCTGGAGCGGGCCAAGGCGCTGTTGCAGGAGTCGCGCCCGCTGCTTGAGGTGGCCGATACCCTGGGCCTTAGCAGCGGCTCGCGACTCTACGATCACTTCGTGCAGCTCGAAGCGGTGACGCCGGGCGAGTACAAGCAACGGGGGGCCGGGCTGGTTATCGATCACGGGGTGCACGACACCCCCTTCGGTCAGGCATTCGTCGCCCTGACCCCGCGGGGGGTGTGCAACTTCTCGTTTCTCGATGAAAAGGCCCCAGAGGCGCCGCTGGCCGCCCTCGCCCAGCACTGGCCTGCGGCAAGGCTGCAAGAAGCGCCATCACGCACCCAGAACGTCATCAACACCATGTTCGATGGCAGCAAGGCGCCGGATCGCCCCATCTCCTTGCACGTGAGCGGCACCAACTTTCAGATCAGCGTCTGGCGGGCGCTGCTGCAGATCCCGCCCGCCAAGGTGGTGAGCTACGCCCAGGTGGCGAGCGCCGTCGGCAATCCCAAGGCTGCCCGCGCCGTGGGTCTGGCGGTGGGCGCCAACCCCGTCGCCTTGATGATCCCCTGCCACCGGGTTATCCAGCAAAACGGCAAACTCGGCGGCTATCACTGGGGCGAGACCCGCAAACAGGCGATACACGCCTGGGAAGCGGCGAGGTATGAGTAAACGTGGCCTTTTTCTGCCCGCCAATTTCCTGATAGGGGAAAATGCAGTGGTCAACTAAATCCGGACACTCGGTTAGGCCGATGTTCGGCTTTTGCTGGCAGTATCCCGTCATTGTGTTGATGTGGACATCGCCAGTTGTAGTAATCCATCAGGTAATAACCGATATCCCGCTTCGCTTCCCGCAGACTCATGTAACCCGTCGCCGGAAGCCACTCCGCCTTCAAGCTCCTGAACAACCGCTCCATCGGCGCATTGTCCCAGCAGTTGCCACGCCGACTCATGCTCTGGGTCATGCGATAGCGCCACAGTCGTTGCCGAAATACCCGGCTGCCGTATTGGCTGCCTTAGTCGGAGTGAAACAGCACACCTGACGGACAACCTCGTTGCTGATACGCCATCGCAAGTGCTTTGATGGCCAGCTCGGCATCTGGTTTATCTGACATCGCCCACCCCACAACCCGCCGGGTATGCACCGCCGCCAAGTAATACCAACGGCCACCTGCCCATACGTAGGTGATGTCGCCGCACCACACCTGATTGTGGTTGCTGGAAATTAAATTCACGCGCCAGAAGATTGGGTATATCCGGTCGTTCAGACCGCACGACCTGATAATGATGAGCTCCCGGTTGTTTGGAGACCAGCCCGGCTGCCTGCCGAGTCCCGGCTCGCTTTGAACAAACGGCGCAACTCGCTGCGTTGCTGCATCCGCTCACGGTTAATCGTCCGCTTGCGGGCCAGATAGTCGTAAAAACAGGATGTTGGAACATCGAAAGCGCAGCAGACCAGAGTGATGGGGGCTTGCTCTCTTAATCGGTCTATCTGCGCGTACGAGTGAATTCGTCCGTAATCAAGAGAGCCGTAGCTTTTTTAGAATGACCTTTTCGCGCTCGAGCCGGTTGATGCGTGCTTCCAGCTCCTGGATTTTCTGCTGCTCCGGGGTCAGTGCTTTGCCGATTTGGGTGGTGCCGGTTCGTTCGGATTGAAGCTGCTGAACCCATCGGCGAAGTATGGTGTCACCGACATCCAGTGAACGGTAGGCTTCGGGGATAGAGTATCCCTGGTCGAGCACCAGGGATGCTGCTTCGAGTTTGAATTCAGCAGTAAATGAGCTGCGTCATCTTGTCATTGAACACCTCTGGTCATGGTGGCGACTGTACCACCTAAAATGGTGTTCGGGATGATTAGACCGCTACAAGCCACGAACTCGCCGGAGGCGGGGATGTCGGCTTAAGCCCCTTGTTGGGCCATGCCAAGTTCCCTTACGACGCCCCGGACCCGCTTCAGTCCTTCATCCGGGTTCGCATACACACCTTCCCTGCGAACGATGCTCCCATCTTGATTCAGCACGATCCAAAGACAGTTTTCTAACGGATCATCGTCGGGAACGAGAGCTGCTGCGTCTCTGTCGCTTCGCGGCACTAGAGCCGAAATGAAATGATCATGGACAAGTCTTTTAGTCGTGTAGTACTCCATAAAATACCCGAGCGAGTAATAGAGCTTGCTCTTTGATGGATGAGTCTCATCGTATACAACAAGAAAAATTGGCTTTCCAGTTGCCTTAGAAGTATCGGCAGCCTCTCTCACTGTCCGCATCGGCTCTTCGATAAAAAATGGGTTGTCGCCAGAAACCGAAGGCATGTGTGTTTTCTCAGCGTCTACTTTTGAAACGGTAGAACTCCGCTGGATTCGCATAAGCTCCTGCTCAGCCTGCTCTTTAGACTTCAATCTCCAGAGCATTACCACGCAAGCGATCGAAATGCCGATGCCCGAGACAATAACGGCAACTTGCTCAGGCCTCTGGGTGAAAATATAAACAACATCTTGATAGAAGATGCCGCTCAAGGTCATAAGTACGCCGATGACTGAGTAGAGTTGGAGGACTAGCTTGTAAGACGAGGATCTCTTTCGATAAAAGAGTTTGTAGTGCCCCATTTCTTCTTGAGCCTCTTTTACGTCGGCTCCAGTGATTTCAATCAGGTCATCACCGAGAACATACTTTCTCTGCTTGATGCTTTCCTCTAATTCCTTGGCTTTGTTTTCCTTAAAGCTTTCGAGCGCATTTTTTCCTGATTCTGTGTAAATAATTTTCATGGCTGCTTCAGCCTCGTGCTACGAACAACGAATAGGACTACAGCTATTGCCACACTTAAGACGAATAGCGGTGTTCCCCAGGACTCTTTCAAAGAGCCGCCACCAACTCCTGCGAGAGCTGTAAAAACATACTCACCGATTTGAACCGGAATAGACCAAGGTGACGGTTTCGATTTTCCGAGGCTGGCGGCCATTGCCATGGCGCCCGACCGGACATGATCATGAGTTACTTCGACATTCGAGTCATCTGCTTTATCTGCTTGGGCGAAAACGATCGCCTTTTCAAGAAGAGTTTTTTCGAAGTCCAGCACTGCATCCTTGTACCGCTTCAGGCCTGATGTAGTAAGCCCAGCCTGTACTAATTCGTGATCTGTCTTCACATAAGTCCCCGACTGCGTAAGTTCCGCATGTTTCTGATTTTCTCTATTAGAGGCCCAACAGTGATTAGATAGAAGGCGGTACTAATCCAACATCAGAACCTTCCGCATAACTCCGCCTCACATTCATAACCAACTCAAAAAAAATCATTTTAAATCATGATATTATCACACCAATACTGATGTTTTAACGTATTCACTTGACTTTTTCTTTTTGCCATTCCATCAACTGATGGCACCCACTGGATCTCAGTGTGCTCGTGCCATTCCTGAATTGCATCCAAGCTACTGCTCGACAGCCTCCACCAGCCTAGTTCATAGGTGACTCCATAGAGGCCATTCCTAAATGACTATCCTAACGAGCGAAAGAGATAAGAAAAAGAGGAAGATAGGCGTTTCCCAAGCCAGATCAAGAAATTACCCCATCTTGGGAGGTGTATCAGCCGCTTGCATCAATATGGAGCATCGAAGCAGCGGGTATCCGGCTCCATTGTCCCATAGCTTCTTATGGACGGAGCTTGCTCCCGATAAACCACATCCTGCCGCCATATGTGAACGCGATAGATGACGCTCTGCCGATCGACTCAGGAACTCACCATGACGACATTGGCACCACGGCCTCTCCCTTTCGCCAAGAGTAAAATTTTCTCGCAAACAATTGGAAAATGAAAAGACGCCCTCGGGCGTCTTTTCTATTGCTGGTAGTTAGAGCCAACCGGCTGGAGGCTATGTCCTCCCTACTTAGCCCCTAAACCACATCAGATCGGGGTAATGGAGGTGATATGTGCCGAGCCATCCAGGGATTGGAAGATCTGCACCACGGCTTCCCCGTGGATCGGGTTGGGCAGCGGCACAGTGCTCTTGCACTTGAAGCGGTAGTTGGTGCCAGCCACCACCTGGGTGGAGACTTCAAAGGGTACGTACTGCACCCCGACAAATCCTTTCAGCGCCTGATCAAATACCGCCTGATCCTCGGCGGTCAGTTTGTGATATGCGGTCCATCCACCCACCAACACTGCTTGTTCTGACATATCAAACTCTCCGTGCTCTATGATCCCGACTCGTTTGGCCGTTCGGGCTGCGCCCCGTTGATTCAAGTGGTTTCCGGTCTCCACCGGGGTGTCATCACTGCCGATTGGCGCGATGACGATGGGCAAATTTGCGCAGCTATCTGCAACTGGATCAGCCCTCCCCCTTGCCACAAACCGCTGTTGACAGCAGGCTCAATTGGCATGAGAGAGCCTAGTGCGGGATGACAAAAATGCCCCTGTCACATATGACAGGGGCAAGGTGGCGAAAAAGCTGCTCGAAAAAAGAAGATGTGTGGCGCAAACGATTGAGAAAAGAAAAGACGCCTCAAGGGCGTCTTTTTGCATTTTTATGCTCGATGGGCAGAAGGGCGCGAGCCGCTTATTCCCATTCGATGGTTGCAGGCGGCTTGCCGGAGACGTCGTACACCACGCGGGAGATACCGTTGATCTCGTTGATGATGCGATTCGATACGTGACCGAGGAAGTCGTACGGCAGGTGAGCCCAGTGGGCGGTCATAAAGTCGATGGTTTCGACGGCGCGCAGGGCAATGACCCAGTCATATTTGCGACCGTCGCCCATCACGCCAACGGAGCGCACCGGCAGGAAGACGGCGAACGCCTGGCTGACCTGGTTGTAGAGGTCGGCTTTGCGCAGCTCTTCGATAAAGACCGCATCGGCGCGGCGCAGAATATCGCAGTACTCTTTCTTCACTTCACCAAGGACGCGCACGCCCAGACCCGGGCCCGGGAACGGGTGACGGTAGAGCATGTCGTAGGGCAGACCCAGCTCGAGGCCGACGCGGCGCACTTCGTCTTTGAACAGCTCGCGCAGCGGCTCGACCAGACCCATCTTCATCTCTTCCGGCAGGCCGCCGACGTTGTGGTGAGACTTGATGACGTGGGCCTTGCCGGTCTTGCTGGCAGCGGATTCGATTACGTCCGGATAGATGGTGCCTTGCGCCAGCCACTTGGCGTTTTTCAGCTTTTTCGCTTCATCATCAAACACTTCAACGAAGACGCGGCCGATGATCTTGCGCTTGGCTTCCGGCTCGTCAACACCGGCCAGGGCAGAGAGGAAGCGCTCTTCCGCTTCAACCTTGATGATGTTCAGACCAAAGTGGTCACCAAACATCTCCATCACCTGCTCGCCTTCGTTCAGACGCAGCAGACCGTTGTCCACGAAGACGCAGGTCAGGCGATCTCCGATGGCGCGGTGCACCAGCATGGCGACCACGGAGGAGTCGACACCGCCGGAGAGACCGAGGATCACTTCATCGTCGCCCACCTGCTCGCGGATGCGGGCAACGGCGTCGTCGATGATGGTGGCCGGGGTCCAGAGGCATTCGCAGCCGCAGATATCTTTGACGAAGTGCTCCAGCATGCGGGCACCCTGACGGGTGTGGGTCACTTCCGGGTGGAACTGCACGCCGTAGAAGCGCTTGGCCTCACACGCCATGGCCGCGTGCGGGCAGGTCGGGGTCTGGGCAATGGTGGTGAAGTCGGCCGGAATGGTGGTGACCTTGTCACCGTGGCTCATCCAGACATCCAGCAGGGCATTGCCGTTGTCTGCGATGGCATCTTCAATATTGCGCAAGAGCGCGCTGCTCTTGCCAGCTTCGCCCAGCACTTCCACCTTGGCGTAACCGAATTCACGCTCGGTGGAGGATTGCACCTTTCCACCCAGCTGCTCGGCCATGGTCTGCATGCCGTAGCAGATACCGAACACAGGGACACCGGCGTTGAACACATACTCGGGGGCGCGCGGGCTGCCCGCTTCGGTGACGGACTCGGGGCCGCCGGAGAGGATGATGCCGCTCGGATTGAATTCGCGGATCTGCTCTTCGGTCACATCCCAGGCCCACAGTTCGCAGTAAACGCCGATTTCGCGCACGCGGCGGGCGATCAGCTGGGTGTACTGGGAACCGAAGTCGAGGATAAGGATACGGTGCTGGTGAATGTCTTTAGTCATTTTATTCCTGCATCAGGCTGATGTTGTCACAAAGGGCACGGGATAAAAAAAGGGTGGAAAAACGGGGCGCAGGGCCCCGTTTTATCAGCCCATCCGATAGTTGGGGGCTTCTTTGGTAATGGTCACATCGTGGACGTGGGACTCTTTCATCCCGGCGCCGGAGATGCGCACAAATTCAGCTTTAGTGCGCATATCGTCGATAGTGGCGCTGCCGGTCAGGCCCATGGAGGAGCGCAGGCCGCCCATCTGCTGGTGGATGATCTCTTTGAGGCGACCCTTGTACGGCACGCGGCCTTCGATGCCTTCCGGCACCAGCTTGTCGGCGGCGTTGTCGGTCTGGAAGTAGCGGTCGCTGGAGCCTTTGGACATGGCGCCCAGAGAACCCATACCACGGTAGGATTTGAAGGAGCGCCCCTGATAGAGCTCGATCTCGCCCGGCGCCTCTTCAGTACCGGCGAACATGGAGCCCACCATGACGCAGCTGGCGCCCGCGGCAATGGCCTTGGCGATGTCGCCGGAGAAGCGGATACCGCCATCGGCAATCACCGGAATACCGGTGCCTTCCAGCGCGTCAACAGCGTCGGAGATGGCGGTGATCTGGGGCACACCCACGCCGGTCACGATACGGGTAGTACAGATGGAGCCCGGGCCGATACCGACCTTGACCGCATTGACACCGGCAGCAGCCAGCGCCTTGGCGCCCGCGGCGGTCGCCACGTTGCCACCGATGATCTGCAGATCCGGATAGGCATCGCGAGTGGCCTTGATGCGATCCAGCACGCCCTGGGAGTGGCCGTGGGAGGAGTCGATCAGCAGCACGTCAACACCGGCTTCTACCAGCGCGGCGACGCGCTCTTCGTTGCCAGCACCGGCACCGACCGCAGCACCGACCCGCAGACGACCCTTGTCATCTTTACAGGCGTGAGGCTTGCGCTCGGCTTTCTGGAAATCTTTAACGGTGATCATGCCCTTGAGTTTGAAGTCGCCGTTCACCACCAGCACTTTTTCGATACGGTGCTTTTGCATCAGGGCTACCACCTCTTCGCGAGGGGCCCCTTCACGCACGGTGACCAGACGATCTTTCTGGGTCATGATCTGTTCAACGGTCTGGGAGAGGTCAATCACGAAGCGCACGTC
The DNA here is from genome assembly GCF_027706185.1 of Aeromonas sp. Y318-3. Taxonomy (NCBI): domain Bacteria; kingdom Pseudomonadati; phylum Pseudomonadota; class Gammaproteobacteria; order Aeromonadales; family Aeromonadaceae; genus Aeromonas; species Aeromonas sp. Y318-3. The sequence goes on from NZ_JAPDCN010000024.1 coordinate 54,110, forward strand.
ACGGCCGGTGATGATACCGACCAGCTGATTGCCGTCAGTCACCACGGGGTAACCGGCAAAGCCATTCTTGTGGCTCAGCTCCTTGATTTGGGCGATGGTCATGTCAGGGCGCACGGTGACAGGGTCAGTGACCACGCCGCTCTCGTACTTCTTGACCTTGCGCACTTCGGCAGCCTGCTGCTCGATGGACATGTTCTTGTGGATAAAGCCGATACCGCCTTCCTGGGCCAGTGCGATAGCCAGACGGGCTTCGGTCACTGTGTCCATGGCAGCGGAGATCATCGGGATGTTCAGGCTGATGGCAGAGGTCAGCTTGGTACGCAGATCGGCAGTATTGGGAAGAACTTCGGAGTGGGCGGGAACCAACAGTACATCGTCGAAGGTTAACGCTTCTTTGGCAATCCTGAGCATGGCAATATCTCACCGTTGAGGAAGTGGGGGTGTAAAATATTGCCGACGAAGTTTACTCACGCATTGGTCACTGGTAAAGAAGTTTTTTGAATTTTTTATGGCATAGCCCTCGTTTAGGCGGCCAAAACGCCAAAAAACCAAGATTATCAGTACGAAAAGTGCCATTTCGGGGCAAAAGAGTTGGCTAACCGGTGATTTATGCAAAACCGGTAGGTGCCGACGCAGCCTAACCCCCATGCAACGGGATGATCGACAGGGGCTCAGGGGGCAAGCGGCCTCTGATCACCCTCCCCTTGTCTTGTGTCCTTGTATTGTCTCTTGCCCTCGCGGCGACCACTCGCACCGGTATCATTCTCTTCTCAATGTCCTTTGCTCGGTCTGGATAATAAATTTCGCCCGCTGACAATATATATTTTCTGGCACAACAAGGGTTGCCTCTCTTTATTATTTTCGTCCCACCATCCGCAGCAAGGTATTATCTTTATCCAGCAGATGATGTTTCAACGCCCCGACAATGTGCACTAGGGAAGGTGCGAACAAGTGGATCGCACCTTCACCACGAACTCTTTGTCCGCATTTGAAATGCCCATCACTCCAA
>NZ_JAPDCN010000025.1:0-52001 GCF_027706185.1 Aeromonas sp. Y318-3
CTGATGGATCCAACCCCTCCGCTGCTATAGTGCAGTCGGCTTCTGACGTTCAGTGCAGCCGTCTTCTGAAAACGACATCAATATAAATGGTTTCAATATTATTTTCGAGAGGGTATTGAGTGGTTTTTATGGGGTATACCTTTTTAGAACCACCACATGACGATCGAAACACAACCTTTCGATAGCCTTTTGATCTGACAGCACAAACTTTAAGTGTGATCCGTCATCACAAAGTCGCTTTTGAGTTGTATTTGAGTATTTAAGCGACGTTGCTCACCATTCCTGATCTGCTGAATGGGATGCCAAAGGAGGAAATCTACAGAAGCTGGGCTTTGAGGTGAGTCATCTTTTCGACTCACCTCAAAGCCAGCAGCCAAGCGTAGCGCGGCAGTTCTTTACCCCATGGCTTGGTAATCTCCCCGTCTGCTGTTCTCTTACCCGCTATAGGGGATAAATGTTAGATACCGCCTACAGCGTGTAAGTTACATTTACCTCCTATAACAGGTAAATATTGATATACCTGCCATAGCGTGTAAATTGGAAGAAGGCACGCTACCAGGTTGTCGAATCATGAAAGTAACCAGCGCCAAGCAGCTGAGCGCCTGTATCAAGGATGCCAGGCTTTCTCAAAAGCTCTCTCAAGGCAAAGTGGCCGAGAAAGTGGGGATTAGGCAAGACACAGTCTCCAGCTTCGAGCTCAATCCTGAGTCCACCAAGCTGGAAACCCTGTTCAAGATCCTCGCAGCACTCGAATTGTCAGTGGATATCAAACCCCGCAATGAGTCATCCGAGAGTCCGGCATCGGGCTGGAAGGAGGAGTGGTAATGGCCAATCTGGCTGTCTACATGAACGGCTATCGGGTAGGCACATTCACCAAAACTACCAGCGGCGCCCATCAGTTTCAGTACCATGAGTCATGGCTAGCACAACCGGGCAGCCGTCCGATCTCACTCTCCATGCCATTGCGCCATCAGGCCTACCGGGGCGATGAAACCTATAACTTCTTCGACAACCTGCTGCCAGATAATACGGAGGTGAGAAACAGGGTTGTAGCACGCTATCAAGCGGCATCAACCCAGCCCTTCGATCTGCTCAGTTGCATTGGCCAGGATAGCGTAGGGGCATTACAGCTGGTTACCGAAGGGCACGACGTTCCAGATGTCAGGCGAATCGACTACAAAGCACTTTCCGATGACGAGCTCGAGCAGATCCTGACCAGCTACAAATCAGGAATCCCTTTGGGGATGGTCAGAGAGCAAGAGGAGTTCCGGATCTCTATCGCCGGGGCGCAAGAAAAGACTGCGCTGCTCTATCTCGATGACCGTTGGTACTTGCCACTTAACGCAACGCCGACAACCCACATTATCAAACTCCCTATCGGCAAGATTGAAAGCCACTCCTACTCGATAGACCTCTCCCAGAGCGTAGAAAACGAATATCTCTGCACTCTGATTGCCAAGGAGTTTGGTCTACCCGTACCTCACTGCTTCATGATGCAGGCTGGCCAGGTCAAAGCACTGGCTGTGGAACGCTTCGACAGACGTTACGCTGCCGATCGCAGTTGGATCATGCGCCTTCCCCAAGAAGATTTCTGTCAGGTATTGAATGTTCCGTCAGCACGGAAATACGAGAACCATGGAGGACCGGGGATCACTGACATCATGAAAACCTTGCTGGGCTCTGCGACACCAGAACAGGATCGCTACCTATTCATGAAATCTCAGGTCCTGTTCTGGCTGCTGGCGGCCACCGATGGCCATGCAAAAAACTTCTCGGTCTTTATTGAGCCGGAAGGGCGTTTTCGCCTGACCCCTTTTTACGACATCCGATCTGTCTATCCAGTATTTGGCGGCCGAGGCCTCAACCGAAGGGACGCCAAGCTCGCTATGGGCCTAGCAAGCAGCAAGGGAAAGAAGTACGCCATTGAGCAGATATTCCCGCGTCATTTCTTCCAAACGGCGAAAGCTGTGGGATTTGAGCGTTCTGCTATGGAAGAGATCCTGACAGAACTGGCCAACTCCGTTGATTATGTTATTGAGCGCGTTACACAGCAATTGCCAGCAGGCTTCCCCGATACCATCAGCAGCACCATTCTAGAGGGCCTAAAAGCCCGCTCAGCCAGGCTGATAAAGGGCTGGGATTAAAATGGCGGTATGTGGGATGACTGCACGGTTAGCCAAACTACCTATGGGAAACTTGCACGGTTCGAAGAGTAAAGCGGCTTTCCAGGTTCCGGACGGTGCTACAGTCGGTTCAAAATATGTTCAAAACTCACCTAAAAAACGGTTTTAAGTGCGTGTGGTGGCATCACGTTGATTCATATGGGAAGGCTGCACGATCGAGAATGGACTATGTGGGAACGCTGCACGATAGCAGAAACCCGTGAGCGGCCTCTCAATATGCTGTTTTAGTTACTTTTACCCCAAGCGGCCCCCGAAAAGTCACTAACATATTGAAGATAATAAATTATTTACATTCTGCATCGGCAAGTAACTCTCCGCACAGCAGGCAACAAAAAGCCCGGGTTTATCCCGGGCTTTTTGTATGTTTTTTATCCGCAAACCTAGAGGCGACGCAGGCACCACATGAAGTAAGCGCCCCCTAACAGGGTGGATACCAGCCCGACCGGCACCTCCTGCGGGAAGAGGATCTGCTGGCCGACCCAGTCAGCCGATACCATCAGCAGTGCGCCGGAAGCGGCGGCCCCAAGCAGGTGCCAACGTGCCCGCACCAACCCCATCAGCTTGGCCATATGTGGCGCCAACAGACCGACGAAGGAGAGCGGCCCGACCACCAGGGTGGCACTGGCGGTGAGCACGGCCACCAGCAGCAGGATGGCGAGCTGGGCACGGTTGAGGCGAATGCCAAGCGCGGTCGCTACAGCACTCCCCATCGGCAGCAGATCGAGCCAGCGGCTCACCAACAGGCAGACGGCCAGCATCAACAGCGCCAGCCCCACCAACTCATAGGCCACCGGCAGGGTGACGTAGTAGGTGGAGCCGGACATCCAGGAGAGCAGTTGCTGCACCCGCAGGTCACCGTTGGCCAGCGCGATGGCCTGCAGCGGCTCAAACAGTGCCGTGATGGCGATACCGGAGAGCAGGATCCGCTCCGGCTGGAAGCCGTGCTTGCGATTGACCACCACCAGCAGCAAGAGACAAGCGAAGGCACCGAGCAGGCCACCGGACAGCATCAGCGGCAGGGGCAATGCAGGCAGCAACAGCGCCGTCGCTATCACCCCCATAAAGGTGCCACCGCTCACCCCCAGCAGCTCCGGGCTCGCCATCGGGTTGTTGCTGACCCGCTGCAACAGGGTGCCCGCCAGCGCCAGCAGCACACCGGCCGCCCCCGCCGCCAGAGTGCGCGGCAGCCGCCACTCCAGCTGGGCCTGCCAGCGGAGCCAGCTTGGCCAGCTCCAGCCCGTCATTCCCTGCCCAACCAGCAGGGAGGCGACCACGGCCAGCAGCAACCCGACCAGCAACAGGCCAATAAGGCGAGCCGGAGCCGGATGGCGAGCCACCAGCAGGCCGGCGTTTGCCTTCGGCGTACCCGACTTGATGCCAAGGCGCGGGATCAGCCAGAGCAGCAGCGGCGCCCCCAGCAGGGCGGTCATGGCGCCGGTGGGGATCAAGACTGGCCAGAAGCGGCTCAGGCTCTGCAACAACAGATCGGTCGCCGCCAGCAGCAGGGCGCCGAGGATCGGTGCCCACAACAGCCGCTGGCCAAGCTGGCGGATCCCGAGCAGCTGCACCATGGCGGGTGCGGCCAGCCCGACAAAGCCGATCAGCCCCACCACGCTCACCACGCAAGCGGTGACAAACACCGCCAGCCCAAGTCCGGCAAAACGCAGATGCTGAAGGGAGACCCCCAGACTGCGGGCGCTGGCATCATCCAGCTCCAGCACCGCCAGCGGGCGAACCAGTACCGCGGCCAGCAAAGCGGCTGCCAGCAGGCGGGGTAACAGGTAACTAACCCCGCTCCAGCTGTTCTGCACTAGCGAGCCACTGCCCCACACCAGCAAGCCTTTCAGCTCCTCCTGAAAGAACAGCAAGAGTCCCATGCTGATGGCCGCCAGATAGAGGTTGATCACCAGCCCGGCAAAGACGATGACCACCGGATTGAGCTGGCGACGCCAGGCCAGGGCAAACACCAGTGCCATCGCGAGGCTGCCACCGGCCATGGCGATCCACTCCCGCCCCAGCAGCAACCAGGAGGGGGCAAACAGGGTCACCATCATCAACGCCAGCTGGGCGCCGGAGGCCACCCCAAGAGTGGTGGGTGATGCGAGCGGGTTGCGCAGCACCTGCTGCATCAGGGTGCCTGCCAGCCCGAGCGCCGCCCCAGCCAGCAGGGTGACAACCAAGCGGGGCAGCCAGCTGAAATGCACCACCGCTTGGCTGACGTCATCCAGATTGGGGGCGAAGAGGCTCTGCCACCAGAGCGCACCGGGCAGCTGGCGAGCCAGCTCCCAATACGCGAGCAAGAGGATCAACCCCAGCAGGATCGAGACCGGCCGCAGCAGCGGCGATGTGAGCAGTCGCTTCATCGGCTCGCCTCCATACGCTCGGCATCTTGCAGCAATGCATCGCTGAGCAGACCGGCGAAACGGCGGGCTGCAAGTACGCCGCCAAAACTCCAGACCGCAGGCAGATGCAGCACGGGCGCCTGCCGTACCAGCGGCAGATGCTGCCACAGCCCAGGCTCCTGCAGCCGTTCGCTCACCCCTACCGGGATAGGATCGACCACCACCAGCCGCGCGGTTGGCAAGGTCATAAACTGCTCGATGCTGACCACCGAGAAACCCCAGTCATTGGTCTGCTCCTGCCAGCCATTGCGCAGGCCGAGCCGCGTCATCACCGCATCGAACAGGCTGTGGCGACCAAACACCCGCACATGGCGCTCATCGATAAACTGCACCACCAGCAGGGGCGGCAGATCCGCAGGCAATCTGGCCTGCATGCTGGTGAGATCCCGATCCAGCCCGGCCAGCAGCCGTTCGCCCTCGGCGGTTTTGCCCACCATACGGGCGAGGGTCAGTGTCACCTCGTGCAGCCGCTGCCACAGATCGGTTTGCCCATCATAGAGGGCGATGGTGCTCACCGGCGCGATGCGGGAAAGAGTTGGCGCCAGCGGGGCCGCCAGCGGCGAGATCAGGATGCGATCGGGTTTGAGCTCCGCCAGCAGCTCACGGTTGGGCTGGGTGCGCAGGCCGATATCCACCACTCCGGCAGGTAGCCGTGGCTCGCCGACCCATGCCTGATAGGGGCCTGCATCCCCCACCGCCAGCGGCGTCACCCCGAGTGCCAGCAGGGTCTCGGCTATGGTCCAGTCGACGGTGGCGATACGGGGTAGCGGCGCAGAGGCGATCGGGGATGTGTCGGCCTGCGCCGCTAGTGGCAGCAGCAGGCTAATAAGGCAAGGTGCCATCTTCTTCAATAAACGGTTCAAGAGAGCCCCCCGGTCAGACGATGGCGATGGGATGAGCATGAGCCGGGTGGCGAATGACCTCCATCGGAATGCCATAGATAGCGTGCAGGGTCTCGCTGGTCATGAGTCCCTCAGGTTCGCCGTGGGTGAGCAGGCGGCCAGAGTGGAGCGCCACCAGCCGATCACAGAAACGGGAGGCCATATTGATGTCGTGAATGACGATGATGACCCCAAGGTTTAGCTGACGGCTCAACTGCTTGACGAGCGTCAGCACCTCCACCTGATGGGCCACATCCAGCGCGGCCAGCGGCTCGTCCAGCAGGATGAAGCGGCTCTCCTGGGCCAGCAGCATCGCCAGCCAGACCCGGCCCCGCTCGCCGCCGGAGAGGGTATCCACCAGCCGCTCGGCAAAGCGTTCGGTATGGGTAAGGGCGATGGCCCGCTCGACCTGACGGTGATCCTCCGCCCCCATCCGGCCCAGCAGGCCGCGCCAGGGGTAGCGGCCCATCTCCACCAGCTCCCGCCCGAGCAGATTCTCGGCGCTCGGCAGATGCTGGGGCAGATAGGCCACCTGACGGGCAAACTCCCGGTTACCCCAGTCGGGTAGCGGCTTGCCATCGAACAGGATCTCGCCATCACTCAAGGGTTGCTGGCGGGCCAGCAGCTTGAGCAGGGTCGATTTGCCCGACCCATTGTGGCCGATGAGGCCATAGACCTGTCCCTGCTCGAAACGCAGGTCGGTGGGGTGCAGCAGCGTGCGGTCATTGACAGTGAAGCTGGCTGATTTCATCTCGAACATAAGCAATTCCTGTGCTGGCTTGCCGCCAGTCTCATCGGTGCCAGCATCAAGCCGGCACCTCGCAATCCAGATGGGCGATCGCATCGCGGCTCACTTCGGCACGGCGCGCGCCGGTCAGTTCGGTGAGCTGGCCCTGACGCATCTCCAGCAGGCGATCGGCCAGCGGGAAGTAGTGATCATCGTGACTGATGGCAATCACCGTCTTGCCCATCTCCTTGAGGCGCGGCAGCAGCACCTGATAGAAGATGCGGCGGAACTGGGGATCCTGATCCGCGGCCCACTCGTCAAACAGCATCACTTCGCGCTGCTCGGCCAGCGCCAGCAGCAGGGCGACCCGCTTGCGCTGCCCTTGGGAGAGCTCGATATCGGCGATAAAGCCATCCTCGATGGTGAGCTTGCTGCCCATCTGCAACCGCTCCAGCCACTCAGCCACCAGCTCATCCTTGGGTTCCGGCCCCAGCAGGTGCTGGAACAGGTGATAGTCGGTGAAGATGGCGGAGAAGAGCGCCAGATAGCCGTTGCGATCGGTGATCGGCTCACCATCCAGCAGGATCCGGCCCGATATCGGCTGGTAAAGGCCGGTCAGCAGCATGGCCAGCGTCGACTTGCCGGAGCCATTGCCACCGATGATGAAGATCTGCTCCCCCTTTTCGATGACCAGATCGATGGGGCCAACGGCAAAACCGCCCTCCCCCTGATAGTGAAAGCTCACCTGCTCCAACTCGATACGCTGCCAGGGGCGCATGGCGGGCGGCAGCGGGAAGTCCGCATCCGGCTCGGCCAGATTGAGGGCGGCGATCTTGTCGAACGCCACCTGAGCGGCAAGCAGGGTCGGCAGGGCGCCAATCCCCTGCAACAGCGGGGTGCGCAGGAACAGCAGGGTCAGGGCGAAGGTGGCGGCCACATTGGTGTTGGCCCAGCCAAGGCCGTTGGCCAGAAAGAAGACCAGACCGATGGCCCCCAGCATCATGATATTCGACCAGTTCACCGCGCTCAGGTGATAGGTGTCGGCGCGGATGATCTGCTGGCGGTAGTCACGGGCATTTTGTTCATAGAGCTGGTGGTAAACGAAGTGAGCCCGCTCGCGGTTGAGCGCCAGCTCCTTGCTGCCGGCGATGATGGCCTGATAGTTCTGATAGAGCCGATCTTCGGCCTGACGCATGTGGGAGAGATGGCGATAAACACGGTTCACCAGCAACCAGCCCACCACCATGGTAATCGTGACCCAGAGCGCGGTCACCCCGAGTAATGCAGGAGAGAGCCAGCCAAGGTAAAGGGCAGAACCCAGCGTGAGTACCAGCCCCTGCACCAGCTCCGGCAGGCGCACGAAGGCGATGGTAATCTGGCCGATATCGCTGGAGAGGGAGGCCAGCAGTGGCCCCTGACCAATCTGGCGGATGCGGGCGACATCGGTATCCAACAGTTGCTTGAGCAGACGGCCACGCAACCGGTAGACAAAATGGTGACCGAGAGTGGTCAGGGCCAGCTGAGATCCGAGTGTGATCACCAGCAGTAACACTATCAGGCTGACCAGCTGACCGAGGATCGGCAGCGGATCACCTATAGACTCGATTAGAGACTGATTGATAAAAGCAATGACGCCAATCCCGCTGACGGCACTGAGCAGACTGAGCAGGGTAATGGTGATAAAAGGCCAACGATATTGGCGATAAACCAGAGACAAGAGTTCCATAACGGACCGGTATTCCAGAGAGATCAGAACAACTGCGGGTGAAAAGAAGGGCGGGAATCCGGTTCCCGCCCGACTTCGATTACCAGCGGTAGTTGATGCTGCCCACTACGCTGCGCGGCTCGCCGTAGTAGCAGTAGTAGTCACAACTGGCAACGTAGGTTTCACCCAGCAGGTTGTTAACGTTGAGCTGGGCACGCCAGTTCTTGGCAAAGTCATACCCGATCATCGCATCCCAGACGGTATGGGCCGGCACCTCGGCAGAGCCGTAGATGGGGGTGTAGTCCGCATTCACGGCGCCAATACCCACGCTGGAACCGATATAACGCACACCGGTACCCAGCTCCAGACCCGAAGCCACCCCTTGCTGCACCTTGTAGTTACCCCAGAAGGAGGCCTGGTGGCGCGGGATCAGGCTGGCACGGCGATCGCCACTGCCAGTGTCGTTGGTTTTGGCATCTGTGTAGGTATAAGCAGCGGTCAGACGCAGCGCATCGGTCACCTGCACGCTCCCTTCCAGCTCAACCCCCTGAGAGGTCACTTCACCCGCCTGGGTCTGCTGGCCGGAACCGGTAGAGACCAGCGAGTTGGTCTGGGCCAGATCGAATAGCGCCAGATTGATGTAACCGTCGAGGAAGGCTGGCGCATACTTCACGCCGGTCTCGTAGAGCTTGCCCTTAAGCGGCTTGTAGGAACTCTTGGTGTTGGGATCTATCCCCGGCAGCACTTCGAACGACTCGGCATAGGCAAAGTAGGGAGAGAGGCCGTTGTCAGCCAGATACATCAGGCTGCCCGAGAGGGAGAGCTCGTGATCGTACTGGCGCTCGTCCTTGCTGGTATTGGTATTGTGGGTCTCCACATAGTCGAAACGGCCACCGGCAGTCAGCAACCAGCGATCGTCCCAGCGGATCTGGTGCTGGGCATAGAGGCCGCTCTGGCCCTTGCTGCTCTTCTGGTGAGTAGCAGTCGACTCATCAAAACCGGGGAAGCCGCTGTAATCCGGGTTCATGGTATTGATGGTGCCCATACCGTAGTTGTCGGCCTCGACCCCTTCATTGACGTGACGCTGCAGATCTACCCCCAGCAGCAAGGTCTGCTCGGTGCTGTCGGTGTTCCAGTAGCCCACCATCTGGTTATCCATGGTGGCACTCTTGGTATTGCCATCACGGTAAACCAGGCCACGACTGGCAGTTGTGCCTTCATAGGTCGGGAAGATATAGGTCTGACGCAGCAGCAGATCGTTGTAGTTGAAGCGGACGTTCTGTTTGAACTCCCAGGTCTGGTTGAGCTGGTGGGCCAGCTCATAACCGGTGGAGATCTGGGTATTGCGGTTGCGATCGTAATCCGGCTGACTCAGGTTGGTGGAGGGATCAATCTGGTCACCTGACGTATTCAGGGTGCCATAGACCGGGAAAAAGCCGTTGGTCGGGACCCCTTCGTCGTGCAGGAAGCTGGCCAGCAGGGTCAGACTGGTACGATCCGAAAGATCGAAGGTGACGCTGGGCGCCAGATAAACCCGATCGTTGTAAGTACCGGTAAGCACACCATCACGCTCTTTATAAAGAGCAACCATGCGGTAACGGCTGTTGTCGGAGAGCGCATCAGAGACGTCCACCCCGACCTGACGATGATCCCGGCTGCCAAGCTGCAGATCCACCTGCCCTTGCGGCGTGGCGGTCGGCCGCTTGCTGATGGCATTGATCACCCCGCCCGGAGGCGCCTCACCGTAAAGGATCGAGGCTGGCCCCTTCAGCACTTCCACACTCTCCAGACCAAACGGTTCGGGCGTCCAGACGTAGTAGCCGGTGCCAAACAAGCGGTTGCCATCCAGATAAGAGGCGGCATCGAAGCCACGCACCTTGAACCAGTCGGTGTTGTTGTCGGAACCATAGAGACCGGTCAATACGCCGGAACGGTAGCGAATCGCTTCATCCAGCTGCAACACGGCGTGCTGATCCAGTTCCTCGCGATTAACTACGGAAACGGCGCGAGGGGTCTCGGCCATCGGCACTTCCACCTTCATGGCCGTACCGGTCACTACCATGGTTTCGCTGGCTTTGGGCAGTTCAGCGGTGGTTTGTTCGGCCATCAGCGGCAGGGAGACGAGCAAACCGGAGAGCGAAAGCACGCCGAAGGCGCCCTTCTTGCCGGGTCCTGTAGTGTATTTTTGCGTAATCATATTAAAGTCTCGTTTATCAATGAGTTATGTTGTTTTAATTGTTATTTGTGGTCGTTTGTCACGACATCACCCTGTTCCATGGGCGAATAAAGCAGCGCAATCCTACTACAGGAGTCGTGATCGAATCGATTCAATAATTGCTAATCATTTGCATCTACATTGTTATCTAGCTGCATCGTTGGCAGGATTTCGCGGGGGATGGGCGTCATCAGGAGAGCCATTAGCGGAGAAGAAAATGAAGAGGAATATAAAGAAGCAGAAAAAAGATCGGCAGGATGGATCCGGCGGCATTATCTGACTGGATCCATTATCCCCAAGCTTTATCCATATTTATCCACACCCTTTGGCGGTAGAATCCGGCTTTGCGTTTCTTTGTCTGAAATCAGGATCCATTCCATGGCCAAACTCAATCTCGTCGTCGGCTCCATGCTGGGCGCCGCCGAATATGTCGCAGACCACGTCGCCAACCTGCTGGAACAGGCTGGCCACCAGACCCGGATCCACAACCCGGCCAAGCTGGCAGAGGTGCTGGATGATGCGGGATCCATCCTGCTGGTGGTCACTTCCACCCATGGTGCCGGGGATGTGCCCGACAACCTGCAACCCTTCACCAAGGATCTTGCCGAGCAGCATCCGGATCTTAATTCATTGAAATATGGCGTGATCGCCCTTGGTGACAGCAGTTATGACACCTTTTGCCAGGGTGGCAAGACGCTGGATCGCCTGCTGGCCGAGTGCGGTGCCAGCCGGATCGGCGAGCGGCTCGACATCGATGTGACCCAACACGAGATCCCCGAAGATGCCGCAGAAGTGTGGATCCGCGACTGGATGACGATGATCGCCTGATCAGCGTGCGGGAGATCCTGAAAAAAAGCTTGATCTCCCCACTTATCCCCAGATCGACTATCCACCATGTTATTAACAGATTGATCCGGGGGAGTTGTTCTACAAGGTTACCCACAACGCCCAGGGGTAATGTGTATAACTACGGTGTAAAGCTCTGCAAAACCTATAGTTATCCATGTATTAGATCCAGACCGACAGACCTCTGTGTATAAAAGTCCTGGTTATCCCCTCGTTCACCGGGCCAGGATCCAAGCTTTTCCACAAGCTAGGATCGCCCTTAAATTAATGATCTTTATGATCAAAAAGTGCTTATCAACAGAAAGGGCGGATCCTAATAAGAGATCCAGTAAAAGATCGATCTAAAGATCCTTAAGATCTAATTAGTGGATCCTCCCTTCATACTGAACGTTAAGTAGACGTTCCCCTCAGGACGCGAAACAGATAGAATGTTCCGCCCTTTAGCCCAGGCAAATAAAGATCTTCAGGCGTGCAGATCAAGGTGATCCCAATGCAATACCATGAACAATTTGATGTGATCGTCGTCGGTGGCGGTCATGCCGGAACCGAAGCAGCAACAGCGGCAGCCCGTATGGGCATGAACACCCTGCTGCTGACCCACAATATCGATACGCTGGGACACATGTCCTGTAATCCGGCGATCGGCGGGATCGGCAAGGGACACCTGGTCAGGGAAGTTGACGCACTCGGCGGGATCATGGCGCGTGCCATCGATCTTGGCGGGATCCAGTTCCGCACCCTCAACTCCTCCAAGGGCCCGGCGGTAAGAGCCACTCGTGCCCAAGCGGATCGCCTGCTCTACAAGGCCGTCGTTCGCCAGATGCTGGAAAACTACCCGAACCTGAAGATCTTCCAGCAGGCCTGTGACGATCTGATCATGGACGGGGATCGTGTTGCCGGTGTGGTCACCCAGAGCGGGATCCGCATCAGCGGCAAGACTGTGGTGCTGACGGTCGGTACCTTCCTGAATGGTTTGATCCACATCGGGATGGAAAACTACAAGGGCGGTCGTGCCGGGGATCCTCCCTCGATCGCCTTGGCCCAGCGCCTGCGTGAACTGCCGCTGCGCATCGATCGCCTCAAGACGGGCACCCCGCCGCGCATAGATGCCCGCAGCGTCGATTTCTCTGTGATGCAGGCCCAGCACGGCGACGATCCGCGTCCGGTCTTCTCGTTTATCGGCGATGCCAGCCAGCATCCCCGTCAGGTGCCCTGCTACGTCACCCACACCAACGAGCGTACCCACGAGGTGATCCGCAATAACCTGGATCGCAGCCCCATGTACGCCGGGGTGATCGAGGGGATCGGCCCGCGCTACTGCCCGTCGATCGAAGACAAGATCACCCGTTTCGCCGACAAGACGGCGCACCAGATCTTCGTCGAGCCGGAAGGCCTGACCACCCACGAACTCTATCCGAACGGGATCTCCACCAGCCTGCCGTTTGACGTGCAGGTGCAGATCGTCCGTTCCGTGCGCGGCTTCGAGAACGCCCACATCACCCGCCCCGGCTATGCCATCGAATATGATTTCTTCGATCCGCGGGATCTCAAGGCCAACATGGAGAGCAAGTGCATTCCAAACCTGTTCTTCGCCGGCCAGATCAACGGCACGACCGGTTACGAAGAGGCGGCGGCACAAGGCCTGATGGCCGGCCTGAACGCGGCCCTGCGTGCCCAGGACAAGGATCCCTGGAACCCGCGTCGGGATCAGGCCTACATGGGCGTGATGATGGACGATCTCTCCACCCTGGGGACCCGCGAGCCTTACCGCATGTTCACCAGCCGCGCCGAATATCGCCTGCTGCTGCGGGAAGACAACGCCGATATCCGCCTGACTGCCATCGGTCGCGAACTGGGTCTGGTGGATGACGAGCGCTGGAGCAAATTCAACGCCAAGATGGAACAGGTTGAGCTGGAGCGTCAGCGCATGCGTTCAACCTGGATCCACCCGCAACACCCGTCACTGGAAGCGGTCAACGCTCTGGTCAACACCCCGCTGACCCGCGAACAGAGTCTGGAAGAGCTGCTGCGTCGCCCCGAGGTAACCTATGATGCGCTGATGGCCATCGAAGGTGTCGGCCCTTCCGTGACCGATCCTGCCGCGGCCGAACAGGTTGAAATCCAGATCAAGTACGCCGGTTACATCGAGCGTCAGCACGATGAAGTGGAAAAGCAGCTGCGCAACGAGAACACCCTGCTGCCGCTGGATCTGGACTATCGCGAGGTGAATGGCCTCTCCAACGAGGTGAAAGCCAAGCTGAACGATGCCAAGCCGCAGACCATTGGTCAGGCTTCCCGCATCTCCGGCATCACCCCGGCGGCCATCTCCATCCTGCTGGTTCACCTGAAAAAACACGGCCTGCTGCGTAAAACCGCCTGAGGATTCTTACCGTTGGAAAATATGCTGGAAAGATTGAACGGCCTGCTCAAGCAGGCCGAAATTGTTATCACCGATACCCAAAAGAGCCAACTGGTGCAGTTGGTCGAGTTGCTGCACAAGTGGAACAAGGCTTACAATCTCACCTCGGTGCGAGATCCGGACGCCATGCTGGTCAAGCATATCCTCGATAGCCTGGTGGTAAGCCCCCACTTGCACGGTGAGCGCTTCATCGACGTGGGGACAGGTCCCGGCCTGCCGGGATTGCCGCTGGCGATCATCAATCCGGACAAGCAGTTCGTCCTGCTCGACAGTCTGGGCAAGCGGATCAACTTCATCCGTCAGGTGATCCAGGAGCTGGGTCTGACCAATGTGACGCCGGTCAAATCCCGGGTTGAAGAGTATCAACCCGAGGTGGGATTTGATGGTGTACTGAGTCGGGCATTTGCCTCGCTGGAGGACATGCTGAGCTGGTGTCACCACCTGCCGTCAGAACAGGGCTGCTTCCTGGCACTCAAGGGACAATATCCCGAGCAGGAGCTGGCCCAGTTGCCTGCCAATATCCGTCTGGTAGCCTGTCATGAGTTGCGGGTGCCGGAGCTGGAAGGCGAACGTCATCTGCTGGAATTCAAACATATCCAGCCCGAATAGGGTCGCAGTTTCATTTAGGGGATCGTGTGGGAAAAGTCATCGCCATAGCCAACCAGAAGGGTGGAGTGGGTAAAACCACCACCTGTGTGAATCTGGCCGCCTCCATGGCTGCCACCCGGCGCAAGGTGCTGGTGATCGATCTGGATCCGCAGGGCAATGCCACCATGGGCAGCGGTGTCGACAAGTATGACGTCGAGCGCACCGCCTATGAGCTGCTGATCGAGGATGCCCCCATCAGCGAAGTGATCATCCCCGAAACCACCGGGGGCTATCACCTGATTGCCGCCAACGCCGACGTGACCGCGGCCGAAATCCGTCTGATGGAATTTTTCGCCCGCGAAATCCGCCTGCGCAATGCGCTGGCTTCGGTGCGGGACAAATACGACTACGTCTTCATCGACTGCCCGCCCTCTCTCAACATGCTGACCGTGAACGCCATGGCCGCCGCCGACTCCGTGCTGGTGCCCATGCAGTGCGAATATTACGCGCTGGAGGGGCTGACCGCCCTGGTCGACACCATCAGCAAGCTGGCCGCTGTGGTCAATCCGGATCTCAAGATCGAAGGGGTGCTGCGCACCATGTTCGATCACCGCAACCGGCTGGCTAATGATGTGTCCGATCAGCTAAAACAGCACTTTGGCGACAAAGTCTACCGCACCATCATTCCCCGCAACGTTAGACTGGCTGAGGCCCCGAGTTTCGGTGCCCCGGCCATGCACTATGACAAATCATCGGTGGGCGCCAAGGCCTACCTGGCACTGGCTGGCGAGATCCTGCGCCGCCAGGAGCAGGAACGTCAGGCGACCATCGCAGACCGAGAGAGCATATGACTCCGAAAAAACGTGGACTGGGCAAGGGGCTGGATGCCCTGCTCAGTACCAGCACGGCTGCCCGCCAGAAACAGGTGATGAGCGATCAACGTACTGAAGAGGCCATGGCCCCCACCAATCAGGGCGAGCTGCGCAAGCTGCCGGTGGAGTGGTTGCAGTCCGGCAAGTACCAGCCCCGCAAAGACATGTCCCAGGATGCACTGGAAGAGCTTGCCAACTCCATCCGCGCCCAGGGGGTGATCCAGCCCATCGTGGTACGCCCTCTCGGCGAACAATCCTTCGAAATCATTGCCGGTGAGCGGCGCTGGCGCGCGTCCCAGCTGGCGCGGCTTGAGGTGGTGCCCTGTATCGTCAAGGATGTACCCGACGAGGCTGCCGTCGCCATCGCGCTGATAGAGAATATTCAGCGGGAAGATCTCAATGCCATCGAAGAGGCGGTCGCTTTACAAAGACTGCTGACCGAATTCGAGCTCACCCACCAGCAGGTGGCCGAGGCGGTGGGCAAATCCCGCACCACGGTGACCAACCTGTTGCGTCTCAACCAGCTCAACGACGATGTGAAGCGTTTCGTCGAGCACGGCGACCTCGATATGGGCCATGCCCGTGCCCTGCTGGCCCTGAGCGGCCAGGCCCAGTCTGAACTGGCCAAGCTGGTTGCCCAGAAAGGGCTGACCGTGCGCGATACCGAGAAGCTGGTGCAAAAAGCGCTCGAACCGGCAAAAGCCAGGGTCGAACCGGCCCGTGATCCGCAGATCGGCTACCTGGAGCGCCAACTGGCAGAAAAAATTGGCAATCAGGTGCAACTTCAGCCTGGCAAGCGGGATAGCGGGAAGTTAGTAATAAGTTACGAGAATTTGTCCGATTTGGACCGTATATTGGGCTATTTTGGCGTGTCGGAATCGTGATTTTTACGCTTTTTGTAGTAATAAAACATCCATTCCTTTTGATATGACCATAACCCTGATTTGCCGCGGAAAGCCGCAAAAATTAAGGATTTTTGTCATATTGCAATAGCTGCCCTCAAGGGTATAATTTGACCGGCTTTAAGAGCTGTTAACATGGGGTCTTCGGATCCCGATTTTTTACAGTTCTGTAATGTTCAGGGGTAGGTTGGTGAAGCAGAAAATAGCCTTGGAAGGTTTGACACTGGCCTTGGTTATGCTCGTTTGTCAGCTCATCCTGATCCTGGCGATGAGTGCCGTCTGGTTTTACCTGACTGGTGCCAGCGCCGGTTATTCCGCCCTCTGCGGAGGGGGGATGTACTGGGTTCCTCAAGCCTTGTTTACTGTCTGGGTGCTGCGCCGCAAGGTGACAACCGAGAGTGTGGGCCTGGTTTTGCGGGACTTTTATGGTGGGGCAGGGATTAAGCTCATTTCTACAACAGGTCTATTCGCCCTGATGTTTGGTGCGGGAGTCGAGGTCGTTACCGTCTCGTTTTTCGCCACTTATATCCTCGCCCTCGTTGTACAGTGGATGGTTTCATTCACGCTTAACAACCACTATTAGGAAAACTCATGTCTGCAACCGGAGAAGTCCTGACTCCTCAGGGATATATCTCCCACCACCTGACCCACCTTCAAGTCGGGTCCGGGTTCTGGACGGTCAATATCGACTCAATGGTATTTTCCGTCGTGCTAGGCGCCCTGTTTATCCTGCTGTTCCGCAAAGTAGCCGTTAACGCTACCAGCGGGGTGCCGGGTAAGCTGCAGTGCTTTGTGGAGATGCTGGTCGAGTTTGTGAATGGTAACGTCAAAGACATCTTTCACGGTCGCAACAAGGTCATCGCACCTTTGGGGCTGACGGTGTTTGTGTGGATCTTCCTGATGAACTTCATGGATCTGATCCCCGTTGACTTTATCCCTCACGCTGCACAATTGATGGGTATTCCCTATCTGCGTGTGGTTCCCTCTGCTGACGTTAACATCACCATGTCCATGGCTTTGGGCGTGTTCTTCTTGATCCTGTATTACAGCATCAAGGTCAAGGGTATCGGCGGGTTTGTGAAGGAGCTGACGCTTCAGCCTTTCAACCACCCGGCGGCCATCCCGGTTAACCTCATCCTGGAAACTGTTACGCTGATTTCCAAACCTGTTTCTCTGGGTCTTCGACTGTTCGGCAACATGTATGCTGGCGAACTGATCTTTATCCTGATTGCTGGTTTGTTACCCTGGTGGTCACAGTGGATCCTGTCCGTGCCTTGGGCAATTTTCCACATCCTGATCATCACTTTGCAGGCATTCATTTTCATGGTTCTGACCATCGTCTATCTGTCGATGGCGCAGGAAGACCATGGTTGATGCAACTCAAATAATCCTTTTTATACAATCAATTACATCTAAATAACTGGAGATCCTCATGGAAAACTTGAACATGGACCTGCTGTACATCGCTGCTGCAATGATGATGGGTCTGGCTGCTATCGGCGCTTCCATCGGTATCGGTATCCTGGGTGGCAAGTTCCTGGAAGGTGCTGCTCGTCAACCGGATCTGATCCCTGTTCTGCGTACCCAGTTCTTCATCGTAATGGGTCTGGTGGATGCGATTCCGATGATCGCCGTTGGTCTGGGTCTGTACGTGATGTTTGCGGTTGCTGGCTAAGTCGTTACGACTCTCCAGGCATAACCCATTAACTAACTTAAGAGGACATCGGCTGTGAATATCAATGCCACCCTCCTCGGCCAAGCAATTGCTTTTTTCTTCTTCGTAGTGTTTTGCATGAAGTACGTATGGCCGCCGCTGATTGCTGCCATCGAAGCCCGTCAGAAAGCTATTGCTGACGGTCTCTCTTCTGCCGAACGTGCCAAGAAAGATCTGGATTTGGCCAAGGCCAACGCCACCGATCAGCTGAAAGAAGCCAAGCTGCAGGCTGCTGAAATCATTGAGCAGGCTAACAAACGTAAAGCCCAGATCATTGATGAAGCTGCCGCTGGTGCCCAGTCTGAGCGGGAAAAAATCCTGGCTCAGGGCCGTGCCGAGATCGAAGCTGAACGTCATCGTGCCAAAGAAGAACTGCGTAAGCAGGTTGCTGCTCTTGCCATTGCTGGTGCAGAGAAGATCCTGGCGCGTCAAATCGACCAGGCTGCCAACAGCGACATCGTCGACAAACTGGTAGCAGAACTGTAACGGGAACGGGGCTATGTCTGAACTGACTACAATCGCTCGCCCCTACGCCAAGGCTGCTTTCGAGTTTGCCGTTGAGCACAAGGCGGTTGACCAGTGGCTGGGTATGCTCGGTTTCGCTGCGCAAGTAGTGGAAAACGAGACCATGCACAACCTGGTAAACGGCTCTGTGGCCGCCGAAGAGCTGGCAACGCTGTTTGTCGGTGTCTGCGGTGAGCAACTCGACGTGCATGGCCAGAACCTGATCCGGGTGATGGCCGAGAATGGTCGCTTGGGTGTGCTGCCGGCGGTCGTTGCTGAATTTGTAGCGTTCAAAGCTGAACTGGATAAAGAGGTTCAGGCTGACGTGATTTCGGCGATCGAACTGACCGACCAGCAGAAAGCCAATATTCAGGCTTCTCTGGAACAACGTCTCGCGCGCAAAGTGAAGCTGAATTGCAGCATCGATGCGTCCTTGATGGCCGGGGTGCTCATCAAGGCCGGTGATCTGGTAATCGACGGCACAGTCCGCGGTAAGCTGGATCGCATGGCTGACGCGCTGCAATCTTGATTGGGGTATTAGAGCATGCAACTGAATTCCACTGAAATCGCCGAGCTGATCAAGCAGCGCATTGCGCAGTTTGATGTAAAGAGCGAAGCGCGTAACGAAGGTACCATCGTCTCTGTGAGCGACGGTATCATTCGTATTCACGGCCTGGCTGATGCCATGCAGGGTGAGATGATCGAGCTGCCGGGCAACCGCTACGCTCTGGCATTGAACCTGGAGCGTGACTCCGTCGGTGCGGTGATTATGGGTTCCTATGACGGTCTGTCAGAAGGAATGAAAGTAAAAGGTACTGGCCGTATTCTGGAAGTGCCGGTAGGTCGTGGTCTGTTGGGCCGGGTGTTGAACACCCTGGGTCAGCCGATCGACGGTAAAGGTCCGATCGACAACGACGGCTTCTCGCCGATCGAAGTGATCGCACCGGGCGTTATCGAGCGTAAGTCTGTTGACCAGCCGGTCCAGACCGGTCTGAAAGCCATCGATGCCATGATCCCTATCGGTCGTGGCCAGCGTGAGCTGATCATCGGTGACCGTCAGGTTGGTAAGACCGCCATCGCGATCGACACCATCATCAACCAGAAAGATTCCGGCATTAAGTGTGTCTACGTTGCGATTGGCCAGAAGGCCTCCACCATCGCCAACGTAGTGCGCAAGCTGGAAGAGCACGGTGCCCTGGCCAACACCATCGTGGTGGTTGCCTCTGCCTCCGAAGCGGCTGCTCTGCAGTACCTGGCTCCGTATGCCGGTTGCTCCATGGGTGAGTACTTCCGTGACCGCGGTGAAGACGCACTGATCATCTATGATGACCTGTCCAAGCAGGCCGTAGCTTATCGCCAGATCTCCCTGTTGCTGCGCCGTCCGCCAGGACGTGAAGCTTACCCGGGTGACGTTTTCTATCTGCACTCCCGTCTGCTGGAGCGTGCTGCTCGCGTTAACGCCGAGTACGTAGAGAAGTTCACCAAGGGTGAAGTGAAAGGCAAAACCGGTTCTTTAACCGCGCTGCCAATCATCGAAACCCAGGCAGGTGACGTATCTGCGTTCGTTCCGACCAACGTGATCTCCATCACCGATGGTCAGATCTTCCTGACTTCACAGCTGTTCAACTCCGGTATTCGTCCGGCGGTTGACCCGGGTATCTCTGTATCCCGTGTAGGTGGCGCTGCTCAGACCAAGATCGTCAAGAAGCTGTCCGGTGGTATCCGTACCGCGCTGGCCCAGTATCGCGAACTGGCGGCATTCGCCCAGTTCTCTTCCGATCTGGACGAGGCGACTCGCAAGCAGCTGGATCACGGTGTGAAAGTGACCGAGCTGATGAAGCAGAAGCAGTACTCTCCGCTGAGCGTGGCTCACCAGTCTCTGGTGCTGTTCGCCGCCGAGAAAGGCTATCTCTCCGATGTCGAGCTGAACAAGATCGTCGACTTCGAAGCCGCTCTGCTCTCTTACGCCAATACCCAGCATGCCGAGCTGATGGCTGAAATCAATGCCAAAGCCGACTACAACGACGCGATCGTTGGCAAGCTGACTGCGTTGCTGGATAGCTTCAAAGCAACCCAGACCTGGTAAGCGTGTGTGGCAGCGTGAGCTGCCACTTGATGGAGAGTAAGAGATGGCCGGCGCAAAAGAGATACGTAACAAGATCGGGAGTGTGAAAAACACTCAGAAGATCACCGGCGCTATGGAAATGGTGGCAGCAAGCAAAATGCGCCGTGCGCAGGAACGCATGTCTGCCAGCCGTCCGTACGCTGAAACCATGCGCAAGGTGATCGGCCATATCGCTCAGGGGAACTTGGAATACAAGCACCCCTACCTCATCGAACGTGAGGTCAAGCGAGTGGGTTACATCGTCGTCTCCACCGACCGTGGCCTGTGTGGTGGTCTGAACATCAACCTGTTCAAGGCTGCCCTCAATGATATGAAGCAATGGAGCGCGAAAGGTGCCAAGGTTGACCTG
Organism: Aeromonas sp. Y318-3; assembly: GCF_027706185.1. NCBI lineage: Bacteria > Pseudomonadati > Pseudomonadota > Gammaproteobacteria > Aeromonadales > Aeromonadaceae > Aeromonas > Aeromonas sp. Y318-3. The sequence goes on from NZ_JAPDCN010000025.1 coordinate 20,433, forward strand.
GCACTGATCGGTAACAAGGCCTCCAACTTCTTTGAACGGCACGGCGCCAAGGTTAAAGCTCATGTCGCAGGACTGGGCGATAGTCCGAGCGTCAATGACCTGATTGGTTCAGTCAAGGTCATGCTGAAGGCTTACGACAACGGTGAGATTGACAAGCTGTATCTGGTGTACAACAAGTTCGTCAACACCATGGTGCAGCAACCACGGGTCGATCAACTGCTGCCTTTGCCCGTAACTGAAGACAGCAAGCTCGCCAAGAAACACCACTGGGATTACCTCTATGAGCCGGATCCCAAGAAGCTGCTGGATACCCTGCTGGTTCGCTATGTCGAATCTCAGGTTTACCAGGGTGTAGTGGAAAACTTGGCAAGTGAACAGGCAGCCCGAATGGTTGCCATGCAAGCCGCGACTGACAACGCCGGTAACCTGATTAACGATCTGCAACTGGTATACAACAAGGCCCGTCAGGCCAGTATTACCCAGGAGCTGACAGAGATCGTATCCGGTGCTGCTGCGGTGTAAGGCAAGGGTTATCAAAGGTTTAGAGGATTTGACATGAGTAACGGTTTCATCGTCCAAATCATCGGCGCTGTTGTGGACATCGAGTTCCCGCAGAATGCCGTGCCCCAGGTGTACGATGCACTGAAGGTCGTTAGCGAAGGTCAAGGCCAGGGTCTGGTGCTGGAAGTTCAGCAACAGATCGGTGGCGGCGTCGTTCGTTGCATCACCATGGGCTCCTCCGACGGTCTGCGTCGTGGGTTGGAAGTAGTGAATAGCGGTAAATCCATCCAGGTTCCGGTCGGTACTGCGACTCTGGGTCGGATCATGAACGTACTGGGCGAGCCAATCGACGAAAAAGGTCCGATCGGTGAAGAAGAGTGCTGGTCTATCCACCGCGCTGCCCCCAGCTACGAAGATCAGTCCAACAGCAACGATCTGCTGGAAACAGGCATCAAGGTTATCGACCTGGTATGCCCGTTCGCCAAGGGTGGTAAAGTGGGTCTGTTCGGTGGTGCCGGTGTAGGCAAAACCGTAAACATGATGGAGCTGATCCGTAACATCGCGATCGAACACAGTGGTTATTCTGTGTTCGCCGGTGTAGGTGAGCGTACCCGTGAGGGTAACGACTTCTACCACGAGATGATGGAGTCCAACGTACTGGACAAAGTATCTCTGGTTTACGGTCAGATGAACGAGCCGCCCGGAAACCGTCTGCGCGTTGCGCTGACCGGCCTGACCATGGCAGAGAAGTTCCGTGACGAGGGTCGTGACGTGCTGTTCTTCGTGGACAACATCTACCGTTACACCCTGGCCGGTACTGAAGTATCCGCACTGCTGGGCCGTATGCCTTCTGCAGTAGGTTACCAGCCGACCCTGGCCGAGGAGATGGGTGTTCTGCAAGAACGTATCACCTCCACCAAGACCGGTTCCATCACCTCCGTACAGGCCGTTTACGTGCCTGCGGATGACTTGACTGACCCGTCTCCGGCGACCACCTTCGCCCACCTGGATGCGACCGTCGTACTGTCCCGTCAAATCGCGGCACTGGGTATCTACCCGGCCGTTGACCCGCTGGACTCTACCTCTCGTCAGCTGGATCCGCTGGTGGTTGGCAAAGAGCACTACGAGACCGCTCGTGGCGTTCAGACCGTACTGCAGCGCTACAAAGAGCTGAAGGACATCATCGCCATCCTGGGTATGGATGAACTGTCAGAAGAAGACAAACTGACCGTAGCCCGTGCCCGTAAGATCGAGCGTTTCCTGTCCCAGCCGTTCTTCGTAGCAGAAGTGTTTACCGGTTCTCCGGGTAAATACGTGCCGCTGAAAGAGACCATCCGTGGTTTCCAGGGCATCCTGAAAGGCGAGTATGACGATCTGCCCGAGCAGGCGTTCTACATGGTTGGCGGTATCGACGAAGTCGTCGAGAAATCCAAGAAACTGTAAGCCTCGACAGGAGGGCCCATGGCAGAGATGATCTCCTTTCACCTGGATGTGGTGAGCGCCGAAGGAAAACTGTTTTCCGGTCGCGTGCAAACTGCTCAGGTATCAGGCTCCGAAGGTGAGTTGGGTCTCCGCCACGGTCATGCTCCGTTGCTGACTGCCATCAAGCCGGGCCTGGTCCGCTTGGTGAAGCAGAACGGAACTGAAGAGGTGCTGTACATCTCCGGCGGTATGCTGGAAGTACAACCTGAATCCGTGACCGTGCTGGCGGACACTGCTATTCGTGCTGACGACTTGGATGAGGCGAAAGCCCAGGAAGCCAAGCGCGCAGCCGAAGAGCGGATCCACAGCTCCCATGGTGATATCGACTACGCCCAGGCCGCCACCGAGCTGGCCAAGGCGATGGCTCAACTGCGAGTCATCGATATCGTCAAAAAGAATTACCGCTAATAACGGTGATGTAAAAAGCGACCTTCGGGTCGCTTTTTTTTTACCCGTTGGATAGACTCCGCCGAGTATTTCCTCATGTTCCAAAGGTCAATTTATGTCCCTCAACGTCGTGATCCTGGCGGCGGGTAAAGGTACCCGCATGCGTTCTTCCCTGCCCAAGGTACTCCACCCGGTAGCCAACAAACCCATGGTTTCCCATGTGATCGATACTGCCCGTCAGGTTGGTGCCGAGCAGCTGCATCTGGTCTATGGCCACGGTGCCGAACTGCTGAAAGAGCGGATCGTGGCGGCCGATGTGAACTGGGTGCTGCAAGCGCAGCAGCTGGGAACTGGTCATGCCGTCGCCCAGGCGATCCCGTTCTGGAAGGATGAAGACGATGTGCTGGTGCTCTACGGCGATACCCCGCTGATCCAGCCCGAGACCCTGCAGCGCTTGCTCGCCGCCAAGGCTGAAAACGGGATGGCACTGCTGACCGTAGTGCTCGACAACCCGACCGGCTATGGCCGTATCGTCCGTGAAAACGGTCAGGTGGTCGGTATCGTCGAGCAGAAGGATGCCAATGCCGAACAGCTGGCGATCCGTGAGGTGAATACCGGCGTGCTGGTGGCCAATGGGGGCCAGTTGCGTCAATGGTTGTCTCGTCTCGACAACAAGAATGCCCAGGGTGAGTTCTATCTGACGGATGTGATCGCCATGGCTCACGGCGATAATTGCCCGATTGCCGCTGTGCATCCAGAGCGTGCCGCTGAAGTTGAAGGGGCCAACAATCGGGTGCAATTGGCCCAACTTGAGCGCAGCTATCAGCAGATGCAGGCCGAGAAACTGATGATTGCTGGTGCAACCATGATCGACCCCACACGCTTTGATTTGCGTGGGGTTTTGGAAATTGGTGAAGAGGTTGTTATTGATGCAAACGTCATCATTGAGGGCAAGGTGACTCTCGGCAATCATGTTCGTATCGGAGCCGGTTGCGTACTGAAAGATTGTGTCATTGGCGATCACACCGAGGTGAAACCCTACTCGGTTATCGAGGGTGCGCAGGTGGCAGATCAGTGCTCAGTGGGTCCGTTTACCCGCTTGCGTCCGGGGGCGGTTCTGGAGCAGGATGCGCACGTTGGCAACTTCGTCGAGATGAAGAAGGCCCGTCTTGGGGTTGGTTCCAAGTGCGGTCATCTGACCTATCTGGGTGATGCCGAGATCGGAGCCGGGGTGAATATCGGTGCCGGTACCATCACCTGCAACTACGACGGGGTCAACAAATTCCAGACCATCATCGAGGATGATGTATTCGTTGGTTCTGATACCCAACTAGTAGCGCCTGTTCGCATCGGCAAGGGGGCCACCCTGGGTGCCGGCTCTACTATTACCAAGGACGTGGGCGAACATGAACTCGTGATTACCCGGGTACCCCAGCGCCATATCAAGAACTGGGCTCGTCCGGTCAAGAAAACTGATAAGTGATATCAGTATGAAGGCGACCCATGAACAAGCGAATTATCAAGCTCGCAGATGCGAGCCACAGTCTGTTTTCCCGCTTTGTCGATTTGGTGGGAATTTCAGTCTCAATGGTGCTGCTCTCGCGGCACTTCGGTTTGTTTCATGGATTGGACGAGATGTCTCTGACCACGCTGGGCATGGTGGTCTTCTTTCTGGTTTCCCAGAATACCGGGCTTTATTGCAGCCGGGTTCGTAAATATTTGGCGCAGTCTCTGCTGCGCCTCATCTTCTCCTGGTTGGTAACAGCGACCCTGCTCTACCTGCTGGTCTATCTGGTTCCCCTCTTCAAACCTTACCACCCTTTCCCGCAGGAGCTGGCTGTGCTCTGGCTTGCCATGGCCTGCCTTATTTCCACCGGTTATCGGGTGCTGTACCGGCTGGTGACCCTCTGGTTCAGTCGCTCCTCCTGTTGTCGCCGCGTAGCCATTATCGGAGTCACGCCTGCCGGGTTGGCATTGGAGAAATCCCTGTGGGAGAGCCCGCGTCACGATATTCAGATGCTCGGTTTTTTCGATGCCCGTAGCGAAGAGCGTTTCGGTTACCCGACTCGCAGCCCCTTGCTGGGTGAGGTCGATGAACTGCTTGAGCTGGCTCGCAAAGGGCTGGTCGACGAAGTCTATCTGGCGCTGCCCCTGACTGCCCGGGAGCGCATCAATCACTACCTCTACGAACTCTCCGACACTACGGTCGATACTTATCTGGTACCTGATTTCTACGAGTACGGCCTGACCGTATCTCATATCGATCGGGTCGGCGATATCTATACCTTCAGCTTTTTCGATTCTCCGTTTGAAGGGGGGGCAGCCCTGCTCAAACGCATTGAAGATCTGGTTCTGGGCTCACTTATTTTGCTGCTCATCTCTCCGGTCATGGCGCTGGTGGCACTCGGGGTGCGTCTCTCTTCACCCGGACCTGTACTCTTCAAGCAGGATCGCTACGGTTTGGGGGGAAAACGGATACAGGTATGGAAATTCCGCTCCATGCGCGTCATGGAGAATGATGCCGTGGTGACTCAGGCTACCAGAGGCGATCCCAGAGTGACGCCATTCGGTGCATTCTTGCGTCGCACCTCGCTGGATGAGTTGCCACAATTTTTCAATGTAATTCAGGGCTCCATGTCGATCGTGGGACCGCGGCCCCATGCCGTGGCGCACAATGAGCAGTATCGTTCTCTGGTTGATCGCTACATGCTTCGCCACAAGGTAAAACCGGGGATTACGGGATTGGCCCAGATAAATGGATTTCGTGGCGAAACCGACACCCTCGACAAGATGGAGATGCGGGTCAAGTTCGATCTCAAGTACATCCAGTACTGGTCACTCTGGCTGGATTTAAAAATCATTTTCCTGACAGTATTCAAGGGGTTTGTCGGTGCATCCGCTTACTAGCCTCATTTGCGCCGGAGTGCTGCTCTCCCCCTCTCTTTCTGTCCATGCCGAGGTTTCTCCCGTATCCCATCAGGGGCCGCTTGGTCTGGAGATCCAGACCGATGTGGAGAATCGTTATGGTCACGACAGCAACCTATTGTGGCAGCGCGACAGTAGTCAGGCGATAGGCTCAGATTTCATCGGGATCACCCCGGAATTTCGCATGGTGGGCGAACGCGGTCTGGATCGCTATCAGTTCAGCTATCTGGGTGACTATCGTCGCTATGACAGCAGTCATGCCGATGACTATGCCGATCACCAATTCCAGTTTGACGGCAGCTGGCGTTTCTCCCTGCGCAACGCCTTCAAGCTGATGTACCAGTATCGGCTGGGCCATGAGGCGCGTGGCGAGGGGCTGACTGAAGGCTTTATGTTGCGGGGAGATATTTCTCCCTGTCCCAGCGACGCTGATGAGAAGGAAGGTCGTGCGCTCTGTGGTGATGGTACATTTGGCAGATTTCAGATAAATGAGCCGCTGCGGTTCAAACGCAGCGAAGTAGGTGGCCGTTACAGTTACGGCGCTCCCGATGCCAGAGGCAAGCTGGAGCTGGCGCTCTCCCACAAGGATCTGGGCTATCTCGACAAGCACCTCTACCAGCATGACTTTGAACGCTATATGGCCGAGCAGGAGTGGCAGGAGAACACCGCTATTGTCGAGCTGTTCGATCAGGTGAGTCATGTCAGCCGTTTTCGTTACACCCTGCAGACCAATCTGCGACGCTATCCGGCCAATCCGCGCAAGGATTCCGACGAATTTTTCCTTATCACAGGGGTGATGAGCCAGATGACCGGCAAGACCCGGATCGATGCCAATATCGGCGGGATCTACAAGCGTTTCGTCAACGATCCGCAGGCAGAGAGTTTCAAAGGGCTGAACTGGGATCTGCGTTTGGAGTGGCAACCGCTCGATTACAGCAAGCTCGCGCTGCTCTCCAGCCGGACCATTCGTGATCCGGGTGGTGACGGCGGCTATGTCAGCAGCCAGCTATATGGCGCCGAGTGGCAGCACCACTGGTCACCCGGAGTGGCGACCACGCTCTCTTATCACGATATCCGGGATGATTATCACCAGTCGGTGGTCTGTGGTAACGACAACCGCCACCGTCAGGACGACATCCATCGCTGGGGCATGGGCATCAGCTACGACATTCGTCCCTCCGTCAATCTGGGGCTCCACTACCTGCAGGCCGACTCCGGTTCCAGCTTTGCCGGGCAGCCCATCGACATCGGCGGCAATTGCTATGGCCGTGCCCTCGGTTACGACAAACAACAGCTTTCTCTTTCACTCAAGGTAGCCATTTAACATGAACAAAAGCGTGATGGTGCTTCTGCTTGGCTGGTTGTTCAGCCTGTCGGTCTGGGCTGGCCAGGGCCCGCAAGGCAACGATTCCGCCTACCGGCTTGCGCCGGGTGACGAGGTTGAAATCCGGGTGTATGGCGAGCCGGATCTGTCGATGAAGTTCAAGGTTGATACCAGTGGTCAGGTCAATTACCCCTATCTGGGTCAGGTGCTGCTGATGGGCCACACCACCACTGAGGTGGCCGAGCTGCTGACCAGAGGGCTCAAGCACGGCGTGCTGCTCGACCCCATGGTGACGGTCAACGTGACCACTTTTCGTCAGGTGTTTGTAGCTGGTGAGGTGGCTCACCCGGGTGGCTACGAATACCAGCCCGGCCTGACGGTGGAGAAGGCCGTCGCGCTGGCGGGTGGTTTCACCGATCGCGCCGCTAGACGGGATATCAGCCTGCGCCGCAATGGCAGCGATCAGTTGCTGGAAGAGGTGAGCCTGCAACGGCAACTCAATCCCGGCGACATCATCACCATCGAACAAAGTTTCTTCTGATCCAGGACGCTCTTCATGACTTCATTGTTGGTTGAAAATGGCCGTGCGCTAGAGAGCCGCCTCGATTTCAGCGGCCCCTGGCGGGTGCTCAAGGCAAACTGGTGGAAGGTGGTGCTGTTTGCCGCCGTGGTGACCCTTGTGGCAGCCCCCTTTATCCTCAGCATGCCACCCTACTACCAGTCCAGTGCGACCCTGCTGCTGAAGGCTGATGCCAACAGCGCTTCACCTATCGAGCCCGTCTATCGGGTTGATACCAGCCGCCGCGAGTACTACAACACCCAGTTCGAGCTGCTCAAGTCACGCCGGGTGGCCGAGAAGGTGGTCACTCATCTGGGCTTGGCCGAGTTGCCGGAATTCAACGGGCAGCCCAATCCGGACAGCTGGTTTAGCCGCATCAAGGGATTCTGGAGTGCCGGACATCAGGAGGATGCCTCCTCACGAAACCAGCACGCAATGGAGTATCTGGCTAAACATCTTTCTATTTCGCCGGTGCGCGATACCCAGCTGGTCAGCATCGGGTTCGAATCCCGCTCTCCCGAGCTGGCCGCTAGCGTCGCCAATGAGGTGGCCCAGACCTACATCGATCTCAATGTGGAGGAGCGGGTCGATGCCAACACCACGGCATCGCACTGGAACCAGAGCCGGTTGGTCGAGATAAAGGCCAGTCTGGAGAAGCAGGAGAAGCAGCTCGGCGATTTTCTTGCCCGCAATGATCTGCTGACGTTTCGCGGCGTAGATGGTTTGCAAACCGAAGAGCTCGGCATCATCACCAACAAGTACGCGGATGCCCGCGAGCGGCGGCTGGCGGCGCAGGCCGAATTCCAGTCCATTCAGGAGTACGGCCGCAATCCGGCGGCGCTGGCCTCCCTGCCCGAGGTCTCCAACCATCCCCAGATGCAGGATCTGCGCATCGCCCTCATCAAGGCCCAGCAGGAGCTCTCTGAGCTGGCCAAGCGTTATGGCCCCAAGCATGACCGTATTCTGCAGGCCGAAGCGCGCATCAAGGCGCTCAATACCCAGTCAAACCAGCTGATGCGGGAGATTGCCGACGGTATCGAGGATCGCTACCAGAGCAGCCAGCGCAAGGAGCAGGAGTACCTTGCCCAGCTTGACGAGAAGAAGCGGGAGTTCTCCTCGCTGGCAGTCAAGAAGGATGAGTACAACAATCTGAAGAACAATATCGACAAGACCCGTCAGCTCTATAACGAGCTGTTCCGCCGTCAGGAAGAGACCCGCCTGAACGCTCAGTTGCACGAGTCGAATGCCATCCTCTACGATGCTGCATCGGTGCCCTTGTTGCCAGCCAAGCCAAACAAGATGCTGTTTCTGCTGATGGTGGTGATCATGGCGGGCATGGTTGCCGTGCTGGCCGTCATCACTGCCGGAGCACTGCGCAATACCCTGGATCGTCTGAGCCAGCTGGTCTCCCAGCTCGGTGGGCGGGTGCTTGGCGAAATCCCGCGGCTGCCAGCCTTGCAGGATCAGAGTGCCCTGCTGCGGGTGGGAGCGGTCAATCCCAGAGTAGGTGCCAGTGCCGATGACCTCTACGCCATTATGCGGCTGGAGTCGGGTCAGCTGCAGCGCATCATGATCACCTCGACCCGTGCTGGTGAGGGCAAGTCAACGCTGGCGGCACTTTGCGCCGCCAGCTTTGCCCGCCATGAGCGGGTGCTGCTGGTGGATGGGGATCTGCGCCGGGGCGCCCTCGGTCGCCAGTTGCTGGGGCAGGAAGCCAGACCGGGGTTGGCCGAGCTGCTCTCAGGCGAAGCCGACTTGGCTGCCTGTCTGGTGCCAAAAGAGGGATTGACCCTGCTGCCTGCTGGTCAGCCGGTATCTTCCCCGCTGGCACTGCTTGGTTCCCCGCGCTGGAGCGAACTGCTGGCAACCCTTGCCGGGCAATTTGACCGCATCATAGTGGACACTCCTGCGCTGGAGGTCGGCAAGGATGCTCTGCTGCTGGGGCAACCGCTGGATGGTGCCATTCATGTGGTTCAGTCCGGGCAACTGCCGGCCAGCCGGGTGCTGAGCGTGCTGGCACAGTTGCGGGATGCCAGAGTGGCGGTTCTGGGGACTGTGCTGACCCAGGTCGCCGAGCGGGATCTGGAAGGGGCTGAGAACCTGAGATTCTGTGGTGCTCCCACCCGGGGCGCACTATGAAACTGCTGCGCAGCATCACCACCATAGGTGGTGCTTCCGTGCTATCCCAGCTGATCGGGGCGCTCTCGGTCTGGTCACTTTCGCACAAGTTCGACATGGCTGCGGTCGGGCTCTATGCCCTCAGCTACAGTCTGGTGCTGATCGGTGCCCAACTTGCCACCTTTGCCTCGCAACTGCTGTTGCCCAAGCTGGAGGAGGCCGAGCTGCCCGGCAACCTGATCTTTTCCCTGTTGCAGGTCTGGCTGCTCCCCATCCCCTATGTGCTGGTGGTGGTCTGCTTTTTCTCGCTGTCGCTCTGGCCGCTCTACCTGCTGACCGTGACCCACGGGCTGATCCTCATCGCCGAGAATCTGGCTCTGCGGGCCGGTCACTACCAGCGGCTCGGTCTGCAGCGTATCTCGGCCTCTGCGGTGGTGCTGCTCTGCCTGCTGCTTGCCCCTGACATGGTGCACTTTTATCAGTTATGGGCCTGTCTGTTGCTGCTGGTGATCGGGGGCTGGTTGTGGTCTGCCTTTGCCTGGCACAGTGCCATGCTGAGGGAGGCTTCCCCGCGTCGCCTGCTGCACTTCTTCTCCCGCCATAAAGCGCATCTGGCTGGTGTCGGCAGTGCCGAAGTGCTGGCGATGGTGACGGCCAATCTGCCAACCGTGTTGATCAACTTCTGGTTTTCCCCTTTGGTGGCGGGCTACTTTGCCGTGGTCAACCGCTTCTGTCTGGCGCCCGTGGTGATTGTCGGCAACGCCATCCGCCACTCCATCTTCTCGCGATGGTCGGAGGATTTCCGCCTGCGCCGTTTCAACGGGGAGGAGTTTCGCAAGGTGAAGCGGCTGCTGCTGGCGATGGGCAGTGCGGCCACCCTCGGGATCCTCATCTGCTATCCGCTGGTGATGAAGTGGTTCTTCAATGCGGAGTGGATCGCCTCCATCGATACCTCCCGCTACATGTTGCCTTATGTGTTTACTGCGGTAGCCATCTGCCCGCTGACCGTAATCGAGCTGGTGTTCGGCTCGCCCCGCTACTTTTTGCGGATCCAGCTTGAGCAGCTGCTGGTCGTGGTGATCGCCTTCGTGCTGATGCCCTGGCTGCAACAGGAGTACGAGCTTTGTGTGCTGGCCTTTTCTTTGCTGACTGCGGTGCGCTACGGCTTCGTCTTTTTGCGGGTCAACCGCCGGGCTGCAGAGTTGCAGGGGCGGATGGAGCTGGCACAGTGAACAGTGCCTTTATCATGCAGGCCAATCTGCTGTTGTCGCTGGTGATCTGCGGCCTGGCCCAGTACGTCACCGGCATTACAGCCTTCCTCTGGCTGCCCTTCCTGCTGGCGATTGCCACCTTGATGTTGCTGCCGCTGCAGACGCGTTACAGCCCGCTGCGGCTCGACTATCAGGAGAAGGTGCTGCTGCTGCTCTACTGTGGCTTGCTGGTGCTGGCGCTGCTGGGCACCCTGCTTCAGCAGGGGGGCATGGTGACTATCATCGGTTTCAAGAACGAGCTGGCGCTCTCTCTGCTGCTCCCCTGCCTGTTACTGGGCTTCTGCCGCGAGTCACAGATTTACCGCATCATGAAGCTGGTGGAGTGGGTCTTCTACCTGCAGATCCCGGTGGTGCTGTTTCAGGTGCTGGTGGTGGTGCCGAAACGAGTGGCACTGCGTGGCGAGTTTGAAAAGTGGGACTCGGTGGTCGGCACCTTCGGGGGGGATCCCATGGGGGGCGGCAATACCGGTGCTCTCGGCTTCTTCTGTCTGCTGGTGATGCTGATCAAGCTATCCGAGTTTCGCCATGGCCTCATTTCGCGTCGTTCGGTTGCTTTTCACATTCTTGCCGCCTTTGCCATCTGCGTGCTGGCCGAGGTGAAGTTCGTTATCCTGCTGTCCCCCTTGCTGCTGGCCTGGGTCTGGCTCTCTCCAAGCTATGTCAGGGGGATGAAAAGCTATGACCTCAAGCGTCTGCTGCTGATTGCGCTGGCGATGACGGCGTTGGTGGCAGCGGCCGTTCTGGTGCTGGCTGCCTCCTACTCATCCGCATTCGAGGGGGCCGGACAACAGGGGGCCATTGAGCTGTTTATCGACTCCCTCGGCTATATCTTCGATCCCAACCACATCAATCCGGAAACCGGCGAGCTGGGGCGGGTGACGACGCTCTTTTTCTGGGCCAGCAACGGTGATCACCACGGTCTCAGCAATCTGCTGTTTGGTTATGGCCTCAACACCACTAACCATGGCAGCACCCTGCCCGGTTTTCTCAACCCCCTGTTCAACGTGCTGCTCGACTCCACCTCCCTCAGCGTGTTGCTGTGGGAGGTGGGACTGATGGGCACCCTGATCTTCATCGCGCTGATCGTTCTGCTGCTCTGGTGCTGCCGTCCCCGACCGTTGCTGGATCGCCAGCTGCTGAGTGCGGCAGATGTGCGTCTGCTCAGCTACCAACCCGCTTTCATCGCGTTCGGGATCGCCTGCCTGCTGAGCTTGCCTTACAGCCAGCTGCTGATGCTGATCCCGGTACAGCAGTTCCTCTTCTATTTCGTGCTGGGTGCCGCCCTGGTGATCCGTTCTTCGGTTCGGCAGGCCACCCGTTCCTGTGAGGTGTCATGACTCCATCCCCCCTTATCTCCGTCATCATCAAGACCTACAACGAGGAGGCAGGGATTGCCGACACCATAGCAAGCATCAGGAGCGCTCTGGCCGACTATTCCCACCAGATTATCGTGGCGGACAGTCTCTCGACCGACCGCACCCAGGCGATTGCCTGCCAGCTGGGTGTGACTGTCGTCAGCCTGACCAACCCGGCCGATCGCTGTTGCGGCGTGGGGCCACAGCTTGGCTACCTCTTCAGCGAAGGGGAGTTCCTGCTGCTGCTCGATGGCGACATGAAGCTGGAGCCGGAGTTTGTGCCGGCCGCCCTTGCGCACATGCACTCCCACCCCGAATGCGGTGGAGTGGCCGGGCGGGCCGAGATGGATGATGCCCACAGCTATGAGTTCAAGTCGCGCAAGCAGCGCATCAACCAGATCTATCCGCTGGGCGAGTCGCGCTGGCTGTGTGGTGGCGGCCTGTTTCGACGCAGCGCCATCGAGCAGATCGGCTATCTCACCAATCGCAACCTGCACGGTTACGAAGAGGCGGAGCTGGGTATCCGGCTGCGTCAGGCGGGCTATCGGCTGGAGCGGCTCGATGTCCCCTTCTTCTTTCACACCTCCCACACCATGGACTCCCTTGCCCTGATCCGTTACCGCTGGCGCATGGGGTATTTGTTTGCCAGCGGCGAGCTGGTGCGCTCGGCGTGGGGGCAGCCCTATTTTCGCGAGGTGCTGTCGGTGATCCGCTCTGAGCTGCTGTTCGGACTCTACCTGCTGACACTCCTGTTCTGCGTGCTGCTTTTCGTAGCCGGACTGCCGTTCTGGTTGCCGTTGCTGGCACTGACACCGCTGGGTGGCTTCATCGCTCTCAAGTGGTTGAAGAACCGCTCCCTGCAAGATGCCCTGCGCAGTGTCATGAACCTCTCCATCTATGCAGCCGGGCTGGTGCGCGGCCTGCTGTTGCCCCAGCGTTCTCCGCGCGAGGCGCCCGCCCATCGTCTGATCCAGGAGTCATTGCCGTGAAGGTGCTCTTTGCCAACAAGTTCTTTTTCATGAAGGGAGGTGCCGAGACCGTCCTCTTTCAGGAGCGGGAGATGGTGCGTCAGGCGGGTTATCAGGTGCTCGACTTTGCCATGCAGCATCCGGATAACCTCCCCTCGCCCCAGAGCGGCTACTTTCCGGCCAACGTCGATTATCACCAGCGGCACGGGCTCTTCGATCGGCTGAAGATCGCCGCTCGCTTCATTCACAATCAGGAGGCCTGTGATCGGCTGGCGGAGCTTATCCGTGCCGAGCGGCCCGATATCGTTCACTTTCACAACATCTACCACCAGCTCACCCCGGCGATCATCCGGGTGGCCAAATCCCTGGGCTGCAAGACGGTGCTGACAGCCCACGACTACAAGGTGGCCTGTCCCAACTACAGCATGCTGGTCGATGGCGAGCCGTTCGATCTGACCCGGATCGAGGGTTCCTGGCTCAAGCTGTTTCGCCATCAGTGGCAGGAGGGGTCATGGGGCAAGAGCCTGCTGCTCTCTGCCGAGGCGGCCTGGCAGCAGTGGCGCCGCAACTATGAGCAGGTCGATGCATTGGTGGCGCCGAGCGCCTTCATGGCCGGGATGCTTCGCACCCGGCTGCCCGCTTCCCGCATCGAGGTGATCCTCAATGGTATAGATGTCGAGTCGAGCCGCGAAAGCGGAGAGGATCGGGGGTACTTTCTGTTCCTCGGGCGCCTGATGGCCGAGAAAGGGGTCGAGACGCTTGCCCGTGCCCATCAGCGCATGACTCGGCCAGCGGGCCTCAAAATTGTGGGCGGTGGCCCGCTGCTGGCGCACCTCGGGCAGCATTATCCCAATGCCGAACTGCTGGGGTTCAAGCAGGGGGAAGCGTTGCTCGATCTGCTGCGCCACGCCAAGGCCGTGGTGGTGCCGTCCGAGTGGTACGAGAACTGCTCCATGTCGGTACTGGAGGCGATGGCCTATGGCAAACCGGTGATCGGGGCTCGAATTGGCGGGATTCCGGAGCAGATCCGCGACGGTCTCGATGGCCTGCTGTTCGAGGCGGGCAATGCCGACGAGCTGGCCCGCTGCATGGACAGGCTGGTGGCCGAGCCGGAGCAGACGGCGGCCATGGGGCGTTCGGCCCGCCAGCGGCTGATCGACAACTACTCCCTCGCCAGCCACCAGCAAGTCCTGCTGGCGCTCTACCAGTCGTTGCTGGAGGAGAAACGGAGATGAGTTTTTGGCACGAGTTGAAAGCCGAACTGGCGCTCAATCCGAGCAAGACGGCGCGCTTGTTCCTGCTCTGCTACCGGCTGGCACAGGGAGGCCGCTTTCTGGCGTTACCCGGCTTGCTGCTGCTCAAGGGATTCAAGCTGCTGTGCGGCCTCGATATCTCGCCAAGAGCCCGGCTGGGTTGGGGTCTGCGCCTCTATCACCCGCAGAATATCGTCATCGGTGACGGTGTGCAGATGGGGCGTGACTGTACTCTGCGCCACAACTGCACTCTGGGCAACAAGCCTGATCGCCAAAGCGGCGAGCTCCTCTCGCCCACCGTGGGGGACGGGGTCGAGTTCGGCACCGGCGCCATCGTTATCGGGGCCATCGCCATTGGTGATCATGCCTGTGTCGGTGCCGGTGCCGTCGTTACTCGTTCCGTCCCGGCTCGCGCCGTTGTTGCGGGCAATCCCGCCAGAATCATTCGAGAAGATCATGAAGCAGATTAGTGTGACCGTGCTCGGTACCCGGGGGATCCCCCATGTACTGGGCGGTGTCGAAACCCATTGTCAGTCCCTCTATCCGGAGCTGCACCGCCAGTTCGAAGTGGCGGCGACCGTACTGGCTCGCGCCCCCTATGTGAGTTACCGAAGCGGCGAGTTTGAAGGAGTGGCTCTCGAGGCGTTGCCCGCCCCCAAAAAGAAGTCGCTGGAGGCAATCCTCCACTCTCTGCTCGCGGCTTTTTACTGCCGCAGCCATGCCTGCGATCTGGTGCATGTCCATGCCATCGGTCCGGGGCTGGTGGTGCCGCTGCTGAGGTTGCTTGGCAAACGGGTGGTCTTTACCCATCACGGCCCCGACTATGACCGCCAGAAGTGGGGGGGGCTGGCCAAGTGGGTATTACGCCTTGGCGAGCGCTGGGCGGTACGTTATGCCAGCGAGGTGATCGTCATCTCCGAAGTGATCAACGAGGCGATCCGCCGCCAGTACGATCGCCAGGATGCCCACCTCATCTACAACGGGGTGAAACGGGTCGAGTTGCCGGCAGCGGACAAGAGGGAGCTGACGCTGGCCCGTTTCGGACTGACCGCTGGCAGCTATCTGGTGGCGGTGGGCCGCTTCGTCGAAGAGAAGGGGCTGCACGATCTCATCGCCGCCTACCGCCAGCTCGATACCGAGCTGCCGCTGGTGCTGGTGGGGGATACGGATCACCCGACCCCCTACAGCGAGCGCCTGCTGCGCATAGCGGATGAAACACCGGGGGTGATCCGTACCGGTTTCCTCAATGGCGAGGCGCTGATCAGCGTCTTTTCACAGGCTACCCTGTTTGCCATGCCCTCTTATCACGAGGGGTTGCCGATAGCCCTGCTGGAGGCGCTCTCCTTCTCCCTGCCGGTGGTGGTGAGCGACATTCCCGCCAATCTGGCGGTGGCGCTGCAACAGGAGTGCTATTTCCCGGTCGGCGATGTGAGTGCGCTGGCAGAGCGACTCAACGCCCAGCTGCCTCGCGGCAAGGTCGATTACAGCGACTATCTGCAGCGGTATGACTGGCAGCGGATCGCCGGCCAGACCATGGCGGTCTACCGCAAGGCTCTGGGCATATCCGCAGGAGAAAACCAATGAGCCAATTACCGCAGAAACCGCAGGGGGCGATCGACCGCTTCTACCGTGCTCTCTCCCCCGAGGTGGCCGAGAGCCTGAGTGAAACTCAGCGCGACGGTATCGAGCAGGCGCTGCGGCTGATGAGTGATGGCAAGTCGCACGCCATCAACGTCAACAGCGCCTTCGGCATCGGTCGCTGGCGCTGCTATCTGGTGGTGTTGATGGGACGGGATCGCCGTCATCGCGGGCGGGAAAGCGGCTTTCGCTTTCACCTCAAGGTGCTGCTGACCACCCTGCTGTTGCTGCTGGGGATCTGCGGTATGGTGCTGCTGCTCTATCTGGTGAAGTCAGCCCTTGGCATCGACATCTTCAAGCACTTCTCGTTCGGGGTGTGGGATCTGTTCAAAAAGAGTGTGCTGATGTGACGAAAGAGGGCTCCCGCGGGAGCCCTCTTTCGTTACTGGATGTCGATCTCGGCCAGACGATACCAGCCACTCTCTTCCAGACCTGCAATACCGAGCTGCAGGGCGGGCTGCTTGTCCTGACCGATGAAGGCCAGCTCGAGATAGTAGTGACCGCGTGCCATCCGGCCCGGCAGGGTCAGGCTGTCGCGAGTGGTAGCCTTGCTGCCCGGGATCCAGCGGGTCATGTCGTTGCGGGTCACCAGCATGGCGCCGACCTGGCCTTCCTCGTTGACCAGCCGGTAAGTGAGCGGCCAGTTGCGATAGGCCGGCGCTACCCCGTCGTTGTGCCAGTTGCCGTTGAGGGTAAGGGTAGCCCCCGGCTTCATGGTTCCCTTGAGGATCAGCTGGTCCAGCACGATGCGATAGCCCAGCTTGCGCAGGGCATTGTCGACGATGGGTCGATATTGGGGGGGAACCGGATCCGACTTGAGATTGATGGTGGAGGCGTGTTGGGCCAGCGCCCAGTCAAAGGTGGCCTTGACCTCCTCCATGGTGTACTGCTGTTGGCCTGGCCACTCGCTCAGCTTGCCGCACACCTCGAAACTGACCGGCGCCCGCTGCCAGCTGGAATCGAAGTTCGCCACATCGGTGCGGGCGCTCGCCAGTCGTTCCGGGTAGGCGTTGCGCATGTGGCTCCAGCTTTGGGAGAAGTGGTGCCAGTCGCCGAGGCAGTCTGCCCGCCAGCCAGCTCCCTTGCCCACGGCATACTCGAACATGGGCAGGTTGTTGATCAGCATCAGCTTGGGGGTTCGCGGAAAAGCGGCCATCTGCAGGTCAACATAGGGTTTGAGCTGCTCGCTGCTGTAGCGCTGTTCCAGCGTTGGGCCGGGGAAGTTGCTCATGTGCCACTCTCCCCATGAACCTATCATGCCGATGTCGACATGACTCAGCGCCGGGTTGCCATCGTAATGGTCTCCCAGCGCCTGGAACAGCCGGGTGGCCCGGGCGAGGAACTGCGGGTCGCTGTAGTCGGGCACAAAGGTCTGGTGGTTGTTCACCCACTCTCCCCGAATCCCCTTGTTGATGAGCCACTCCGGGATCTTGCTGCCCGAGAAGGGCTCATCAAGGGTCATGACCCTGAGGGCAATCGATTGTTTCGGGGTGGCGTGCTGTGCCTGATCGATGGCCCTGTCGATCAGAGCAAAGTTGTATTCGCCCTCCCGTGGTTCCAGCTCGCTCCAGTAGAAGCGGAAGTAGTCGACCGTGCTGACCGGATGTTCAGCCAGAGAGAGGGGATGACCCCAGCTGTTGTGAAACTCTTCGATACCGACGCCGGGATTGTGCAAGAGGTCGTCGACCGGTTCGGGATGAATGGTGAGGGTACCGGCCAGAGCTCCCTGAGCCCATAGCAAGCCGGAATAGAGCAGGATCCTGCCCGGATGCATTTTCATGTGATCGTCCGCCAGTGGAACATGATTGCATGCTAGGAAATTGGCGGACAAAGGCCCAGCCGGTTCCGCTGTTTTCGAGAAGAACCGACTGAAGCCTTTGCTGTTTCGGTCAGAGATTGACGGAGGTTGTGCTCTCAGTCGTCATTGTCATGTCCGGCTGGGTGGGACTCGACACTCTGTTGTCCCATCACCTGATACCAGTCGAGCTTGCGGGTCAGCAGCATGATCAGTGCCAGAGTGGCGAACAACAGCACGGCACCGAGCAGCAGGGCGATCTCTTCGGCCTGCAGCAGGCTGTAGAGGATGGCATAGACCAGCCCGAGCAGCGCTGCGAAGCCGATCCCCTGTTTCGGGCCGCCCAGCACATGGCTCAGATAGAAGCCGTTGAGCAGTACGCTGGCCAGTGCGGCCACCAGATAGGACCAGCCAAAGCCGAGGTGTTCGGTCAGCGCCAGCAGCACCAGATAGAAGATAGCCAGCCCCATGCCCACCAGCGCGTACTGGATCGGGTGAACCCGCAGCCCCTTGAGCAGCTCGAACATAAAGAAGCTGATAAAGGTGAGGCCGATGAAGAGCAGGGCATATTTGGCCGCCCGTTCGTTGAGCTGATAGTGATCCACCGGCTGCACCAGACTGACGCTGAAGGTGGAGAGATTGCTATCGCCCCCGTTCATCATCCGGTTGAAGCGGGTCTCCATGTCGCTGGCGAACCAACTGGTTTGCCAGTTGGCCTCAAACCCTTGTGGACTCAGGGTGCGACTGCCCGGCAGAAAGTCGCCGATAAAGTTGGGATGGGGCCAGTTGCCCGCCAGCAGCAGGGTGCTCTCCTTACCAAGCGGTACTATGTCGAGGGCGTTCATCCCCTGCAGATTGAGCTCCAGATGAAAGGTGCCATCCTGCTGCGGCAGGCTGTCGAGCGGGGCATGGATACCCGCCAGTGCATCACCGAGGCGGGCGCCGGGGGCAAACGGGATCCGCTGTGTGCCGAGTTGCAGTTCGGGGACGCTGTTGATACCGCGGGCATCGGAGAGCACCAGGCTCAGGTAGGGTTTGCCCGCCACCAGCTCGGCCGTTTCACCGAGCGGTGAGGTCGCGTCATTCAGCAGACTCTGCCGGGTTGGCAGGCGGCCCGAGAGGGAGAGGCGGGTCTGATAGACCTGCGCCTGATAGATGCCCAGCTTGCGCGGGGTGACCTCCATGTTGGCCTTGATATCCAACTGCTCCGGCAGCAGGTAGCGGTAGATCTGCTCCTGACGGACGAAGCGCTTGCCATCCTGCTCGACCGTCACCGAACGGGTATAGGGCTGCACCAGGATAGGCCCCATCAGCCGTTGCGGGCCGCTGCTGCTGGCCGTGATGCTGTGAATGGCCTGACTGCGGTAAGCCTGACGCTCCCGGTTCAGCTCCATGATGGATTGCACCGGCACCATCAACAGCAGGCTGAGCAACAGCAGCAGAAATATCTTGTGGGTGAATATCTGTTTGACCATGACACGTCTCCTTGTTGGATGGAGTGAGTCTGTCAGTCCGGCGTGAAGTGGTGATGGGCTTGTGTGAAGTGGCTGTGAACTGTTGAAAAACGGCGCCATCAGGCGCCGTGGGATTGTTCAGGGGCGGGAGCGCACCAGCCGAGCGGCTTGTGCGAAACGATCGGTGTGGCCGTCGATCAGCCCGTGCATAAAATCGATGTAATAGACCAGTTCCGGCATCTCCTCAATGGAGCTGGAGGTCCAGTAGGGGGCTGAATTTTCCCCGTTGTCATGGATATCGGAGAAGAAGCGCGGGTCTGTCATCGGCGCCCGGCAATCCTCGTCGAGCAGGGTGAAGAGCTCCTCGATGGTGGGGAGTCGCCACCCCTCGCCAAGGCGGGCAGCTTCATCTTTGGCTTCAAGCAGCGTCAGCAGGGCCGGTGTGCCCACGCACCCTTTCCCCTCCTGCCACTGGCTGCCGAGGCTGCACGCCTGCCATTCGAGGTGGTTTAGCCGATCATGGATGACTTCTCCCTGCCGTGTCAGGTGGTCGGAGAGATCACAGGCAGCCAGCGCCATGCTGGCCGGAAGCCAGAGCAGCAATAGAAATAATTTCATGTTTGTCTCGTTTACGAATGGCGGTCAGCCCGTCGCTGGTGGGCTGACCGTGGTTATCGGGGGTTTATCTGGCGGGAAGCGAGATCACTGCTTTTTAAGTTGTGCAGGCAGGGCGGCCAGCACCTCTTCTTTCGCCTTGAGGGAGGCGAACTGCTTGCCGGGCTTTTGCACCACGGTATGGACGAAGATCAGCTGTTTGCCCGGTTTGCTGGCCCAGCCGACGAACCAGCCGATCTGCTGATCGCGGTTGAGGCTGCCATCCAGCTTTTTCGGGTTGCCCATGCCGGTCTTGCCGTGGATCTGCCAGCCGTCGATCTCGCTCACCTTGAGGATATTGGCGGTGTACTGCAGGGTCTGCGCCGAGACCGGCAGCTTGCCGCTGAGCATCTTGCCGAGGAAGCGGGCCTGTTCCTCCGGACTGATGGCGAGGCTGGAGCTGAGCCAAGCCTGGGTCAGGCCGTCATGTTTGCCCGGATTGCCGGAGAGATCCCGGTTGCCGTAGTCGAAGCGGTCGACATATTGCTGGAAGCGCTCCATCCCCAGCCATTCGGTGAGCTGCTGGGAAAACCAGACCACCGAGTAGGTTTCCCAGCGGCGCGGGGTGGTGGTTTCACGCCAGGCGGGCAGCCAGCCGTCATAGCTCGGTTTGTAAGGCAGCGCCGGATGATCTTCATCCACCAGATAGCCACTGTCGTAACCCATCAGCGCCAGTGGGATCTTGAAGGTGGACGCGGGTGGCAGCTGGCTGGAGCAGTCCCCTTCACTGGAGAGGGTCTGGCCGTTGCCGTCAGCATAGAGAAAGCAGCCGCTGGCGGCGGAGGCAGGCAGGGCTGCGAGCAGACCGGCAGCCAGCAGGCTGGAGAGAAGCAGGCGGGACATAGCATTTCCTTGAGCAAATGGATGAGAGAAAGCGGCAGTCTAATGCCGCTTTGTGTGGGGAATGTGAAGTTGCGGGGGGACTAGGCGAACGGCAGCCAGAGTTCCGCCAGCGCGCCCCCTTCCGGCCGGTTGCTCAGGGTCAGACGGCCGCCATGCTGGTGGGCCACCTCATGGGCGAAGCTGAGCCCCAGACCGCTGCTCTTGCCCTTGTCCGGGCGCGGCAGGGAGTAGAAGCGCTCGAAGATGCGCGGCAGGGCGTAGTCGGGAATGCCGGGGCCGCTGTCGGTGACCCGAAAACAGTAGCCCTCCTCCTGCTGGCTGCCGCTCAGGGTGACTTGCCCGTTGGCGGGAGAGAAGTCGATGGCGTTATCCAGCAGGTTGCCGATGGCCTGCTCCACCAGCAGCGGATCCCACTTCTGTTTCGGCGCGCTGGCCAGCTCGGCCACCAACTCGACCTGATGGCGCTGGGCGATGATCTGGCGGGCGTCGAGGGTGCGCTTGCCCAGTTTTGCCGGTTCCACCGACTGGCGATCCAGCCCCTGCCCCGACTCCAGCCGCGCGAGTTGCAGCATTCGCTCGATCAGCTGCTGCATGCGCGCGGTTTCCAGATTGATGTTGCCGATAAACCGTTTGGCAACTTCGGGGGGCGGCGTTTCAGCCAAAATCTCCCCTGCCCCGCGAATGGCGGCCAGCGGGCTCTTCAGCTCGTGGGTCAGGCTGTGCACATAGGCTTCGATGTAGCTTTTGCCATCAAGCTGGTGGCGCATGGTCTCCAGTGAGCGGCCGAGCCGATCCAGCTCGACGGTGTGCAGCCGTGGCAGCAGTGCCGCCTCCCCCTTGCTGACCGAGTCGGCGTAGTGCACCAGCTTGCCGATGGCACGGTTGAGCCACCACACCAGCAGGCTGCCGATCAGCAGCGAGATGAGCAGCATCTGGCCGCCGGCCCGCAGCAGCTCCTGTTCCCCCCGCTCGATGGCGGGCATCAGGGTGCGATTGGGTTTGGCGACGGTGAGGGAGCCGATGATCTCGGCCCCCTCCCGCAGCGGCGCTGCCACATACATGGTCGAGCTGGCGGCATCGTCGGGATCTGTGCGGGTGCTGCGGGCGCCATACTGGCCGCGCAGAGTGCGGTAGACATCGTTCCAGCGGGAATAGTCTTTGCCCAGATCCGTGCCGTCGGAGTCGTAAATCACCATGCCCTTCTGGTCAGTGACATAGATGCGGTACTCCGCCTGCTGCTTGAGGTGGCCATCGATCATCGCATTGATGGGATTCTGGTTGAGGCGGGCGAAGGCGCTGGCCAACCGCCCGTTCATCATATTGCCCTCTTTCAGATCATCGAGCGCGAGCGGCGCCAGCAGCTGGGTCATGTCTACCAGAGTATCCTCGGTGGCGCTGCGCACTCCCGGTTTTATCTCCTCGACGAAGATCTCCAGCACGAACCAGGCGGCCAGCGCGAAGATCAGCAGCAGGCCGCACAGCAGTTGCAACCCGAGTCTCATGCCAGCTCCAGGCTGTAGCCCAGCCCGCGGTGGGTGAGGATCAGGTTGGCCTCGGGATCATGTTCGCGCAGCTTGGCGCGGATGGTCTTGATGTGGGTATCGACGGTGCGATCCAGACTATCCTCCGCATCCTGCCACACCAGATCCATCAGCTGTTGGCGGGAGTAGACCCGGCCCGGCGCAAGCATCAGGGTCTTGAGCAGCAGATATTCGTAGCGGGTGAGGGCCAGCGGTTGGCCGCGAAAATGGATGCGGGCCCGCTCCTCATCCAGTACCAGCAGGGCGCTGGGCTGGGGGGCGACGGGCTGGCTGCGGCGCAGGATGACCCGCACCCGGGCACACACTTCCCGTGGCGAGAAGGGTTTGGCCACATAGTCGTCGGCACCGATCTCCAGCCCGATCAGCCGGTCTATCTCCTCGCTGCGGGCGGTGAGGAACATCAGGGGGATATCGGTCAGCGCCCTCACCTGCTTGCAGAGTTCGAAGCCGCTGATGTCGGGCAGCCCCACATCGAGGATCAGGAAGTCGGGTCGAGTCTGTTCCAGTCGTGTCAGCAACTGTTGGCCCAGCATGAACCACTCCACCTCGAACCCGTCGGTCTGCAGGGCGTAAATCAGGGTGTCGGCGATGCTGGCCTCATCCTCCACCAGCCAGATGACTCTCTTTTGCATGGCATCCTCGTCGCAAATTGGCACCCCATTCTGGCATCGAACCAAATCGGATCCTATTTGCTGTTTTATTTTTCCGAAAAAGGGGCTAATATTTCGATGTTCTTTCGAATCGAAACTTAAAAATGACCAAACGTAATACTCAACAACGCCGTCACACCATAGTGACCCTGGTACAAGAGCAGGGTGAAGTGAGCGTCGACGCTCTCGCCAAACACTTTTCTACCTCCGAAGTGACCATCCGTAAAGATCTGGCGGTACTGGAGACCGGTGGTCTGCTGCTGCGCCGTTACGGTGGTGCTGTCCCTTTGCCGAGCGAGATGGTGGTCGAGGTCAACCCTGAACAAGTTTCGAACCGAAAGTTAGCCATTGCCCGTGCGGCGGCCGAGCGGCTGCGTGATCACAACCGCGTCATCATCGACAGCGGCAGCACCACCAGCGCCATGATCCCCATGCTGGGCAACAAGCGCGGCCTCATCGTGATGACCAACTCCCTCAATGTGGCCGGAGCCCTGCGCGAGCTGGAAAATGAGCCTACCCTGTTAATGACCGGTGGCACTTGGGACCCTCACTCCGAATCCTTCCAGGGGCAGGTGGCGGAACAGGTGCTGCGCTCCTACGACTTCGACCAGCTCTTTATCGGTGCCGACGGTATCGACCCGGAGCGTGGCACCACCACCTTCAACGAGCTGGTGGGCCTGTCGCGTGTCATGGCCGAGGTATCGCGGGAGGTCATTGTGATGGTCGAATCGGAAAAGATCGGCCGCAAGATCCCCAATCTCGAACTTCCCTGGTCGAGCATCCATACCCTGGTGACCGACGAGGGGCTGGCCAGCGAGGCCAGAGAACAGATTCAAGCCCAGGGGGTGACGCTTATCTGCGCCCCGGTCACTTGCTGACATCGAGCTCTGAACCATCCAACTGACTTTACGATTTGCATCTCAAGGAGAAGTGTATGTGTGGCATCGTCGGGGCTGTCGCCCAACGTGATGTGGCTGAAATTCTGGTAGAGGGCCTGCGCCGTCTGGAGTACCGCGGTTATGACTCAGCCGGTGTGGCCGTGTTCAGCGCCAACCAGCCGTTGCAGCGGGTTCGCCGTCTGGGCAAGGTGGCTGAGCTGGCCAAGGCGCTCGACGAGCAGTCCGTCCACGGCGGTACCGGCATCGCCCATACCCGCTGGGCCACTCACGGCGAGCCCTCCGAACGCAACGCCCACCCCCACGTCTCCGAGCATATCGTGGTGGTGCACAACGGCATCATCGAGAACCACGAAGAGCTGCGGGAAGAGTTGAAGGCGCTGGGCTATGTGTTCAGTTCCGACACCGATACCGAAGTGATTGCCCATCTGGTGCACCACGAGCTGAAATCCGCCGACTCCCTGCTGGCCGCCATGCAAAAGGCGGTGAAGCAGCTGCGCGGCGCTTACGGTACCGTGGTGATGGACAGCCGCGACGACAGCCGCGTGGTGGTGGCCCGCTCCGGTTCACCGCTGGTGATCGGCCGCGGTATCGGCGAGAACTTTATCGCCTCCGACCAGATGGCGCTGCTGCCGGTGACCCGTCGCTTCATCTTCCTGGAAGAGGGTGATGTGGCCGAAGTAACCCGTCGCGATGTGCATATCTTCGATACCAACGGTAACGCCGTGGTGCGTGAAGAGCAGGAGTCCGAACTCTCCCACGATGCCGGTGACAAGGGCGAATACCGTCACTACATGCTCAAAGAGATCCACGAGCAACCCAAAGCGATCACCAACACCTTGGAAGGGCGTCTGGGCAGCGATCACGTGGTGGTCGAATCGTTCGGCAACGGCGCTCGCGCCATCTTTGACAAGGTCGAGCACGTGCAGATCGTCGCCTGCGGCACCTCCTATCACTCCGGCATGGTGGCTCGCTACTGGTTCGAAGAGATCGCTGGCGTATCCTGCGATGTGGAGATCGCCTCCGAGTTCCGCTATCGCAAATCGGTAGTGCGCCCCAACAGCCTGCTGGTGACCCTCTCCCAGAGCGGCGAGACCGCCGATACCCTGGCGGCGCTGCGTCTGGCCAAGGAATCCGGCTACATGAGCTCGCTGGCTATCTGCAACGTGCCGGGCTCCTCGCTGGTGCGTGAATCGGATCTGGCCTTTATGACCCGTGCCGGTGCCGAGATCGGCGTAGCCTCCACCAAGGCGTTCACCACCCAGCTGGCTGGCCTGTTGATGCTGGTGGCCTCGGTCGGTCACTGCCGTGGCCACCTGAGCGCGGCCGCCGAAGCCGAACTGGTCAAGGCGCTGCAAGCCTTGCCGCTGCGTATTAAAGAGAGCCTGGCGCTGGCCAAGGATATCGAAACCCTGGCCGAAGAGTTTGCCGACAAGCAGCACAGCCTGTTCCTCGGCCGTGGCAGCCAGTACCCCATCGCCATGGAAGGGGCGCTCAAGCTAAAAGAGATCTCCTACATCCACGCCGAAGCTTACGCCGCTGGCGAACTGAAGCACGGCCCGCTGGCGCTGATCGATGCCGAAATGCCCATCATTGTGGTGGCGCCGAACAACGATCTGCTGGAGAAGCTCAAGTCCAACGTGGAAGAGGTGCGCGCCCGTGGCGGTATTCTCTACGTGTTCGCCGATGCCGATACCGGCTTCAAGAGTGACGAGACCATGCGGGTCATGAACCTCAACCATGTGGAAGAGGTGATCGCCCCCATCGTCTATACAGTGCCGCTGCAGCTGCTCTCCTACCACGTTGCCCTGATCAAGGGCACTGACGTGGACCAGCCGCGCAACCTGGCAAAATCGGTGACCGTTGAGTAAGTCACTCTCTCAAATGAAAAAGAGCCGCTATTGCGGCTCTTTTTGTTTCGGCTGAGGGGTTACGACAGCCGCAGGTTGGTGATGGTGACCTCGTCGAGGGAGGGCACTATGATGCCGCTGGTGATCCCTTTGGCGATGGCCTGACTGCGGTTCTTTGAGTCGGTCTTGTTGGTCACCTGAGTCAGGTGAAAGTTGACCGTCCGCTCACTGATGCCGAGGATGGTGGCGATCTCCCAGGAGGTCTTGCCCTCGCTGGCCCAGAACAGGCACTCCTTCTCCCGATCCGACAGTTCGGTCAGGTATTTCATCATATCCGGTCTGCTTTTGATCAGTTGCAGTGCAGAGTTGAAGATGTAGCTGGCGCAGAACGACAGCAGCGGGACATTTTCAAACATCAGGTCGGAGTTGGATTTCTCCTTGGTGATGAAAGAGAGGATGCCGTGCTCGCCCTGCGGGGTGTGCAGCGGAAAGGAGACGCCATTGCGTACCCCGAAATCAGCCGCAAGGTTCATCACGTCGCGGCTGGCGCTGGGTAGCCAGGGCGAATCGCAGTCGAGCTTGTTCCAGAAGATCGGCTGGGTCTGTTTCAGCCCCAGATAGACCACCGGATCCTGAGTCAGATACTGGTTTTCGCTGTAGGCGTCAAACCAGGTGGTCGGACAGTTGTTGAACAGTGCCACGTGGGATTTTTGCATGCTGATGGGGAAAATAATCAGCAGCCGAAAGTAATCAAAGCCCATTTGATGACTGAAGCGCTCCAGCAGTTGCTGGATATCGCTGGTTTTTGTTGCCTTGGTGAACTTGTCTATATGTTCCCAGATCGCATCGTTGAGCATTACTTTCTCCTTTTTCGATCTCTATCACACTGATCGAAAAGATTTTTTCTCGTTATTTATATTTGTGCGGTGGCTATTGGCGCCACTTATTCCGTGCGTGCTTAAAAATTATCCTGTTTTTGTGCATAAAGGCCAAGAAAATCCTCTCGTTGCCAGTCCGCCCTGCATTTGAGATAATGATAATAGTTATCATTAGTAAGATGTATTTCAATGAACAAATTATGGGGTGTGGCCCTGCTGCCACTGTCAGTCCACTTTGCTGCCATCGGGGATGAGCTGGTTGCTCCCGCCCTCAAGAACAGCATAGCTGCCGGGAAAGCCTCCCAGCAGCGGGTGGAAAAAGCCGCCGATGCCGCCGTTGCCGCACGACTGGAGCTGCAAAACGCCCAGCTGCAACTGCGTGACCTCGAAGCCTACAACCGCTACATGCAATCTCTGGTGGCCGATCAGCAAAATGAGCTGGGTAAATTGAGCCAGCAGCTGGAAGCGGTGCAAGAGACCCGTCAGGGCTTGATCCCGCTGATGTTGCAGATGCAGGCAGATCTGGAACAGCTGGTGCAAAATGACATCCCGCTGCGTAAGGAAGATCGGCTGGCGCGGGTTGAACAGTTGAAAGCGACCCTGGCTCGCGCAGACGTTAGCGAGGCGGAGAAATTCCGTCAGCTGCTGCAGGCCTATAAGATCGAAGCCGAGTACGGCAGCCGGATGGACAGCTATTCCGCCGAGCTGGAGCTGGATGGTTCTCCGCGTCGGGTCGATGTGCTGGCGCTGGGTCGGGTCTCCCTGCTGGCGATGACTGCCGATCGCAGTCAGGCATGGCGCTGGTCTGCCGAGGCTAAGCAGTGGCAAGCCCTCGACAGCCAGTGGCTCTCCCCTATCGCCGAGGCGATGGATGTGGCCGCCGACAAGAAAGTTCCCCAGTTGCTCAATGTCCCCCTCTCTGTCAGCCGCAGTCAGGAGGCCCAATCATGAGAGTCACCATGAAGTGGTTCCCCCTCCTTATTGCCCTCTCCTGCGGTACCAACGCCGCTGTCGCCGATGAGTGGCAGCAGCAGGAACAGGCTCGTGAACAGCAGGCTCAGCAAGATCTGGCGACCGTTGCCAAGGAGCTCGGCACTGCCCGCGCCAGACTGGCCGAGGCCCAGCGCCTGAGCAAGGAGCTGGCTGGCAAGTTCGCCAGCAACGAGAAGCAGCTGGTCGAGCTTAACGCCCAGTGGGAGCAAGCCTCCGGCGATATGAACGAGATCTTCGCGGTCACCCGTCAGGGCGCCAGCGATGCGGTCAAGCTGCTGAGCGAATCCGCCGCCGAGGGCCAGTTCCCGGAACGTCTCGCCCCGCTGAAAGCCATGGCACAGGATAAACAGGTGCCGGATCGCGCCGCCCTCGCCCTGCTACCCGCCACGCTGCTGCAGGAGATCCGCGAATCTGGCTGGATTGCCCAGTTCAACGGCAAGGTGCTCGATGCCCAGGGGGCTGCCAGCGAGCAGTCGCTGACCCGGGTTGGCAGTTTTGCCCTGCTGGGGAGCGAAGGCTTCCTGCAACCGACCGCCGAAGGCTTGAGCCCGGTACTGGGTCTGCCCGGTAGCGTGCTCTCTGCCGTTGCGGCTTATCAGGGTCAGGAAGGGGAAGCGCTGCCGCTTGATCCTTCGCATGGCACTCTGCTGGCGATGCTGGCACAGGCGCCCACCTTCTGGCAGCAGGTACAACAAGGTGGTCAGGTCGGCGCCATTATCGTGCTGTTGGCCGCCATCGGTTTGGGAATTGCAGCAGTACGGCTGTGGAGCCTCTCCCGAGAACTGGGTCGGGTGCGCCGCCAGCTCAAGAGCGGCGAGTATCACGCCGACAACGCCCTCGGCCGGGTGCTGACGGTGGCAGACAAACACCCCGAGCTGAGCATGGAGACCCTCGAGCTGCGTCTTGATGAGGCGATCCTGCAGGAGACTCCTCGCATGGAGCGCGGCATCGGCATGGTCAAGGTAATCGCGGCCATCGCCCCCATGCTGGGCCTGCTCGGTACCGTGACCGGGATGATCGGCACCTTCCAGGCCATCACCCAGTTTGGCACCGGCGATCCCAAGATCATGGCGGGCGGCATCTCCATGGCGCTGGTCACCACGGTACAGGGTCTGGTGGCGGCCATTCCGCTGATCCTGGCCCACAGCCTGCTGCAGTCCCGCTTCACCGAGCTCTCCAATGTGCTGGAGCAGCAAGTAGCCGGCATTCTGGCTGAGCGCGCCGAGAGCAATAACGGCGGGATGGAGCGAGCAGCATGATGCTCGACATCTGGCAACAGCTGCAGAGTTTCATGGGCCGTGGCGGCCCTGTGCTCTGGGTCATTCTGGCCCTGCTGGTGCTGATGTGGATTTTGATGATCGAGCGGTTGCTCTACCTCAATCTGGGTTTTGGCCCCTTGCAGCAACAGCTTCTCGGCCGCTGGCAGGCCCGCAGCGAGCGCCACAGCTGGCACGCCCGAGCGATCCGCAGCCGCTGGCTGGCGCAGGCAGAGCTGGAACTGAACCGTCATCTGATCTTCATCCGCACCCTGGTGGTGCTCTGTCCCATGCTGGGGTTGCTGGGCACTGTGACCGGCATGATCGGCGTATTCGATGCGTTGGCCGCGGCCAACCGCTTTAACCCGGAGAGCATGGCGGGCGGGATCTCCCGCGCCACTATCCCCACCATGGCAGGCATGGTGGTGGCGCTCTCCGGCGTGTTGTTACTCAGTCGGCTCGAGAGTCAGGCCAAGCGTGCGCTGGCCAAGACCCGGGACGGCCTGCGAGAAGAGAAGGTAATGCAATGAGACGGCAATCCAAACGCCAGCGTGACGAAGTGCAGATCGACATGACCCCCATGCTGGATATCGTGTTCATCATGCTGATCTTCTTTATTGTCACCACCTCCTTCGTGCGTGAAGCCGGACTCGAGGTGCACAGACCCCAGGCCAGTCAGGCCAAGGCGCAGAAATCCTCCAGCATCATGCTGGCGATTGGGGCTCAGGGTCAGATCTTCCTCGACCGCAAGCAGATCGATGTGGAGCGGGTACAGGCCACCATCGCCCGCCTGCTGGCGGAGCAGCCCGATGCCAGTCTGGTGATCCAGGCCGATGAGCGGGTGCCCCACGGCAAGGTGGTGCGGGTGATGGATGAGGCCAAGGCGGCGGGTATCGCCAATATCGCCGTGGCGGTGGCGCCAAAATGAAATACAAGCTGATGAGCCTGGGGCTGGGGATTGCCCTCAGTCTGGGCATCCTGCTGTTTATGGCCACGCTGGTTGAACCGCCCCGGGGCGAGAAGGTGGCGAGCGAACAGAAGCCCATCGTCATCAATATGCAGAGCGAGGTGACCGAGGTGCAGGTGCGCGAGCGTCCGGTGCCGCAGGAACCCGAACCTCTGCCAGAGCCCCCTGCCGCATTGGCCTCCACACCGCTGCCGATGCCTGCAGCGGCCCCCTTGGCGGCCGTTGAGCCGAGTCTGGATCTGGTCTCCAGCCTCAGCACGGTGCAGGTCTATGCCCCTGGTGTGGCGACCAGTACCGCACCGGTATTGAGTGGCAACTACCACGGCCAGCAGCAGGGTGCGGGTATCGGCGTCGGTGACATGCTGATGCCGTTGCAACGGATCGAGCCGGTCTACCCCTATCGTGCCCAACAGTCAGGGATCGAAGGATTCGTCACCCTGCGCTTTAGCGTGAATGCCGAAGGTGGAGTGCAGGATGTGGAAGTGGTCGAGGCCAAACCCAAGCGTCAGTTCGAGCGGGCGGCCATTCAGGCGATCAACAAGTGGCGCTATCAGCCGAGACCGGGCGCCACCGACAAGCTGGTGCAAGTCATCACGCTCAAATTCAAACTGGAGTCATAACTATGTTGCGGATCTGGATCTGTCTGCTTGCCTTGGTCGGCCAAGCCTGTCTGGCGATGGAGGTCAGCCCTCACTTCTCCCGTCAGCTTGAACCCGTGATGAAGCTCTATCAGTCCGGTCAGTGGCAACAAGCCCAGAGCAAGGCGTCCGGCCTCAAGCCAAATAGCGATGCCGAGCGTGCCTGGCTGGCGCAGTTGCAAGCCTCGCTGGCGGCCAATCTGCAACAGACCGCCCAGGCGAGCCGTTATGTCGAACAGGCTCTTGCCTATAAAGAGTGGCCCGAGCAGCAACAGCTCCAGCTGTTGCGACTGCGCGGCGATATTCAGGCCCAGCAATCCAACTGGTCTGGCGCCATCGCCAGCTACAAGGCGGCACTGGGACTCAAGCAAGACGATGCACTGCGCCTGCGTCTGGCTGGTCTCTATTACCACAACAAGCAGTACGGTGACGCCGCCAGTCAGAGCGAACAGTTGTTGAAAAAGGGTTGGCAGAAACAGGCCGCCATTATTCGTCTATCCGCCCTCACCGCTCAGCAACGTTATGGCGTGGCTGCCGATCAGGCGGCCGAGTTGATCAGCCACGAACCCAAAGAGAGCAAATGGTGGCAACAGGCGGTATCGCTCAACCTCTCCGCCAAACGTGGCGATCAGGCGTTGGCTCTGCTTCAAACAGCTATCGACAGAAAACTGATGGATGATGCGTCTGCCCGCAATCAGCTGATCCGTCTCTATGCCTGGCAAGGGCTGCCTTATCGTGGGGCCCGTCTGCTGGAAGCGGCCATGGCCAAGGGACAGATGAAGCAAAGTGCTGAAAACCGCCAACTGCTTGCCCAATTGTGGGAAGGTGCCCGGGAGTGGTCACAAGCAGTTGATAGCTGGCAGCAGCTGGCCAGCCTACATGGTCAGCCCAAAGCTGCCATGCGCGCCGCCGAACTGATGCTGCAACAGGGCAAGACTGATGCTGCCATGATCCAGCTCGCCGCCATCAAGTCGGTAAAAGGCGAGCAAGGCAATCGTGCCAAAGCGCTGCTGGTGCAGGCACACCTTAATAAGGAGCAGTATGCCCAGGCGCTGGAACTGGCCCGTGAGCTGCAGCAGCAGGATAACTGGCAGCAGAAGGCAACCAGCTGGGTCAACTATATCCGGGCACAAAGCGAAGAGTTGAGCAAAAAAGCGGCGTAAAAGAGGTGCCAAGGGGCTGTTTTGGGGCGTTCAGTTCGCTTTTTCAGCAAACGAACGTATTTTTGCAAAAAGCCCTTGTCATCCCGGCGAGGCTCCCTATAATGCGCCCCTACCAGCACGGCGGAACACGCCGAACTGATGAGCCAGCTTCCTAGTGAAGTGGGCGCCGAAAGAAAGCGAAAACAATCGCTTGACTTTCGAAGTGAGAAG